>DATLXX010000001.1:0-106748 GCA_035575435.1 Candidatus Nitrosotenuis sp.
AAAGAGGATGCTTGGAGAGTATGTCATGTCCAGGCATATCCTGACGCAGAATCGAGAGGTGATGTGTCGTATTATTGCATATAATTGCTATAGAACAACTAGGAATTATGGTGTGATTTTGGGATGGTTTCTACACGGCTAATTTCATTGATTAGTTTATAATTTTTTATAGTCTAATAACCCTTATATTCAAAACTCAGAAGGGAAAGCTCATGGCAGCAGGCATAGATGACATTGCAATATACATACCGAGGCTGTTTGTAGACTCGGCGGATTTTGCTGTAGCCAGAGGGCTTGATCCTGCAAAGCTCAAGCAGGGGCTGGGCATATCCAAGATGGCAATAGTCGACACCAACCAAGACCCTGCGTGCCTTGCTGCAAACGCATGCCTAAAACTGATGCAAAAAAACAACGTCTCTCCAAAGGATGTGGGAAGGCTGTATGTAGCTACCGAGTCGGCCCTGGATGAATCAAAGGCCCTAAACTCGTATGTAATAGGCATGCTCGAGCAGGTTTATGGTCAGGACTCCTTTGAGCATTGCGGTGGAATAGAGTGCAAATTTGCGTGTGTTTCTGGCTCTTACGCATTATACGATAACTGCAACTGGATTAGGGCCGGAGAAGCGGAAGGCAAGTATGCCATTGTTGTAGTTTCAGACATTGCCAAGTACGACCTTGGCTCGGCCGGAGAATACACCCAAGGAGCTGGGGCAATCGCCATGCTCTTAAACGACAACCCAAGATTGCTTCAATTCGACACCAAAGTTACGTCCACATCAATCAAAAATGAGTATGATTTCTACAGGCCGTTTGGCAAAGAAACTCCCATTGTGCATGGCCAATACTCCAACTTGTTGTATCTGATTCAGGTCAAAAAAGCATTCGAGTTATACAAAAAGAAGGCGCTGGAGACAGGCCTCATCAAGATAAAAGAAGGCGAGACAATACTTGATTACATAGACTACCTGTGCATGCACCTCCCGTACAGCAACATGGGAAAGAAGGCGCTTGCATACCTGCTCAGAAGAGAATGGAGACACCTCCCAAGGTGGAAAAGAATCATAGAGCAGACAGGAATGGATGAGCCGGTTCCAAAGGATCCACGTGGAACGATCGAGTCGATTTTGGCAGACGACGAATACATGGCAAAAGATCACGAATTTACAAAGCTGTTTACGAGGACAAAGGAATACCAGCAGTTCTACGAGGACAAGCTTGCAAGCTCGCTTATCGCTTCGTCCATGATTGGCAATCTGTACACCGCATCGCTTTACTTGGGATTCCGTAGCTGCCTTGAATTTGAGTTCCAAAAAGGAGTAGACTTGGAAGGAAAGCGAATAGGCTTTGGCTCCTATGGTAGCGGTAGTAGCGCAATGGTCTTCAGCGGCGTAATACAACCGACATACAAAGAAATTGTAAAGAACATGAACATAGAGGCCGAAATAGGAGAAAGAAAGAAGCTCTCACTAGAAGAATACGAAGAGATCCACGAAAACAAACGCAGCCCCCATGAAAGCCTCCTTGACGCAAAAGAGGAATTCGTCTTGGTAAGTATTGAAAAATCGCCGGAAAGCAAGGGCGAGCGCAAATATGCATTCTGTCAGTAAGAAAGGCAACAAATTCAACTCATGGAGCCCTCACAAATCAAAGACATACTCTACGATGAAATAGGGCGAGCAACAGATAGCAGAATACAAGCTTCAATATCTGCAGGAAGCAAAGCCAAGATAATTCAAGAGATTTTGCAAAACTGCATTAAACGAATCTCTGAAATCGAAAACGTTCCGGCGAACTTTGTTTTGTGTGCAGAAGGACTGACACACTATGTGCTCACAAACACCCTGGTACCAAGCCAAAGAAAGATTGAAGTGAACGGTGTTGAGGTAGACATAGCAATTCCAGACTCCAAGACGCTTTTAGAATCCCCTGCCGAGTCACTTGTACTGTATTTTGTAAAGACTGCCAGCGATGAGGCTATCGCACACCTACAGAAACTACAGAAAATCCAACCTAAAAGAGACAACATCTGGATAATTTCAAATTCGTTTACGCCAAACCCCTTTAGGACGTACGACGTGACTACAAACTTTTCAGCCATGTTTGACGACATTGATGAGTTTCTTGCAAAGAGACCCAAGATCAAGTTCAAGATTTTTAAAAGCTGAGTTTTTTAATTATGTCGTTTTTTTGCAAAATCTCAGAGACGCGATTGATGCTAAGATCGTCTAAATGTGGAACGGCGCAAAGAGATTCTACGCCAGTCAGGTTTGTCAGGTCTTTTGTCAGCTCGTCTACCACGTAGCCTGTAGAATCATAGTTATTGATGATCAGTCCACGCAGAGTCAGACCGTATTTTTTGCATGCCTCGCACGTCAGAATGGTGTGATTCACGGTGCCGATTTTTGCGCTGGTGACCACGATGGCCTCAAGATTCATATCTTTTATGAGGTCAGCTACGAAGTAGTTTTTCAAAATTGGGGTCATGATGCCGCCTATTCCTTCAACTAGGACGACATCGTGCAACTCTTGGAGTTTTTCAAACTTTTGTATCACGACTTCGATATCGATTGATGCACCTAGTTTGTTTGCCGCAGCATATGGCGATGCTGGGATCGGGAAAAAATACGGGTTGATCAGATCCTCGCTGTCTACAACTCCGGCTGATTTGGCAAGCAGTTGGGCGTCTTCGGATTTGAAGCCCTGTTTTTGTTGCCCACCGCAGGCAAACGGTTTCATCACACCCACGTCGATATCGCGGTTTTTCAGTGCGAGTGCTAAAGACGCAGTGATCACAGTTTTGCCGATTTCAGTGTCAGTGGCAGTCACAAAGAACGACTTCATCAGGATGGCTCTGAGTCGTCGACTGATTAATCTTACCGTTTGATTATTAAAATGAGTTTTTCTACAACAGCCAATGAAGAATCAAAGCTTTGTTTGGCACCCCTACACTCAGATGAAAGACTGGCCGAGCTTTCCAAAAATAGTCAGAGGAGACGGAATGTGGCTTGTCGACTCGCATGGAAATAGACTCCTTGATGGTGTGGCTAGCATGTGGTGCAACGTGTGGGGCCACTCCAAAAAAGAGATGATTTCGGCCATACATGCTCAATCAAAGAAAATCTCGCATTCTTCACTTTTTAATTTGACAAACGATCAGGCAGAAAAGCTGGCAGGAAGGCTCATCCGCATACTGCCTGGCATGCATCGGGTGTTTTTCTCCGATGACGGCTCGACGGCCATGGAGATATCACTCAAGATTGCGACGCAGTATTGGCAAAATATGGGGGAGAAGAAGACAATTTTTGCAACGCTTGAAAACGGCTACCACGGTGACACGTATGGTGCCATGTCGGCCGGTTACGTCCCAGGGTTTTTTTCGCCGTTTAAGAGTCAACTCTTCAAGACGATACGAATTCCATTTGTGAACGACTATAGAATCCCACCAAACAAAACAAAAAAAGACTATCTGAATTCAGTGTTAGAAAAAATCGAAATGGTGCTTGCTGCCAACGACAGAATAGCCGCGTTTATGATGGAGAGCGGCGCCCAGCTTGCAGGCGGAGTCAACATATATCAAGACGGCTTCCAGGCAGAAATAAGCAGAATTTGCAGAAAACACGGTACGCTTTTTGTTTTAGATGAAATTGCCACAGGTTTTGGCAGACTGGGCTCTCTTGTAGAGTATGTTGCGCAGAAAAGCAGACCAGACATAGTATCCCACGGCAAGATGCTGACTGGAGGCTACATGACTTTGGCAACCACATCTGTTTCAAAGAAGATCTACGAGTCATTTTTAGGCCGGTATTTGGAGATGAAGCATTTCTTCCACGGACACACCTTCACTGGAAACCCCCTTGCATGTGCCGTCGCAAACAAAAATCTCGATCTCTATGAGAAGACAAGACTCATGAGCCGAGTTCAAAAAACCTCAAGGACGCTGGCAAAAAGGCTTCAAGAGTTTGACGGAATAGACATCGTAGGCGACGTTCGTTCGAAGGGACTGCTTGCAGCAATAGAGTTGGTCAAAGATACCAAGAAAACCCCCCTCGTTTTTAGAAAATCTACGAACAAGGTAGTCTTCGATGAGGCAAAAAAACACGGGATCTACCTTAGGGCCTTGGGAAACATAGTCATGCTTGTGCCGCCCCTTGCCATTTCCGAGTCCGAGTTGAACTTCCTCGTCGATGGCACATTAAAGACCCTCAAAAATATCTCCAAAAGCACAAAACTATTGTAAACCAACCACATGTCAAGCGGTTAACATTTGAAATCTTAATTAACCGTATAATCTTGCTACGAATTGTTGAACACTGAGCGCGATTTTATTCTAGTATGCCAAGACAAAGTCCTTTCTGGCAAAAAGCTTGACAATTGTGAACTCGAAGTGTTGATGAACGTGGCCGATTTGAAGGCCCTGTCTGAGGCGGCAAACAAAATAACCCGCGCATTTCAGGGAAACAAAGTCGATGTAGAGCAGCTTGCAAACATAAAAAAGAACTACTGCAGCGAGGACTGTGCGTTTTGCGGCCAGTCAGCGTTTTTCAACACAGGTGGTGACGGATATCAGCTCCTGCCCGCAGAAAAAATAGTATCGATGGCAAAAAAAGCAAAAAACGAAGGTGCCGAGTCTTATTGCCTTGTTGCTGCGTGGAGACAACCATCAAAAAGCGATTTTGAGCAGGTTTGCCACATAATAAGACAGATCAACGAGCAGGTCGGCATAAACATAGAATGCAGCCTCGGATTTCTCACATACGAGCAAGCACAAAAACTCAAAGAGCTAGGTGTCCGCAGATACAACCATAATTTAGAGACAGCCAGATCAAAGTTTGCAGAGATCTGCACTACTCACACCTACCAAGACAGAATAGACACCTTGCTTATTGCACGAAGAGCTGGTCTTGAGCTGTGCACAGGCGGGATAATCGGCCTTGGCGAAACAAGAAAACAAAGGCTGGAGTTGATTTTGGATTTGTCCTGGCTTGAGCCGGAAGAGGTCACAATAAACATGCTCGTGCCAATACCTGGAACGCCGCTACAGTTACAGACACCACTCCCATTTGAAGAGATTTTACGAGTTTTTGCTGTGACTCGATTTGCGCTGCCGCGCTCAATAATAAAAATATCTGGAGGGCGCGAAGTCCATCTGCAAGACGATGGCCAAGAGCTCCTTCTGAGTGGCGCAAACGGAATCATAAGTGCCGGGTACCTGACGCTTGGCGGCAACGAGATGAAAAAAGACCTCGAAATGATCAAAAAAATCAATCTTGAAGCATAAACTTGGCTTTATTGCCGACACGTTAGAGGAGATAAAAAAAGAAAACCTCTACAGACAAATGCATTATGGCAGGGTGGATGGGCCATACATAACCATCGGAAGAAAAAGGCTTGTCAATTTTTGCTCAAATGACTATCTTGGCTTGTCTGTGCCAGAGCTTGCGCCAAGACAGTTCCAGTCAAGCTCTAGGCTCGTCTCCGGCAACGATGTGTCGTTTATGAAACTGGAGAAGATCCTCGCAGCACACAAATCTCAAGAGGCAGCACTGATTTTTCCAACCGGCTACATGGCAAACCTTGGCGCAATTCCGGCTCTTGCATCAAAGAATTCCCTGATTCTAAGTGACGAATTGAATCATGCAAGCATCATTGAGGCCTGTCGGCTGTGCAAGGCAAAGACGTTGGTTTACAAACATAATGATGTTGACGACTTGGCAAAAAAAATACGCGCCTACAAAAAGGCAACAAAATTCATTGTCACAGAAGGAGTCTTTAGCATGGACGGCGACATGGCTGATCTGAAAAAGATCTCAGAGGTGGCAGAAAAAAACAATGCAGTTCTGATTCTGGACGACGCGCACGGAGACTTTACTGTGGGAATAGACGGGAGGGGTTCTGCAAGTCACTTTGGCGTTGAAAAAAATATCGACGTCTACATAAGCAGTCTCAGCAAGGGGCTTGGTTCGTTTGGCGGATATGTAGCGGCAAGCAAGGATGTGATTGACTTGTGCGTCAACAAAGCCAAGTCCTTTATTTACACCTCAGCTCTGCCCTCGTTTCTGATCGATCTTACACTCAAGAGGCTCAAACAAAACAGAGAGGTCCAAAGAAAAAAACTTGAGCGCAATGTCAAGCTGCTCTCGACACAATTGCGAAAAATGGGTTACGACATACGATCGCAGACACACATAATCCCATTGATCATAGGCGATGAAAAACGCGCACTGGAGTTTGGGGAGTATTTGTATGAAAGAGGTGTGTTTGCCCAACCAATCAGGTACCCCACTGTCCCAAAAGACAGCGCACGCATAAGAATTTCGGTGACCGCATGGCTCTCCGAAGATCACATTGGGGCCGCATTAGACGTGTTTGAAAAGGCTGGTAAAAAATTTCAGATTTTGTAGACTAGCCCATGCCAAGAAACATCGGGGAACCGACGTACACTGCTATTGCAATGATCACTCCAAGAATTATCCCCACAATTATGAACCTTTTATTCATAGTGTATAACCGTCTCACTTAGATAAAAATCAATGAAATTCGGAATCAATGTGGAACAACGCTTTAATAAAAAATTCGAGGTCTTATGCACATGGCGGAGGTCACCATTGCGGTAGCAGCACTCGCAGGACTTGGCTCATTTCTTGCGCCGTGCATTTTGCCAGTCATTCCGGCTTTTCTTGCATACATATCAGGAACCACAATAACCGATCTGCAAAGAACCAAATCCGTGAACATGCTAACTACAAGACTCAATATTTTTTTGAACAGCATGTTTTTCGTATTAGGCTTTTCTGTCGTGTTTTCAATTTTCGGCATAATTTTGAACAGTGTTCTTGCAAGCAGCGCAGCTAGCCTGACTTCAAGCTTCAACCAAGTTGGCGGCATCATAATAATTGGATTCGGTGGATTCATGCTACTATCAACTCGGATTGGTAAGCTCAATTTTGAGAAAAAGATCATACCTACCGTAGGAAAGGCAAGCTACCCACTGTCGTTTGTGTTTGGTCTTGCCTTTGCTACTTGCTGGACCCCATGCATTGGGCCTATACTTGGAAGCATCCTGACGCTTGCCGCAACGACGCCGAGCCAGTCATTTACGTTGCTGCTTGCGTACTCGCTAGGACTTGGCATTCCTTTCATCCTGATCGGGGCGTTTTTCTCACGAATGTCCAGAATCGTCGTGGCTCTAAGCAGGCACCTAAAATACTACTCTGTGATCACTGGCATGCTCATAGTACTGCTCGGCGTATTGGTGCTCACAAACCAGCTTGCCGCAATAGCCAGCTTTCCATTGCTAAACAATCTGCTTCTTGGGTGACCAGATGAAGACTGAAATAAAGACTGCATTAATAATGGGAATAGTGGTTGCAGGCGGGATTGCCGGTGCAAGCCTGTATTTTGGTATAATAGAGAAACAACTAGGTCAAAGCGGCGCAAACTTGCAAACACAGGACGGCCTGACCAGCATTGACAAAACTCGTTTCAAGAAAGCGCCTAAGCTTGAAGGGATTTCTGGCTACATCAACACTAGCCCAGAGGAGCTAATGCAGCAGCTTGATGGCAAAGTCGTTCTCTACGACATTTGGACATATAGCTGCGTCAACTGCCAAAGAACCCTTCCTTACCTCACGGCGTGGAACGAGAAATACTCTGACAAGGGACTCATCATAGTTGGGATTCACTCACCTGAGTTTGAGTTTGAGAAAGACATAGAAAACGTCAAGCTTGCGGTAGAAAAATTTGGAATCAAGTATCCCGTCATACTGGACAACGACAAAAAAATTTGGGACGCGTTTGAAAATCGGTACTGGCCAAGAAAATACATTGCAGATGACGAAGGCTACATCAGGTATGATCACATCGGCGAGGGCGCATACGATGAGACAGAGACAGTCATTCAAGAGTTACTAAGAGAGAGGGCCGACCGACTCGGACTGGATATTGCAGCAGCACAGCCCCTAGTCTACATCGAGGAGTTCAAACACGGATCCAGAACTCCTGAATTATATTTTGGGTATGATTTTGCGCTAGGGAGAAACCAGCTTGGCAACAAAGAAGGCTTTCAGCCAGAAAAATCTGTCTCATATGTGATCCCACCATCACTTAGAGACAATTACTTTTACCTTGGCGGCACTTGGAGAAATCTTGCAGACAGGATGGTGCTGACTTCGGAAAGCGGAACGATCGTGCTGCCGTATTTTGCAAAACAGGTCAACATCGTAGCTGCGGGAGATGCGGAGCTTGAGATCCTGCTTGATGGAAAGCCCATTTCAAAGCAAGACGCCGGCTCTGATGTTACCGGTGACGGAATGGTCTCAATATCAGCTTCAACGTTGTACAACCTAGTCAACTCTGAAGAAGCGGCAAGGCACACAATTCAGATAAATGTGGACAGGCCTGGTTTTGAGATATACACGTTTACCTTTGGCTAAAACTTGTTACCGCGGATCCCTGTTACCAGGGTGACAGGGTGCCCGGTTACAAAGTTCTTTAAAACTAATTTTTTTAGCACAATCAGAATGGGTTCATTAAGTGACAAATGGAGTGATGTGGGGAGGTCGGACAATCTCTCACAGAAGATACTTGACAAAGTGAGGCCTGACGTACCACTCAAAAACAAAATCGACGTTGCTCAAAAGAATCTTCAACTCCAGATTGTCAAACTTGATTCTATTGCGGCAAAAATCAAGCAAAAAAACGACTACATTTTCAGCAAAATAGTAAGTGCGCAAAAATCAAACAACCACCTTCACGCAAGAGCATACGCCACAGAGCTTTTGGAGATAAGAAAAATGCACAACATGGTCACAGGGGCAAAGCTGGCACTCGAACAAATTCAGTTAAGACTCAACACAGTGTCAGAGCTCGGAGACATCGTGGTTACATTGAGCCCATGCATGTCGGTAATCAACGGCTTGAGCAACTCACTTAGAGGAATAATGCCGGAGGCAACATCATCCATGCAGAATCTCTCGCAGATACTCGGCGATGTGCTCAACGGATCATCCATGAGCAACACAGATGTGATAACAACTCACACCACAAACTCAGACACACTGGCGATTCTCGAAGAGGCGGCTGCAGTCATCGAAGGCCAAGCAAGAGCAAACATCCCCGAGCCACCATCAGGACTCCCCGCAGGAGTGTTGCAAAAAAGAGAATCTGTCATCTAGACTTTTTCTTGCTTTTTTCAATCAGTATTTTCTTGATTCGAGAGATGGTTGGATAGCTGTATCCGCGCCGTCGGTAATTTGAAATCATCATCTTCCAATTCTTTAGTCGCCATTGCGCTTGCTCGCTTGTGACGGAATGAACTTCTTTTTGGATTATGCTTTTTCGCCCCACTTTGAGGACTCCGGCGTCTTTTGCAGACCACCTGTTTTTTGCAAATTTGAGGCCGAGCAGGATCTCTTCCACTGGCATCTCCCTGAAGCATTCTTCGATTATACGTAATTGACTGTCAGTGGGCATTTTTGGCACTTGTAGTT
Organism: Candidatus Nitrosotenuis sp.; assembly: GCA_035575435.1. Classification (GTDB taxonomy): domain Archaea; phylum Thermoproteota; class Nitrososphaeria; order Nitrososphaerales; family Nitrosopumilaceae; genus Nitrosotenuis. The sequence continues at coordinate 9,489 of DATLXX010000001.1, forward strand.
TTAGTTCCAGCTCTTCCATGCCTGTCTCACCGTCTCATTTCTTAAGAGAGTCACGATAAACTAGATTTAACAAAGAGTTGAATTTGCAGGCGTGAGCACGCGGCAATGTTTGTTCATACGGAACAAGATATCCCATATTAGATATGTGTGTCATAAAGTCAAATGTGTCAAGACGCTATCTAAACCGAGTTGCCAGCAAAGACGAGTCAGACCTTGAAAACCCAATAAGGGCAGTCAGTGTTCAAACCGATACTAGAAATCATGCGGAAAGAGTCAAGGATCAAATCATTGAAACCCGCGAGGACACAAAAAACGCGGATCAGTACATGAAGTTTGTCAATGCCCACCTTCAACACCGAGTGTCCACACTCGAGAGGATCAAAGAAGGGCAAAGAAAATTCGAGGCCGAGCTAGATATGTTCAGAGTGGACCCTCAAACATTGGGAAACAGTCAGAACAACGACGCGGCGACTGAAAAGATGGTGATTGTCAAGGAGCTGTCAGCACTCATCAGCAGATATGGTTTTGAAAAACTGTCCGAGGCGCTAGACACAATACTCGAAAATAAAAAAACAGCATAAAGCTCAAGTATCTGTAAGATTTTCTAATATTCGTGAGAGTTTTTTATTCACAGAAAACCGAGCAGTTAATCAAAAAGATGGAGCTGGTGCAATGGCGCGCAATGCTGCGGGAACAGATCACCCAAAGCCACCAGGATCTTTCAGACAACTGGAAGACTTGCGCGCTGGGCGAACGAATAAGACTCGAGGGACGCGATCTTACAACTCTCAAAGATCTTTCACCTGAAGCAATAAAGCTCGGCTATGATTTTTCCGTAGCGTTGCAGGAAAGAAACAACGATCTGGCGCTTGAAATAATAGAAAAGATTGAAAAACTACCCACCATTTGGAGAAACGATGTATGAAGTCAACAAATCTGTCAGCTACGATTTCTCAGATGGGTTTAATAATCCAGATACGGCGTATTGTAATCATGAATAAGCTTATGTCTGCCGCAATATTTTCCGCCGGAATACTACTATTGGGAACTATTGCAGCTGCAATCAACATGGTGCCAGATGCAGAAGCAGTCAAATCCAAGGGTAAGTACCTCAAGGATGTAGGCACCTGGAAGAAAAACAGAACTCCCTCCAAGATATGTGGGGATGAGCTTTGTTCAATCAACGATACATCAATCGGCTTGAGAAAGGGCGAAGCTGCAATCAGGGGACTTTCAAGATAGAAAACCCTAATTTTTAATTTATTTAGACGGCTTGGTTTTGATCTTCAGTAATTCTTCGTGCGTATATGTGTCATAGGTGGACTTTAGATTCTATTTTTGGTATGAGGAACCGTCACACAGCTTGTCTCCGCAGACTTTGTTTCCCACCCAGTAAGAATACTTGCGGCGTTGTTGCTCGACATCGGCTTTTTTTGCTTCTGCAAACTCCCTCCTTCATTGGCAGTAATTAGTACTAGACAGCAGTACACTAACCGCAGCATGCTGCGAACTTGCATAAAGCGCCTTGCCACAAAATAATAGAGTCCATTTAGATATGTTTCAAAATTCGAATTTTGAGATATTTGTAATTTGAACAGTATGGTAAGGAAAAAGTGAAAAAGTGCCTCCTTTATCTGTGAGGCGAACCGCGTCCAATTTTGGTTGGGATCTTGTTGAAGAACTTTTCACAGATCTTATCGCCACAGACTTTGTTTGAATGCCATTTGTTGAACTTGTGTTTTGGTGACTTGGATGAGGGTTTGGCTTCTGCGTATTGGTCATGGAATAAGGCCATTACCAGTATGGTAGATAGCAGCACTGTGATTGCCACAAGTCCAAGTATTTTGCTAGCCATTGTTCCGATCTTTTTGTTCCTACTTAATTAACTATTCCATGAGGAATATTTCTAAACTCGAATTTTGAAATAAGCTATTTTTTACGCATGACGACTTGGCGAGCGTCACGAATCATCGATTTGTGGTGCGGGATTGTCTTTTGTGGAAGCCTCCTAAAGAAACCGTACTCGCTGCTCTGATGATCCGTTTTGAGACTGCCTGATTTAACGTCGACCACATAGCCGTGCGATATGTCGTGCCTATATCTGTCCAAGCTTTCGTAGACTCCAACGAATTTTTTGATTTTTACGTTGAGGTTCAATTCCTCTTTTGCGGATCTGCGTATTGCGTCAGGTATCTTTTCACCTTTGTGAATCATGCTGCCAGGAAGATGCCAGTAACCCTTGTACGGAGGCCTAGTACGTCTAGTCAGAAGAACAGAATCACCATTAAAAATTATCAAGTCGACGCATGAGAACGCAAAGTATTTTCTAAAATCATCGTAAGCCTCCATGGAAGCTTTTCTAATCTTCATTACATAGTAATTCAGAGAATGGGCAAATTAAGTCATCTTTGGCTCAAAAAACCACATATGGCACAGCCACCCCTTTTTTGTTTTAAGAATAATTTTATTCGTAAGTGTTAAACCCCCTCCTCCCCACCCGCCATTTACGAATGGACCGATTTTTTCAAAAACGCACGATTTTGGAGGGGGTTTAACACTTGTTCGTGACTATTGCAAGCAACCACCAAAACACCCCCATTGCCCAGCTAAAGATGGCAAAACTATTTTTGATACGAATAAAAGCTAAACCCCCCTCCAAAACCACGAACATTGGACAAAATGGCCTAGTAACCGTGTGCACACGCACGATTTTTGTGATTTTTGTGCAGTGTTTTGGTGCAAAAAGGTGGGTCTTTTCGGGTAAAAAATGCGGTAAAATTAAACAAATTGGGTGAATTTGGGTCTGTGGCACTTAGTTGGCAAGCGTCAATCTTTCTCTTGTCTCGACAATCTCCACTTCTACTGTTTCCAGCGGATCCTCTACCTGATTTCGTCTAATGGAGAGTAGTTTTGGTTTTTCAAAGTCTTTTGTGCAGTCGGGGCACGCATACACTAGGACCCGGTGTTCGTTTGGCGCCTTTGGGTTGGAAAGACGTGGGTAGTAGGTCAGCCTGCCTCCACAATCAATACAATAACGATTGGCCCTTCTAGTTCTGGCCAATGTAAACCTCCTGCATGATGAGTATATTCGATCAGATATTAGATCGCAATGGTCTAACAGAATAAACCAAATGGTTGCAACGATCAATATTTCAAAATTCGAATTTAGAAATATTTAGGAACTTTGAAAGAATTTCAGTACGGAGCGACGACCCAGGTTCAAAATACAATCTTTCAGAACTCGAATTTAGAAAGATCATGCGCCACCCGTCAGACTTGAACTGACGACCCCCTGATTAACAGTCAGGCGCTCTACCACGCTGAGCTAGGGTGGCAACACGTTTGTACCTTGATGTATGCGATTTAATCCTTACTAGTTGGCAAAAATTCAGAGGAGAATTATTTTTCGATGCCTTTTGCTTTGTGGTACTGGTAGATACCATCTAGGAAAACGCGATGATCTTTGTTTTTTACTTTGGTTACTGATTGGATCCCGGCAGCTGTTTGCGTGACGTCGTTTAGTACTGGGCCAGTAATTATGACATCGTCGCCTTTTGAGACCACCTTGGTTGCGCCGTGAATCTTTGCAACGCGCGGTGCGCGCTCGCCTTGAAAGTTCTCAATTAAGACCAGGTTATCCTTGGTTTTCACAGTTATTGGAAAGTGTGCGTAAACTACCTTCATTTTTACCGTGTAGCCTTCGACTACGCCCTCGCACAGATTTCTTATTATTGAGAGTGCGGTGTTTGCTATCGCATGGTATTTTTTGCGCTCATTTAATGCCCTCACGGTGACTTTGTTGTCTTTGACCTCAAGATTCACCGGTATTTTCTTAAAGTTCTTGTGAGTCTTACCCAGTGGACCTTCCACATACAGCATGTGTTTGTTTAGTGACACTTTGACTTTTTCAGGAACGTCGAATGTAGCCTCGAAAATTTCGACCTGTTTAGTAGACATATCCCAGCAAAAAGCCTCCGATTCCTTTGTTTTCTGCCTCGTGGTGCGACATTACGCCTTGGTTTGTGGTCACTATAAGCATGCCTCTGTTGTATGCTGGCAGATATTGCTGTTCCCACTCGTTAAACTCGTTTTTCTTTACTTTGAATCTTGGTGTAACCGCGCCACATTTTGTGATGTGGGCAAGCAGTTTTATCTTGAATTTGCCGCCACGGTTGTCCTCGATGTGCTCAAATTCGCCAATATAGTTGTGTTTTTGCAGTGTTTTTAGCACCTCTACGGCAAGCTTTGAGGTAGGCAGGATCACGCACTCGGTTCTCCTTCGTGCCTCGTTGTTGTAGAGTGTATTGAAGAGATTTGAAATTATATTGGTTGCCGGCATTTTTCTCACCTATATTTTGCGAATCCTAGGGAGTCTGCCACTTCCCTGAAGCAGCGTCTGCATATCATGAGGTTGTATTTTTGAATTACTGCTGTATAGTCGCCGCATCTTTTGCACCATCTTGAGCCTTTGCCGAATTTGTGCTCTTTTCTTCCAGTGTGTTGGTATGTCCTGTCTTTCATTATACTATTGCCACCCCAAACTCCCTAGTTAAAAACTCAATTGCTTCTTCTTTTGAGATCCTGTGGTGTTTTCCTACACTCGCCTTGTGTCTGCTGCGAACACGAATGCTAAATCCAGGCCTTGTGAGCGTGACTGCTGCCTCCAGCCCCAGTATGCCGATTTGTGGATCGTATTTGATTCCTGGGATGTCGATGTGTTCTTTGATTCCAAATGAAACGTTTCCAAAGTCATCAAATGACTTGCCTTTGACTCTGTTTCCCACAGCCTCAAATAATCGCTTAAGCAGCGTCGCAGCGTCTTGGCCACGCACAGTCACTGCAACTCCGATTGGCTCTCCTTTTCTTACGCCCCAATCTCTTTGCGTTGCTTTTGCGTCGCGGGCGCATGATTTTTTGCCGGTAATTTGATCGAGTGCTTTTTTAGCAATCTCGATCGCCTCACCAGACTTTCCTACGCCCATGTTGAGGACAACTTTTTCCAACCTGATTTGTTTCATTGTGTTTTCTGACATAGTATCACGCTATCTGAATAATCGGCTCCTTTTTGCCTACAACCATCACAAGATCTGCTGGGATTTCGATTTCGCGCTCGCCAAATGAAAGTAATGCACGTTTTGGAAGTACGAATGTGCCTTCTCTGATTTCTTTGACTTCGGCTATCTGCCCTGCGTTTATTCCTTTTGTGACTAGGACTTTGGCTCCTTTTTCTAGCTTGAGGACTTCGGTGATTTTTTGTTCCGGCACTTGCATGAGACATGAATCGCCAACCTTTATGTCCATATCAGTGACAAGTGTGCGGCCGTCATGGAATCCAAGTTGTGTTTTTTTGTTCCTGATGGTGGTCTTGCTTGTAACTTTGACTAGCTTGACAGATTTTTCATTGTTTTTAATTTTGATTGGCTCCAATAGATGGCCTGATTTTGGAACCAGTCTGTAAATGTCGGATACGCCATCAAGCTCAACTACATCCATCAGGCCAATGCCGTGATGAATTGATTTTCTTGTGATGCCGTCTACTTTGACTTTGCCGTTGTAAATCGCATATTCTGCCTCTCTTGCAGTTGTGACGAGTTTGAGTGTGTCTCTCAAAAATACAAGCGACGGAATAGAATAATGCTTTGAGTGCGGCCCAGGCCTTACAGTAGTGACGAACCTAGGCTTTTTTCTTGAGATGCCCCAGAACATCGGGGCCATTTGTCTTTTGAGTTTCTTGCTTCCTGCTATTCTTGGCATTATTTATCCCTCTTTTTTGATTTAGATGTGCCTTTTTTCTTTGTATCTTTTGATTTTTGTGATTTTTCTTTTGATATTGCTGCTTTTTTTGTCGGCTGTTGCTTTTCTTGCTTTGGTTGCGGCTTTGGTTGTTGTTTTTGTTGCGGTTTTTGTTCTTGGTTTACTTCCTTTGGTTTCTCTTCTTTTGGCTTGTCCTCTTTTGGTTTTACTTCCTTTGGTTTCTCTTCTTTTTGTTTTACTTCCTTTGGAGGTTTGGGTTTTTTCCCTTCGAGTTTGCTTTGTCGCCATTTGTCTTCGGTGTTGATGTCTGTTACCAAGAGATTTGATGTGTGAATGAAAACGTCCAGGTTTCCTCCCTTGAGTTTCTCTTTTTTTATTCCCTCAACTGCGGCCCCGTTTTTCTCAGTGGAGACTTTGGTGATTTTGCCTGTGACTCCTTTGAATTCGCCGCGCATTACGCGTACCGTGTCACCTTCAGTTACTCGAATGCTGTTTCTGTGGTATTTTTGCCGTAGTTCCTTTGAAAGATGGCTGCACAGTTGTTTGCTTCGCATGAAAGGCGATGCGCCGAAAATCATTCTGTTTCGAATAATCGTTGGCTTCATCTCACACCACCATTGACGCCAGGTTGGCTACCCTTGGCCATTTTTCTGAGGCTTCTGCTGCAACTGGTCCCTTGATGTCCGTTCCCTTTATTTCGCCTTCAGGCGTTACGAGAACTGCTGCATTGTCCTCAAAAGACACGCGAACTCCGTTTAGTCTACGAATCGGATATTTTTGTCTGATTATCACTGCGCCAAAAATCTGTTTTCTTAGCTCTGCAGGCCCCTTCTTTACCACTACATTAACAAAGTCCCCTACCGCAGCTGCCGGGTACCGCGAGGTTCTTGTTTTTGTGTGCTTTACCATTATTATCTCAAGGATTTTTGCACCCGTGTTGTCGGCACAGTTGATTCTTGCTCCAACCGGCAGAGCCCTTGTCACATACGGTCTGAACTCTTGCACTCCCTTTGCGGATACTGCACGACTCTTTCCTGCTGACATTTATGATTTGACCTCCACTACCACGAACGAAACGGATTTGGCAATAGGCCTGCATTCGGCCGCCACCACGACAGTGCCTTCCTTGATCTCAAGTTTTGACGATTTGTATGCGTGAATCGTGCTCTTGCTTCTTGCATATCTTTTTGTCTTTGTGATGTATAGTGGGCTTTCGCGCTGAATCACGACAGTGTTCTTGTTTTTTGCGCTGACCACTTTGCCCTCAAATAGTTTGCCCCTGACGCTGAGCGGCTTTCCGTTGTCCATTACGATCCCTTTGTAAATCTGTTTTTGTTCGGTTTCTTTCATGCTTTCACCCTCAGTCTGTCTTCTGGCCTTTTTGCGATAGTGTTGCCATCGATCAAGAGATCTTGGCCGCTTAGTGTAAATTTCCATATGTTGTGTTGTTTTGGAATCATCTTGAGGCCGCGTGCTGTCTGAAGAGTGAGCATGTACTTGGTCTCGTCAATTATTTTTCCTTCCAAACCAACAAGCGATTTGTTTGTTGATTCGGCTACTTGTGCCTGTAATCCTATCAATTCATTATTCACCAGATACCCCGTCATTTTTGCTTCAACTCATTTAGTCTTGTGAGCATGCGTGCGATTTCTTTGCGCATTGCTCGGATCTTTCCACTTTCTTTGCGCAGTGTTCCTTTTCCTGCATCAGTTCTCAGCTTTGCGAGCTCGACTCTTGCTTGTTCGAGCCTCTGTTTAAGATCAAGTTCGTTTAACTCACGTATGGATTTCATTTTCAGTTGGGCCATCTTACTTCAATTTTTCCTCCACTTCTTCCATAAGGTCCATGTTTTCGATTTTCTGCGCAATTAGCTTGACTTCCTCGCTTTCAGTTCGTGCTCTGCGTTCCTCTTCTTCCTTCTCAAGTCTGAGTCTTTCTCTTTCTTCACGTTCTGCTTTTTCCTCTTTTACTCCTTTTAGCTCAAATTCTGGCACATGTTTTTCTTTTCTTGCGATTCTGACTCTCACTCCTATGTAACCCATTGGGGTCGGTACGTGTGCGATGTCTTCTTCCACCACCATCCTTGCATGGTGACCTGCGCGGGGAAGAATTCCTGCAGAGTGTTTTTCAAAAGAGGAGCGATCACCTCTGAGTTTGCCAGACACTGTAATTTGCACACCCATTGCACCTGCATTCATTATTTGTTGTAATGTCCACATAGTAGCCCTTCTAAATGCAGTGCCTCGTTCAATAAGTGAGGCAAGTCTATTGCACATCACGCTTGCAGTAAGCTCAGGCTGTGTTATTTCGTTGACTGCGATTTGTGGGTTTTTCAGTCCAAAATCTTTTTCGAGTTTTTCGGTAAGATCTCTGATCCCTGTTCCCTTTCTTCCTATAACTATTCCAGGCCTTGTCACGTGAAGGACTACCCTGGTTCCAGTCGGTGTTTTTGAGATTTCTGCGTGTGAGAATCCCGCCTCTTTAATTGCGGCTCGCAGGTAATCTTTGAGTAGCATCATGTTGTAGTTATCTTTGATCACGTTTTTGATTGACGACAATTCTATGCCTCCTGAGCCACCAGCTCAATATGTGTCAGTGTGTTGTTTTTTGGCGTTGCTCTCCCCATGGCGCGCGGGGTGAATCTTTTGATGATCACACCTCTGTGGGACACCGCTGAGATTATTTTGAGTCTGTCAAGATCCATGCCTTTGTATTCGGCATTTGCTTCCAAGTTATCCAAGAGTTTGATGAATTCTTTTGCAGCCTTTTGCGGATATCTGCCTGACATCACCCCAGTATCGGATCTGTGGCCAACTTCGTTTTTGTATCTCCTAAAGGGGACTGCGCGTTTTAGTGAGACTACTTCTTGCAGATAGTCGCGTGCTTTTTCAATTGAAAGCCCTTTGATCATTTTAGCTATCTCGCGCGCATGTTTTGGCGAGATGTCTTTCTCTCTGACTGCAGCACGTACGTGTTTTGTCGAATCAAAATTTGCAAAAGCGTAACCAAAATCGGGCATAATATTCACTTCAATGGCACATACAGACTTGATCTAGATGCGCCGACTCCCGGAGCACCGTGAACAACTCTCTTGTTTGTTCTGACGTATTCGCCGATGTAATGTCCAATCATTTGTGGCGTGATTGTGACCGGCACGAATTCCTTTCCAGAAAATACGTTAATTGTGACGCCAACCATGTATGGAAGAACAATCAAGTCGCGAATGTGTGTCTTGATTGGATTTTTTGATTTGCCGGCTTTTTCAAGCTTAATTTCCTCTATGAGTTTCCTTTTGCCGTCCGTGATGCCGCGGGTCAACGATCTCCTCGCTCTTGCCGGGAAGATTTCGAAAAGTTTCTCTAGTGACATACTCTGTAGTTGTTCCAACGGAATTCCACGATAATCAAATTCCTTAACCATTCTTTGACACCTGTAGAGTTGAAGTTTGAGGCTCCATATTATAGCATTCCTATCTTTGTGGCTAGGTCTCTGGCTTTTTCGACGGATTCGAATTTAACAAATGCCTTTTTGCCAGAAATCGTTTTTGCCGTGTTTATATCGGTAACATTTTCCTCGTAGAGTGTTTGTATTGCTTCCTTGATTTGCGACTTGTTTGCCCTAGGATCCACAATAAAACAGATCCTGCTGTCTTTTTCGATTAGCGCAAAGGTCTTTTCTGTTATGTATGGCCTCAAAATTATTTTTGTTGCCTGAGTTGTGTTCAATGTAATACCTCCATTAGCTTCAAGTGTGGTGATTTGATGTTTGCAAGCTCATTTAATGCAGCCTTTGTGTAAACTGTTAACCTAATTGGTTGAGAACCCGGAGCAAGATCAAGAACCGACAGGTCGCTTGCAGCCTTTACGTCCACTCCCAAAAATGAGCCGCACGCTTTTGCAAGTGATTTTGGATCTTTGGTGACAAACAGGATGCTTTTTCCAGTCTTTGTTTTTCTTCCCCTGATGACGGATCTGCCAGAACGGGCTTTGCGGGACTTGAGACGTTCAATGTCTGCAGCGAGATTCAGTGCGTCTAGCACTTTTGAGATCTCTTTTGCTTTTGAGATCTTTTCGAGGTCGTCTGAGACCACAATAGGGAATGATTCTATTTTATTGACAGAATGGCCTCGTGACGCAACCAACTCTTTTGATGCAGTAGCTGCGATGGCAGAACAAAGTGCAAGTCGCCTCTCTTTTTTGTTTAGTTTTTTGTAGATGACTTTTTCTGAAACTGGTGGGTGTGCTTGTCTGCCGCCTCGTACCATTGCCACACCTGCTGCCTGGCCACGTCTTGGTCCTCCTCCCCGGATTCTGGCGACTCTTGCTTGACCATGACCTGTTGGTGGGTCGTTGGACATTGCCACTACATCCATGCCTGCAGTGGGATGTCTGCCTTGTCTTTGATATCGGTGAGAGTCCAAGTTCACATAAGCGCGATGAATCAGATCCTCACGGAACGGAGTTTGGAACACTTTGGGAAGTTCTATTTCTTCTTGTTTTGTTCCAGTCAACGAGAGTATTGGTGTTTTCATACCACGATCTCCAGAATGTTTGGTTTGAGGATCTTCGATGGAATGTTTCTGATTTGCGTTCTGAATTTAACGAGTCGCCTGTAAGTGCCTGGAACTGATCCTTTCAAGACCACATAGTCCCCATTTACAAAACCGTAGTGCTTGTATCCTCCAGCTGGATTTATCTTGTATTCATTTTTCTCAGTGTTGCTCATAATCATGATTCGTTTATTGTACTCGACTCTTTGATGGAATCCACGCTGTCCTGCGCGAGGAACTGTGTACATGATGCTAGAAGGTGAAATCGGACCCAACGTGCCAAGCGCCCTTACACTCTTTCTTGATTTGTGCTGCTTTTTCTTGACACCCCATCTCGTGATTGGGCCTTCCCATCCTTTGCCTTTTGTGATTGATGCTACATCAACATTTGCGCCAAGCTCAAAGACGTCTTCGACCTTGACTTGTTTGCCAAAGAGACCTTTTAGAAATTCAAATTGTTTTTTGATATCGCCGCCCTGCACTGCAACCTCAAAGACATATGGCTTTTTTTGTGCAAGCCCTGCATTTCTTGGGGAAACTGCGACTACGGCGTAAAGCTCATCTACTGCGTTGAGAAGTTTTTCTGCCCTCTCCAGGCTCCCCTCTTTTGGTTTTATTGTCACGAGTCGGGAGACTTCTTTTGGCATGTCTGGGCTGTAGACATCAAAGTATGCGTGTGAACCATAGATATCGTTACGATATCCCCTAATTCCAATTATTGAGATTGGAGGAGTTGCGACTACCGTTCCAAGACTGACAAGCTGTTTTCCATGGTTTGGTGTTTTTTCTCTGTCATCGATACTTACAATTTGAATGCAGCCTACTTTGAATCCCGCATAGCCAGACAGCTTGGGCTGCTCAGATGTGATCGATGGCCAAGTCCTAATTCTTGCTTCCATGTTTTTGGCACGTCCTCTAGGAAGGTATGCAAGACTACCACGTCGAGGTTGGCTGTGTTTTCTATGGCCCATGGATAATCGAAAACATTTGTTAACCCCATTATATACCTAGGGATAACGAAAGTTACGGAGTTATGGCCCTTGTCAGAGAAAGAAAGAGCGTAATGCCGCCAATTATCACTCCGATGACTCCGACGATTATTGCAAGTGTAAGAAATTTTTTTTGCGACATCATGACTTTGTGGCAAGATGGTTTAATTTGAGTTTACAAAGTTGAGAATCGCAAGTATGCCGAGCATTGCCTCCTCGAGGCGCACAGTTTCTGTTGCCTGATCTGGGAAAAAGTTCAAGGATTTTGCACCCTTGATGTTTATTTTTGTACCCAATATCTCGTAAAGGCCGCGATCTGGCGCCCCAAATACGACCAGCAATGGCTTGTCGGTGTGTGTGTAATGATTTAGTTGCTCCAGCGTCGCCGGTTTCCCTTTTCTTGATGTCATTATGATGGAGCCGTTCCACTCTTCGAGCAGCTTTATGAGATTCGATCTTTCTTTGACTTTGTAGCCCCAATATTGCTTTATTTGGTCTTCTGATATTTCTTTGAGTGTGATATTTGGTGTCACGGTTTTGATTTGAACTGTGATGCGTTTTTTGTCACGTTCTTTTCCAAAATACGGAACAAGTTGACGTATTCCGATATCTACGAATTTTTTTCCTTTGTAGTAGACGATTGCGCCTTCCCTGATGTCGCCTTCCTTGAGCTCTTTAGGATTTGACGATAGCGAGTGGTGCGGAATTTGTAGTGGGTGCAGTATTCCCGCATACTTGAGTTCGTCTATTTTTGGAAACAGCTCCCTGCGCAGGTATTGTGGTGTTTCCAAGTACCGCAGAATTGTAGACAGAAGAAATCTATCAGAGCTAGAGCCCCCGCTTTCTTCGTAAATGTAAATGGTGCGAATGCCAAATATCGCGCAGGTTCTTGCAATAAGAGAGACTTTGCGTGACTTGTCCAGTTTGGTTGCCTCATCCTTAAGACAAGAATCGGGTATTGCGACCGAGATATTCAATATTGAAAACTTAGCTGCTTGGGATCGGGAATTTTTGTTTGCCTATTTTTGCATAGTGGGCGATTTGATCTTGATTTACTTTTTCGAATTGTTTTGTTGATGTTTTGATGTGTGACATCTTGATGTGATCTGTGCCTTCTTTTTGCTCACTTGCTAAGTAGATGCACGCTGTTGCAAGAGCCGACGCATCTTCGAGTGACATGTCATGTTTGTAGTTTTTTTCTAAAAAGTCATTTGCTTGGTCAGAGCCGGCGCCAATTGCCACTGCATCATATGCGATGTATGTGCCGCTCGGGTCTGTTAGAAACAACGAGTTCTGCGAGTCGACGCCGCCGATAATTAATGCGACGCCAAATGGCCTTGCACCGCCGAACTGCGTGTATTGCTGACACTGGTCCGCAAGATGTTTTGCAACCGCCTCTACGTCGACTGGCTCATCATAAACGATTCTGTTGCTTTGTGCAAAGAATCGTGCAGCGTCTGCTTGGCTTCGCGCATCTGGAATGTATCCTGCTGCTGCGAATCCAATGTGTTCATCAATTTGAAAGATCTTGTGTGCTGATTCTGAGATTTGTAATTTGCGTGGTTTTTCTTCTACTGCAATAACTACGCCGTCTTTGCTTTTGATTCCCACAGCTATGGCACCACGTCGTACTGTTTCAATTGCATACTCTACCTGATACAGCCTACCATCCGGCGAAAATATAGTGATGGCTCTGTCATAACCTTGTTGAGAAGGAAGCAATTCTGTTTTTGATGTTTTGAAAGTTTAATTTAAGTCTAGTTGTGCGACGATCGTGCGGTTTGAGATTCAGTTTTACGGCCACGAAAATGTGAGGGCGCACCATCCAAGGACGATCGAGATCACGACTGAACCAGATCTTACTTTGCAGGGCGACTGCATAATAGGCGTGAGTGCAGAATGCGGCTGCAGTGGAATACCAGAGAAAATGAAAAAGATGCTGAGGCGATCTGATTCAAATGTCAAGATCACGATTCAGGTAAACGGCGAATCATTTGAGGTCGTAGGAAAAGGTCACGATGACCTCATACTTGAGAATCCCCACGACATTGTCATTAGAAAAAGTAATTTTTTGTGTCCCCGGACTTTGGCAATAGGTTGTGACAAGGCGTGCTGTGACATGCCAAGACAGATTGTGAAAATGCTGCAAGAGCCAAAAACAAAAGGATTGTTTGTAATCGAGGTCACTTGAGCTTTTTGTGAGCTGCAAAGTCTTTGTTTTCAAGGACGTTTGCAACGGCTCTGTTGACTATTTCTGTCAAGACGAATTCGTTGTATGCGGTTTCTGTCTTTTTTTGGAGTGCCGGTTTTTTTGCGATACCTTCAAGAATTTTCTCGATTTTTGCAGATGTCGATTTTATCATTGAAGAGTATTTTGAGTCAAAGTCTTTTGGTGAGTGATTCGCAATTAGTCGTATGGAGGTTCCATAGAATTTTGCTACCGCACCCCGCACCTCCTCGATTTTGACAATCTCGATTAGTCCAGCTTCTTTTAGTATGTCTAGGTGGTGTCGAATTGTCGTGAGGGCTTTGTTGTATCCGTTTTTCTGAAGCTCCTTTGCAATTTGTTCGGTGGTTAGCTGTTTGTGATACAGCACCTCCACTATTTTCGCCCTTGCTGGATCTTCTAGAGCGCGAGCTTGCTCAACGGAAATCGTCATGACTCGGTTGATCTTGATTTGTTTTTCGAGCAATGTTGACATGATATTTGCAGATTCTGAATTCAGCTAAAAGATCGTCGCATCATCTTTTTTTGTCTATTCGCATTAATTTTTTTACGTTCCAATAAATTTTGGAACGACTCCAAATTCAGCTCAACCTCTACTAAAATATTAGTTGCAATAGAACAAATATTGTACCATGATTGAATATTTAGTACCAGTACAATTAATGTTGAAAATTTTAAAAAAATGGCGGATCCGGTGGCCACGGTTCCCAAACAGGTGCAAAACCGCCAAAAAGTGAGATTTGAAAAAATAGAATTCGAGTCGAAATTGGAGAATTGTGCTCAGAGAGCCTTGCCGGTGATCTTTACGTACGATGCGATGTAGCGTTGCGACATTTTGTCGATGATGTCTTGCGGTATTGGCGGCGCAATTGGTTCCTTTCCTTGCTTGCGCGCTTCATCAAATTGTTTTTGATATCCATTGGCAGTCAGCCAGTCTCTTAGTATCTGCTTGTCGTACGCTTCTTGTATCTTACCTACTTCGTATGATTCCTTTGGCCACATTCTATACTCGTCTGGACCTATCGAGTCTCCAAGCAGGATTTTGCCGTCAAGTTTGCCAAACTCCAGTTTTAGGTCGGCCAAGATGAATCCTGCCGCATCTGCCGTTTTAGACATCAGATTGTAGATAGCAATTGATTTTGATTTGAGCCATTCAAACTCATCTTCTGTTACGAGTCCCCGCTTGATTGCTAGTTCCTTGTTGATTGGTTCATCGTGTTCTGCCTTGGTCGTAGGATCAAAAATTGGAGTCGGCAGCTTTGCCGCAATTTCAGTTTTTGTTCCTGGTGGGATTGTGACTTGGCCTTCCTTCCACCTTGTGATCAGACTCCCATAAAAGTAACCTCGTACTACACATTCTATTGGAACCATCTGCATTTTCTTTACCACTATTTCGCTTTTTGAGATAGATTTCACAAAATGGTTTGGCACTGGGATGGTGTTAAACCAGAATTCTGCAAACTTGCAGAGCACCTCGCCTTTGCGTGGGATTGGATCGCGAAATTTGACATCGTATGCAGACACCCTGTCGCTGAATTTGAAGAGGAGTGTTCCATCTTCGAGATCGTACACATCCTTTACCTTGCCTGAGCCAAGAAACTTCAATCGCAGATTTTGGTGATACTGCTTTAATTATAACAATTTTGATATCCGCTTGATTGTGGTTCTGGAGCTCAAATATGAAAATCAGGTATTTTTGATGTCTAAAGATGCTTTATCGCACAATTCTACAAAATCCTGACACATAGATCTAATTGATTCCACCAGAATAGCTTTGGATCAGAACTCACCTGACCAATTTCATGTATAATTGGAATGAATACAATGAGAGATTAATCAGGAAAGGCGAGATTTTCATCTCAACTGATGTAATAAAATCCTGAAATAAAGAACTTGCGGCCATGAACCACAAAAAGAAGGATCGCAAGTTCCTGTACCCGGACTCCTTTATGAAGATCCTATGGTACGTCTGGGTGTATTTTGGGCTTGGCTACCGCCAGACAGAAGGATAATCAGGACATACCATGATGTGCCTGCAGTTCCAGATTATACTGTAATCCACAAGCGAATCAACAAGCTGAAGATCCAGCTGAACATGCGCCCCTTGCCAAACATCCAGCTGGTAGTCGATTCGACGTGAATCAAGCTGGCCAATCGTGGAGAGTGGATCACACACAAATGGCAAAAGCACAGAAAGGGATTCCTCAAGATACATGTTGGCGTGGATGTGTTCACAAAACAAATCCTTGCAAGGGCAACAGACGAACACTCGCATGACTCAAAACACTTCAAATATCTGGTCAGAGAATCTGCCAGATACAGTACCATAACAAAACTTCTGGGCGACGACGTATACTACTCCCGAGAGATATTTTCATGTGTTGAGTGGATGGACGCAGTGCCTGCGATCCGGGTCAGAAAAAATTCAGTACCAAATGCGAAAGGATGTTACACAAGAAAACTGGCAGTCACATCGCAAAAGGCCGACTATCGTGCATGGAGTGCTAGCGTAAGCTATGGTTCCCGCTGGATTGTCGAGTCCGTCTTTTCTGGCATCAAAAGAATGTTCGGAGAGGATGTCCGTTCCAAGAAGAACATGGTTCAGGAACTGATGCTGAAAATCTAACTGTACAATTGGTTTGTGACGACATAGGACGAATTCGTAACTACTGGACAGTACGGAATTGTTGGGATTTGTGCATCAAAGCACTGAAAATTCAATTATTGCGCCAAGAGCTAGCCAAAAAAGAAATGAGAAACCGCTTGAAACCTTTTGAAACTTTGCATTAAATTTTATGTTTTCCAATCCAGTTGCAGGATTAAACGGTTTAATGATAGATTTTGGCCCATAGAGTTTCATTGAAAACAACATGCCCACAACAAATGCCAAATGATTAAATGAATTTACAATTCCATACATGTTTTGCTTTAAGCTGAGCAATGATACTATGAGCCCATAGACAGAAAACACCAAGAGGGCAGAAGCATGCACGCCCCAAGCCAGAAAAAACAGTCCCACAATAATTGCCATGTTGATGTAGATTGAAATCAATGATGATCTCATCTTGATCATGTTCTTATTAACATGTTATCACGCCTGCTGATTTAATTTAATGTATTAGAGATTGGACCGTTGGGAGCCAGGAGCAGCGACTGCGAATCTAGCAGCAGGCGTATGTCGAGATAGGATAAGGTCGCTACAATGGTGTATGAGGGCAATCTATGTCAAATACAGATCCTTTAGACTGGATAGACAGTAGCAGAAGGTCTGATGGTTCTTGCGTTAAAAGACGCCACCGACAGGTTAGACCAGAACAGGCCACATAGCGAAAGCCACAGTGCACTATGAATGATGTTCGTCCAACAAACGATATTAGGTCTAATCGACATGGGAGAACCAAGGCTCACTTAGATCTACGTGTCAGGATTTTGTAGAATTGTGCGACAATGCAGTCTAAAGACAAAAACTTATCAACGGAATTTTTGGATACAAAGTATGCGTGACATAAACGAGATCATGCCAAAAATACCCAACATGAAGTGGGGCGCCTTGTTAAACAAATACCCCACCCAAAAAAGGGTAAGAGAATTAGACACGATGCTCCCCCATGACAAGAGGTGGCACACTGTTTTTGACTTCGAAGATCACGTTTATGTGGATGATGTAAGGATCGCAAAAAAAGACAAAAAGGCTTGGACTTAGGAGCCCATCATCCCCGGCATCTTTGGCGGGATTCTGTATTGTTTTGTCACCATTATCCCGTTATCTGCACTCACTGTGACAAACTGGAGGGGGTTGTCGGGTGGAGGAGAAAGGATGACTTTTTGGCCCGGAGCCAGTGTGCCAAGTTTTAAGGTGTCGCCGTCGCCATAATTAACTTCTACATTTGTGAGCGGCTTTCCTCCAGTGTTTTGTATCATGACACGTGCCGTAACAAAGAGATTTTGCGGATCTTTGAATGGGTCGACATCTATTTCATAGTCATTTGTTGCAAAAGAACCCTTTGACAGGGAAAATGCGGTTATGCCGCCTACTGCTGCGATGACGGCAACTCCTGCAATGATCAGGAATTTGTATGCGGCCATTGCTAAAATAATGCAAATCTAGGTATTAAGATTTCAGATTACTTGCCGCCTTGTTCCGGAATGGTGGAAAGTGTGGTTGTCGACACCACGTTTGGCAGTTTTCTTATTTTTTTGGTCACCGTGTCTGCCACGTCCTTGTGTGTTTGTCCCACAACTTTGACAAAGATATCATACATTCCGTATGTGCCGTGTGTTTCCTTGACATTTTCGATTTTTAGGAGCTCACGCATCACATCCATCTCGTGACCCACCTCACATTTGACTAGGACAAACGCGATCTCCATGCCTACTCACCCTTCATTTCCTCGCGTGTTTTGAATGTTGGTTTTATTCCAAGAGTGCTGTAATCGCCGGTGGTGCACGTAAAACACAGAGAATCCAGTGGGATCCCCACTGCGTTTGCGAGGTTTTGAGCATCGTTGTAGCCCAAAAAGTCGGCGCCTATGTCGTTTCGAATCTTTTCAATTATTTCCTCATCATTTCCAGACTGGTTTGCGCCAGTAGCCAGCTCGTCCTGGGATGGAAAATCGATCCCTGCATAGCATGGGTATTTGATTGGAGGGTATGTGATCAGCATGCTGATCTTTCTTGCGCCGGCGCGCTTGAGGGCCTTGATTATCGCCTTTGAGCTTGTCCCTCTCACAAGACTGTCATCTATCACTACGACATGCTTGCCTGAAATTATTTCAGTGATTGGGATTATCCAGCGGTTTATTTCAACGCGATCGCTTTGGTGCGGCTCAATGAAGCTTCGGAGTGGCCCTTTCTTGCTGTACCTGTCTTTGAGAAGCCCTTCGTCGAATTGAAGACCAAGCTCCTGCGCATAACCAAGTGCTGCCGGTCTGGCAGAGTCAGGCACAGGAATGACCAAGTCAGCGTCTTTTATCGGGAATTTTTTTGCGAGAAATTGGCCTATTCTCTTTCTTGCCATGTAGATGTTTGTTCCTTCCATTCTGCTTGTGGGATGCGCAAAATAGGTGAACTCAAATGAGCAGTGCGCGTGTTTTTTTTCTTCGGAAAACATCTCTGACTCGATGCCGTTACTGCTAAACTTCAAAAGCTCGCCTGGCAGGACGTCACGGACTAGCTTTGCTCCAATTGCTGCAAGCGCGGACGACTCAGATGCAACGATTGTCACTTGGCCGTCCTCCTTTGAGCCAAGAACCATCGGCCTGAATCCACGCGGGTCCCGTGCAGCATAAACCGCATTATCGTCTGAAACGAATGTAAAGCAGTATGATCCGGCCATTTCATTTTTAAGAATAGAAAGAGCACTTCCAAGTTTGCCGTTTGTGGACATCAAAGAAACAAGCCGCTGGGCTGCAATGAGTGTGTCACTTGAGTTCTGAGGTGTAAAGGTGCACCCTCCGACCATGTTTGCAAGCTCGGCTACGTTTGCTATTGTGCCGTTGTGCGCAATGCAGAGATCCTTGACTTTTAGTGGTTGGGCGTTGTCAAGATTGCTTCTTCCTACGGTTGAGTACCTCACATGACCTATTGCGGCAGGGGATGCGTATTCTTCTGTGATTTTATCGAATTCTGAGGAGGCCGCAGAAACCAGTCCGAGCCTCTTGAGGGGAGCTTTTTTTGGGATTGCCAGCCCCCATGCCTCCTGTCCTCTGTGTTGAAGAGCTCTGAGTGCGTCAATTACCATAGGTATTACGTTGGAGCCGTCCTTGCTGTAGATGCCGACTACGCCACAGTTTTCCTTAACCATGCAACACCAGCTCCCTTAGTGAATTAAACCACTTGTCATGTGCCTTATCAACCCTTAGTTTTGCCACCTCCTTGTTGTTATTAGTAAATATGATGTCATTGCCATGGAATTTCCCAATCAGGCCAAATTCAACTTGGCTCTTCTTTAACATGCTGATCACAGATTCAAGATTGGATTCTTCTATTACCAAAACATACCTAGAATGACTCTCAGAGAACATGATTTTATCGTCTGGTATTCTTTCTTGTGGTATGTTTTCAAGTGCAACTGTGCACCCAATATTGCTAGTCATTGCAAGCTCACATACTGCTATGGCCAAACCGCCTTTTGAGCAGTCATGAGCAGCTTTTACCTTTTCAGCCCGAATCAAAGACAGCACAGCATCCATGTTTTTCTTTGATTCTACTAGGTCGACTTGTGGGCATTGCCCTCCAATAAAATCATGAATGTATTCATAGTATTCAGAGCCGCCAAGCTCGTCCTTTGTCTTGCCAACCAATATAATCAGGTCGCCGTCGTTGACCTTTTGTGGTTTGAGAGGTTTTTTGTCAATTAGCCCCAATACGCCAATCAACGGGGTCGGTTTGATTGGCCCTTGCGGCGTCTCGTTGTATAGGCTGACTTTGCCACCCACGCACGGGATGTTAAAAAATTTTGAAAACTCGGTTATTCCCTTTAAGGACTCCAGAAACGTCCAAAATATTTCTGGGTCTTCCGGATTTCCAAATTGTAGGTGGTCCACCATCCCAATCGGTGTCGCGCCTGTGCATACTACGTTTCTGCATGCTTCCTCAAAGCAGCCCATTGCCCCTTGTTTCGGATCCAAATAACAGTGCTTTGGGTTCCCGTCGATTTTTGCGCTGAGGTATTTTCCGTTATCCAGTCGTAGTACGGCTGCGTCTGAGCCGGGTTTTACTGTTGTGCGGATTCCTACCTCATGGTCGTACTGCCCATACACCCAGATCTTGCTTGCGATGTTTGGGTTCGCAAGCATCCTCATGATTATTTTTGAGAGATCAGAGACAGATTTTGGTTCAGGCTTTTTTTGTAGTTGTTTTATGTATGCGGGCTCTTTTGCCGGCCTATCAAGAAGTGGTGCGTTTGCGACTATCTCCGCCGGCATCTGGGCAATTACTGAGCTGTTGCTTTTTACTTTCATCATCTTGTCAGAGGTCACTTTGCCTATTACCGAGCAGTTGACGTGGAACTTGGCACAGATTTCTTGGAGCCTTTTCAATTTTTGTTTGTCTGTGATGATCAGCATTCTTTCTTGTGATTCGGAAGTCATAATCTCGGTCGGATTCATGTTTGGTTCCCTTGTATGGACCTTGGTCACATCAAGCTCTATTCCAACTCCAAGTGCGTCCGCCGTTTCTGAAATGGCACATGAGAGTCCTCCTCCACCTAGGTCTTTTACTGCCTTGATGCACCCCTCGTTTCTTGCCTCAAGGGTGGCCTCGATTATCAGTTTTTCAATGAACGGATCTGGGATTTGCACCGCTGAGCGATCCTCTGACTCTAATGAATCTGATGCAAACTGTGAGCCGCCAATTCCGTCGCGCCCGGTGGAGCCGCCAATGAGCACCACTACGTCGCCTTCCTGTGCGTTGTTTTTGATCAGCTTTTCTTTTTTTCCAAATCCGATTGAAGCCACATCGACTAGCGCGTAATTTGTGTAACATTTGTCGAATTCGACTTCGCCGCCCACAGTAGGAATGCCAAGGCAGTTGCCATAGTCTGCAATTCCAGTTACTGCATTTTTGAAAAGCCATCTTGCGTGTTGGTCTTTTTCAATATCTCCGAATCTAAGTCCGTCCAGTATTGCAATTGGTCGCGTGCCTGCAGACAAGATATCTCTTATGACCCCACCTACGCCGGTGGCCGCTCCGCCGTACGGCTCTACTGCAGAGGGGTGGTTGTGGCTTTCAATGTGTACGGTGACAACATAGCCATCGCCCACATCCAGCACCCCGGAATCGAACCCCTTCTCATGGATCACGCGCGGTCCAGATGTGGGAAGCATTTTGAGGTGTTTTTTTGATGATTTGTACGAGCAGTGTTCTGACCACTCGGCCGCCACAATGTGGAGTTCGGTTTCATTTGGATGTCGCCCTATTTTTTTTGTAAGATATTGCAGCTCTTGTGGTTGCAGACTCATCTTCTTGTCCCAACTGTTGCAATGAGCGATTCAAAAATAAGCGATGATGGTTTGGAGTCGTGCGGGTTTATCTCTGGTTCCACTGCGCGTTCTGGGTGTGGCATCATTCCGACCACATTTCCTTCTTTGTTGCAGATTCCGGCAATGTCAAACACAGAGTCGTTGATGTTTTCACCATAGCGGAACACTATCTGGTTGTTCCTCTTTAGCTTCTCAAGAGTGGGCTTGTCCACGTAGTATCTTCCTTCACCATTTGCGATTGGAATTGGAATTCTTTGTTTCAGCTTGAATTTGTTTGTGAACGGGGTCTTGTTGTTTTCAACTATGAGTTCGGTCCAGCGGCACATGAACGTCAGTGAGGTGTTTTTGAGCAACACCCCTGGCAGGAGCTGTGCCTCGACTAGAATTTGGAATCCGTTGCAGACTCCAAGAACTGGCATCCCCTTGTCTACCATTTTCTTCACATCTGCTATGACTGGACTGTGTGCAGCGATCACTCCCGCTCTGAGGCGGTCTCCGTAAGAGAATCCTCCTGGCAGAACCACTGCGTCAAGGTCCTTTGGCAGCTTCTCTTCGTGCCAGAAATATTTAACATCAAGCTTAAAGACGTCCTGTAAGACATGGTACATGTCTCGATCGCAGTTGCTGCCCGGAAATACGATGACGCCTACCTTCACATGTAAAATTGAATAATGAGATTATTAAATCAAATCGGAAAATCCGCATCACAGATCTCGGCAACAAATCTTTTTTATCTGTAAAAAAGCCACTCAAACTATGGGACATGTAAGAGACATCATGAACAAGCACGTAATCACCATATCAAAAGACAAAAGCTGCCTCGAGGCAGCAACGCTGCTCAAAGATAAGGACATCAGCTTCCTCGTAGTCATGGAAGGAGAAAACCCCGTTGGAATAGTCACCGAGGCCGACTTTGTGAGAAAGCTCGTTGCTGCCGACAAGCTCGCATCTGAGCTCAAAGTAAAGGACATAATGTCTCCGAAATTCAGGTGGGTGGAGCCCATAACTACAATCGAGGACGCAGTTCAAAAGATGCTAAACAACAACATACGAAGGCTCATAGTGCTCGAAAACCAAAAGCTCGTCGGCGTAATTACTCAGACCGACCTTGCGGCATACCTACGAAGCAAGCTGTTAATAGACGAGACAGTCAAGTCCATTGGGGGCAAAGACTAGACCACAGAAAACGTCACCTTGCTTACCATCGGGTTGTAGATACGCAAGTCATCGCAGAGTTTTTTGACTGTGTCTTGTGCTTTTTGTTTTGTCGCAGCGTCGATTTGGAATTTAAGCATCTTTGCGGAACGGATTTTTTTGACTGAGGAATAGCTTCCTTTCAGAACCAAGTCGTTTAGAATGGTCTGGCCCTCGGGGTCGCTCATGCTTGGCTTGTTTTCAATTATGACCTGCACCTCAAAAAGTGGCATGATTGCACAATATTTTTCTCTAATATAATCTTGAATTCACAAAATGCCACAAAATGATTCGAATTGAATTTATAGTACAACAACAGTCAGAAGCTGAATTGAGTAGACACAGGTACTGGAAGCTCACATCCGACGAAATTTCAAAGGCGTCATACGATCCAAACAAAGTTCTCAACTGGGAGATAAAAGGAGTCAAGGAGCCGGAGGATCAGGCAATATTTATCGGCGTGTTCTTGTACAGACATGGAACCCCGATGGACTATACGCCAGTAAAGGGAATTACATTTTACCACAACAACGTAGAAAAGTCCGAGGTCGAGGAGGTAAGTAAATTCCTCAAAAACAAATTCGGCGGCGAGCAAAAAGAAAAGGGAAGCAGGGTATTTTTGGAGGGCTCAAAGGAGATCTACACCGGTGAGGAAATCGGTAGGCTTGCAAAGGAGCTAGAGTCCAAGTTCAAGCTAAAAGCAACCATATCGATTGAGTTTCAAGACATCACAGAAGAAGAGCGAAAAAAATCAGGGCTTGCAGATGCCAAGCTCCTTCCCATCCCAGGCAAGCACTAGGACGGATTTTCGTAACCTAAATAGAGATTCGCGCCGTAGATATATCAGAAATGTCCGAGATTCAGGGAATTTATGCACATTTGGCGGAGCTGCGCCGCAGGCTGGTAAGAGTCGTGATTTGTGTGGGCATCATAATCACCTTTGTGTTGACTTTTCGTGCCGAGCCACTGGTTGCCAACGGAATTACCCTGTACTATCCAATGCCAGATCCGCTGCACAATTTTGCCGCCCAGATAACAGACTACATGAAAGAGACGCTTGTGCCATCCCAAGTACAGCTCATCCAGACTGCACCCGGTCAAGCGTTTTATGCCCAAGTCTACGTTGCAGCTCTAATTGGAGTCGTAGTGTCAATGCCTATAATAGTGCGTGAGCTTACGGCATTCATCAAACCAGCACTAAAAGACACCGAGGTGCACGCAGTTCGCTCAATTGCTCTGCCGGCTTTGGCCCTGTTTGTCACAGGGGCCGTGTTTTCTTATGTTGTTGCCATACCATTCATACTTGACTTTTTGTACCAGTACGGTGAATCTGCAGGTCTTGTGACGTTTCTAAATGTGGTAGACTTTGTCACCTTTGTGTTGCAGTTTCTGCTTGCGTTCGGCGTGGCATTCCAGCTCCCGCTAATCATGTATGCCGCAACTGTCTCCGGCCTAACAGATGTCAAGTTTTGGCGCAACAATATAAGATACGCCATAGTCGCATTGGTCATAGTTGGCGCTGCGGTAACCCCAGACGGAAGCGGCGTCACCATGTGGTTCATCTCAGGCCCGATGATTGCACTGTACCTGGCAGGCATGATAGTGCTTGAGCGGCGCGAGCGTAAAGTTAGAACACTTAAATCCTAAGTTTGACCATACAAAGTCACAATGCTTGGAAACGTTGCTGGCTTCATTGCGGGGCAGGAATGGATCTTCATTATAGTCATAGCAGGCATACTGATTTTTGGTGCAAAAAAGATCCCAGAGCTTGCAAGAACGCTGGGCAAATCCAGAATGGAGTACGAAAAAGGCAAGCTTGAGGCAGAGCGTGAGTTCAAGGACCTCAAAGAGAAAAAAGACTAGGACTTTTCAGCAATTTTTGCAAACTCGTCAATTATTTTGCCAAAATCCGAAGATATCTTTTTCTTTGCAAAAATAGCCGCGATTGCCTTTGCGCCGCTTAGCTTGATATGTGCGTCCACTATGAGCATTGTTCCTTGGTCGGTTTTTTCATATTTTTCTACGATGTGGCTTCCTTTGGCATCTCCTCCCAGAACAAAAATTTCGTGGAGTTCTGGGTATTTCGTTACATGCTTTGTAGTCATCACCAATTCGCGATTGCCAAGCTTGATGTGTTCTTCCACCACTGCCACGTTGTCCCTCACTGAGCGGACGCGTATTGATGGAAAATACTGTGGTAGGATGTTCTGAAAGTTCTCATAATTTGCAACTAGGTCAAAGACGGCCTGTCGCTCTGCTCTGATCAGTTTTTCTAAGTGGATTTTTGGCAATTGTTCAAGTTCCCCACCGTTTGTATAGATTGTGCTCGATGTTGAACTGGTCTAGGCACTTTCCCACCGTGTGGTCGACAATTTGCTCAATTGATTTTGGCTTTGTGTAGAATCCCGGAACCGGAGGCAGTATTACAACCCCAAGTCTTGCAAGCTTGAGCATGTTTTCCAGATTTATTGCAGTCAGTGGGGTCTCACGTGGTACAAGAACCAGTTTTCTTGATTCCTTGAGTGTGACTCCTGCAGATCTTGCCACCAAGGTTTCGTCGTAGCCGTTTGCGATGCTAGAGAGTGTCTTCATGGAGCACGGAATTACAATCATGCCGTCCGTCCTGTATGTGCCACTAGATATCGAGGCTGCCAGATTGGAGTCGTCTGAGTAAGTAGTTGCCAGTTTTTTTACATCGTCTATTGCATAATCGGTCTCCATCGCAAGGCATTTTTTTGCCCACTCTGTGATGACAAGGTGGGTTTCCACCTTGCACTCTTTTAGAACCTCCAGGGTTCTTACGCCGTAAATTACACCCGTACTACCAGTAATTCCGATTACCAGCCGCATGAATGTAATGAATAGGATGATTATTTCAGTGTAAGCAGATATTTCGGCCTAGTGGAAACGAGTTTGATTATATAGCCTTGAATTACAGTCAAACCATACGATGATCAGGCGTGCCGAGATTGAAAAGATAATTCAAAACTATTCTGATTTTAGAATTGGTGTCCTTGGAAGCCACTCCGCATTGGAGATAATGGACGGAGCAAAAGACGAGGGGCTCCAAACAGTCGTAATTTGCCAGAAAGGAAGAGACGAGCCGTACAGGCGTTTCAAAAGAATTGCAGATGAAATCATTGTGGTGAACAGCTTCAAAGACATGGCTTCTCCAAAAATGCAAAAAATGTTCATCGAAACCAACACTATCATAGTGCCGCACCGGGCGCTTACTGCGTACCTTGGCTACGACACAATTGAGAATAGATTCAAGGTGCCGATATTTGGTAACAGGTCGCTGTTTCAGGCAGAAGAGCGAAGCTATTCAAAAAACCAGTACCACCTGCTTGAGAAATCACGTATCAGGCATCCAAGGCTTTTCAAAAACCCACGCAAAATAGATAGGCCTGTAATTGTCAAGGTACAAGAAAAGTCCCGCAAGCTTGAACGCGCTTTTTTTACTGCATCCTCCTACGACGACTATGTGAAAAAATCCGAGGACAAGCTCAAAAAAGGAGTCATTGATGAAAAAGACCTAAGAAAGGCAAGCATCGAGGAATTAGTTATTGGCACATACATGAATTTCAACTATTTTTACACTCCAGTCTCAGAGCAGGTTGATTTTATTGGAATCGAAAGAAGGCTTCAGACAAACCTACACGATTATAACGCGATTCCTGCAAAGCAGCAGTTGGACATTGGCATCGACATCCAGAACATCGAGGTAGGCCACACCCCCGCAAGCATTCGAGAGTCATTGCTTGAAAAGGTAATTGAGATCGGAGACCGCTTTGTGGCAGGCGTCAAAAGGGTCTACCCTCCTGGAATAATAGGCCCCTTCTCGCTTCAAAGCGTCATTACAAAGGATTTGGAGCTGGTAGTCTATGACGTCTCGCTTCGCGTTCCAGGAAACCCCATAGTTGCAACTACCTCGCCATACACAAAATACCAGTACGGTGAGACCTTTGGCGTGGGCAGAAGAATTGCGATGGAGCTCAAGCGGGCCTACCAGGAAGGCAGGCTTGCCCAAGTCTTGACCTAGGCCTCCACCCGTTCCTTTAGAAGCGTCTTTCTTACTAGGATCGGTATGTTGTAGAACGCCGCCAATGCAACCGCATCAGACGCCCTGTAATTTCGAAGCACGATGTCTTTTTTGCCAGTAAAGTACAGATTTGCACGCAATACGCTGCCGCTCTCATAGACTTTGACTTTGACTAAGAACAGCTCGTTTTCTTCGCAAAGCTGCTCTATCATGTTGTAGATGGTAGGCAGCGTGTCTCGTTTTCCCTCAATAAAGCTCTTGATGTGGCGGGCGACTTCGCCTGAGAAGGCCCTCATGTGGAACTCTTTTTTGTCGTCAGATTGCAAAACAATGATCCCTTCTAGTGCGTAGGGATCAATGAATCCGACGTAAATTATTTTTGCAGTAGAATAGTCCGGCTCTTCTTTTTGGTTGATATTCAATCCTTGTATTGTGTAGCATTTGATTTGATATAAAGAGTGAGGATGATCGGTTGCACAGAACATGGATAACTTATCAGTCCTACGCGGCTCTTAAATCCAAAATACACCAAGTTCCGTCATGAAAATCGACATACCAATACCGTGTCCAGCTTGCGGCGGAAAGATGTATTCTGCCTCATACGATACGCCGCTGCGAGTCTTGAAAAGCAGAGCTTGGCACGTATGCAAGGAGTGCAAATACACAAGAAACGTAGAAGATTTTAAAAAATCACTTTGCTGTGCGTAACGGCAAGTATTTTTCTTTTTTAATTCTGTGGTGTCACTGTGCGCATGCCTTTAGCTTACTTAGGCTCTCTACAATCTCAGCAATCGATTCTGGCTCAAATGGCTTTGTAATTATGTGATTTGGGTTTAACTGTGCGATTTTGTTTTTGCTGGCGTTATCCACTACGGCAGTCACAATCACCACATAGGCGTTTGGGTCTAGCTTTCGTATGTTTTCTAGCGCATAAATTCCGTCGTAGTCAGGCATCAGAATGTCCAAAAAGACCACGTCCGGTTTGTGTTGCATGTAAAGTTCGACTGCTTCGCGTCCATTATAGCCACGACCCACCACCTTTGCCTTTAGCAGTTCGAGATATTCGCAAAAAAGATCCACGTTGTAGATGTCGTCATCTACTACCAGCGCTGTGACTGCTTTCATCGTGCTGGCCTCACGTTGAAATTGTTCGTTGCATAGTCTTCCAACTTAATCACCGTGGTAGCATGAGCGTGAATTTGGTCGGGCCGTTAGACACCGCGATATTGCCGCCATGATGCTGAATTATGTTTTTGCATGTCGCCAGCCCAAGCCCTGTGCCTTGCTGTTTTGTAGTGAAGAGTGGGTCGAATATCTTGTGAATGATGTTTTGCGGGATGCCCGGTCCGGTATCTTCAAAATCTATGATTATGTCTTTTGGTGTTTGGTAGAACCGGATTGTGATTTTTCCTTTGTTGTTCATTGCTTGAATAGAATTGAGCATGATGTTTGAGAAAACCACTGCCATCTTTTGTTTGTCACAGTTGATGACCATGTCGTTTTGCTGGATATCCAAGATTACGTCGCTTTTTTCTGGGATCTTGTTCATTGCAAGCTTTAGTATTTCATAGATGCTCGTGGGCTCTACTTTCAAGTCTGCTTCCTTTACAAAATCCAAGACGTTGTCTATTTGGTGAGTCATTCTAAATATTGCGGCGTTTGCGGCCTCAAGCTTACTTTGAAAAGTCGGATCCGATTGATCCTTTGTGGCAGCTTTGAGGAGCTCTGTAATTACCTTGAGTGCAGACAGAGGATTCTTTAGGTCGTGGGCGAGTCTTGACGAAAGGTTGCCGATTGCTGCAAGTTTTTCTGATTCGATGAGAGCCTTTGACTTTATTCGGACCTCATCTTCTAGCTGGGCCTGTTTTTCTTTGAGCCGCGCCTCAAGGCTGATAAATTTTGATATATTTTGCTCTACTTTTTGGTTGAGTTCTTGAACAAGCGCCCTTTCTTCCTGTATCTGTCTTTGCGCCATCAACATTTTTTGTTTTTCGTACTGAAACAAGAGTCCTGTGACTTCTTGGCCTATTTTGTCTGCTTCGAACTCGTTTCCCAAGATGTCGATTTCTTTTTGTGGTGAGAATTCCTCCTCGCCTTGCATAAATTTGAGCTTGTTTTTTAGCTGAATTCTTCTCAACTCTGCAACCTTGCTGTCATCAATGTCGCACTTGATTGCATGTTCGTGATGGGCTGGTTTTGGAGTGTTTTCTGCAAGTTGTGCAGGAGTTTCAGAAGAACTGTCTGCCGGCTGCCTTTGAAATTTGATCTTTCTTTGTGTGGCGCCCAGTGGGTCATCGGCGTCACTTAGCTGTTCGTTTTTGTGAATGTACTTGCGATCCATAGTATATAACCAAAGTTTGGAGTTAAGTGCACAAGGGTGTTTGTTTTATTCAAACATCATTTATGTGTGCATAATTGAATATTGTGTCAGCTCAGTTATTGCGCGTTTCGGTTTTTGGACAGTATTGCATCAAGTGCCTGAGACAACTGTTCAAAGCCGTATTTGTTTATTAGTGCCAAGAGATCGCCGTATACCGGCTGCGACTCGATGTTAGGACTTGCTTGGGCGGCTCTGCTTGGCTCTTGCGCCGTCGGGCTTGTTTGCAGCTCGGAGGGCTGATCCGCTTCTTGCACCACTGGATTGGTGAACATGTTCAATTCGTCGTCAAAACGCTTGGAGGCGGCCTTGATTTCGTTTAATCGTTTTACCTTCTCGCTGAGGTGCAGGTTCACCAGCTTTACTACTTGGTTCACACTCCTGGTCTCATGGCCAGCTTCGGCGACAGTCTCTTCAATGTCTTTTTGTTCCTCCTCCTGTTTACCAGCTCTGAGGATGATGCTTCGATACGCATCCATTGGATCATCGGAGGTAGGGCTACCGATCTTTTCCAGATGCCGCTTCTTCAACACTCACGATGGCCTAGTATGGTAGATATTACCTAGTTTGTTGGAATCGAACAAACTTTGCCAGACATTTCATGTTGCGAGTTTGGAGCAGATTACGTCGATTCTTGAGAAACGCGGCGAGATAACGATTTAATTCCAGATATTTTGTGCTAATATAAAATGGACGGTCGTGATGGCAGGACTCTGATTGCGCTCGGCTTTGTAAGCATCGCAATTTTGTTTCTCATATATGCAAGAATTGGCAATGCTGAAATAACACCGGCCGCGCTGCCTTCAATTGAGAGACTCGGAGTCGCATTTTACGTCATGCTGATTTTGGCCCTCGGCGCTGTATCATATGGTTTTTACCTGTACCACAGACACAAAGTCCAAGCTTCAAAAGACGACAGCTGGTCCATCATAGCACAGATCACCTGGAGCAGGAAGTCAAGGAGGATCTTTGCCGCAACTGCAATAGGCTACGGGATATTTTTTTCCCTCACTTCAGGCATACTTGTGTATCAGCCAGATGTGACATTTTCCTATCATTATAACGTCAAAGTTCCCTCTGCGCAGATTGCACCGTGTTGCGGCGAAGTCGGGTATGTACCAAAGTTCATCTTTTACATGACTGAGCATTTGGGCATGCAGGTGATTCCAATAAACTTGGTGTTGCAGATTGCCGTATCTTATCTGGTTGGCCTCAACGCCGCAATTGCGGCAAACGCGTTCACCATCCTAAAAAAGGGCGCCGGCATGGGTAGCGTTGCTGCTGCAACAGGGCTGTTTATTGCGTGCCCCACATGTGCTGGAACGTTTGTCTCAACGTTTGTTTCTGCTTCTGGTGCAGTGGCATTCACTTTGGCTGTGACTCAGCTTCAAACTTTGTTTATTGCCATCTCCATACCCCTGCTCATCTTCACCCCAATCATCATGGTAAAAAAGATCAAAAGCAGCGGGTGGAGCTGCAAGGTAGAATCTTAGAGTTTTTTGACTTCGGGCCTCTGCCAGTTTCCTATGTCATAGCCGTCGCGTCTTAGATACTTGAGTGTGAGTTTGTACACAAGCTCGTCGTGGTCCACCTTGGCCAAGATTTCAGACCACTGTACCTTTCCCTGTTTTTCTATTATTCCTTTGAGCTCAGAGTTCATCGTTTCTGCCATCTGCTTGCACTGCTCAAAGGTCTTGCCGTTTTTATACGCCCGAGTGCGTACGTCGCAGCTTTCCATAGGATTCTACGGACGACGTTGCATAAAAATTAGCCTAAAACGACTTTAGCTTCTCGACTACTATCTTGAATATCTCGTCGTTATCCAAAAGAATGCACGGCAGTCCGTTTTCTTGGCATGCCTTGCCCGATTCTGTGTCACGGGTGATCAGAATCATTCCGTTTTCCTTTGCATAGTTGATTACAGAGTAGTCGGTGCGCAGTTTCTTGCCCTCGTTGAGCAGTTTTTTGACAGAATATGCCTCGTAGCCAAGACTTCTGAGTCTTTCGTCCCACCCGTCATCCATTTCATCAACTAGCACCTTCATCGTACAGCCTGTGACGTGTTATCTATTTTAGAGTATGCCAAGATACCCGATAATAAGAGGTATAAACACAGAAAGCGCCACGATTGTTCCAAGTATGTATACGATATGGTGCGTCTCCACGTTGTCGTTTATGGTTTTTGCCCTCTAATGCTTTAGCATGTTTAGTTCAAACAAATCAATCATCACAGATGCATCGTGATTCTTTTGACTTTGTTTATTATTGCCAGCTTTTTTGGTACGCTCATCTCAGGCTCCATCGTAAAGTAAATGGTCTTTCTTCTTGGATACAGCACTATTTGAGTTACCTTTTCGCGCTCCACGTGTACATATCTTACTTTGCCGAGGCTCTTGTTGAACTCTTGCCTCATTTTTCGCCGCTGCGCCACCTGCTTGCAAAAATGCTCTTCTTCTTTTTGGGATTTGAGAGATGTCTTGCCTTTCTTCATGATTGATTCTAGGATGTTCCCTTTTAGATCGATTATGGCGGCAAATCGCATTCCTGGGTCCAGGTTGACTATATCCTCCACAATCTCAAGATGCGACGCGTGTTTGTAGGCGTTCAACTTTGTGTGAGTTTTACAAAACCAAATATAATTTGTTTAGCTGATTCAAAGATCGGCTTTTTTGTTGTGCCAAAATGAGATACAGAATTATAATTGTGGTGCAAATCGGTATCGGTTGCACAATAAGATCAGCGCCGTCTTAAAAGCTCTCGAGAGGCGCTCCCAGCTTGAAAAATCAAGAAAAATTGATGTGAGTAAAGACCAGAGAATGCTTGCAATCACAAAGGAGACTGGCGTGTTTTTCCGCGATTTGCTTGTCAGCATTAAAGCAACACAAGTCTTGGAGCTTGGGACATCGGTCGGATACTCCACGTTGTGGTTTGCACAGGCACTGTCCCAAGACCGCAAAAGATCGAGGATTGTCACAATAGAGCAAAATCCGCAAAAGATCAAAAGAGCTGTGAGGAATTTTGAGCGTGCCGGTGTTCTCAAAATGATTTGCATAAAGCAGGGAAAGATACTTGATGTGCTAAGAGGCATGCAAAAAAGGCCGCGGTTTGATTTCGTGCTGATTGATGCAGACAAGGAAAACGCCAAGAAATATTTCGATCTTGTGCTTCCCATGACAAAGATAGGCGGAATCATCGCAACAGACAACATGCTGTACCCTGAAAAATACCGCCGGCTCATGCGCAACTACGCAAGACATATTGCAAAAAAACCAAATGTGCGCACTGCCACCTTTCCGTTTGGCAACGGTGAAGAAATCACAGTCAGAATTTGGTAGTCATTCCAGCTCTTTTGTCATATTTTTTATTTTGGTGGCTTCGGCTTTTACTTCTTTTTCCAAAGTTTTCTTTTTTTGTTTGAGCTGTTTTAATTTTGCCGCTTCTTTTTTCTTTGTCGCAACGACTACTTTCTTTTTTGCTCTGATCTGCCTTTCCAGTTCTGTTTTTTCTTTCTTTATTGACTTGAGCTCCGATTCCGCCAGCTTAATTTGTTGTTCTAGCTGAGCGCGCTCTTGGATTATTTTTTCGAGTAGTTCCTGTTCTCTCTCTACCTGGGAGATGGACGGAGCCGCCTTTTGCAGTAACGCCTTTTGCTCCTGTATTTTTGCAGTAAGCAAGGACTGTTTTTGCCTTGAGGTGGCAAGATATTTTTCATAATTTGAGATCGTTCTTAGCAGTTTTTCTTGTTGCTCAAGCCTCGCTTTTTCTTTTTTCACTTCTTCTTCGAGCTGTTGCTCCTGTGACTTGGCAGACTGTACGAGTCTTTCGTGTTCTGCACGAATTGACTCTAGCTGTTCTTTTTCTTGCTTTATTTTTTGTGCCAACATTGCCTGCTCTGCAAGCTTTGCGCGTTGTTGTTCGACCTGTTTTGCTATCTCTTCTTCTTCGCGCTTTATTTCATAATTTATTTTCTCAAACTGGCTTTTTGCCTCAAGAAGTGCAGAGCGCTCTGCCGAGATGTGGTTTGTTAGACGCGATTGCTCTTCTTGGAGTTGTGCAATTATTGCGTCACGCTCTTTTTTTGCTTGCTCTAGCTCTGCTTCTTTTGACTTTATCTGCTCTATAAGCTTTGATTGCTCCAAGACGGTCTGTCTTTCTCTCTCAATTTGGTGTTGTAGTCGTTCTTGCTCTATTTTGACTTGCTTTTCAAATTCCTGCCTGTCCAGAATTATTTGCATCAATTTTGATTGTTCGATTTTGAGTCTTTCCGCTTCCGTTTTTTCTTTATCCAACTTTGTCTGTTCTACCTTGATTTGTTGTTGGATTTCCGCAATGTTTTCTGTTGCGTCTTGCTTCCACCCTTTTGGCATCGCTCCTCTTCGGATCACAGCTTTTGGTGGCTCCAAGGCCTGTAGAGTGTCTAGCTGCCGTACCTTATGATGGAGGACCGATTCGAGATGCATGATTTTTTCATTTGCCGACTGGATCTGCGACTTGAGCGACTCGATCGTCTTTGTTGGATCTGGTTTTTTAACCAAACTTTGATAATCTACTTTGCGCCCAAGCTTTGAGTCAAGATAATGTTGATCAGATTTGTACAGCTGCTTTCCCTGCTTTAGCGACTCCAAGATGAACTGCAGTCGGCCGACATCTCCGCTGCCGGCATCAATTAGCTTTTGGATTTGTGTCGCGATGTCTTCGCTCACTTGGACTTTGTATCCAAGGCCGATTTCTTGGGCAAGTTTGGAGTCAAGGTATTTCTTGTCTGATTCGTACAGTGGTCGCCCTTGTTGTAGCATAGAATAGATATGGTTTAGCCGCCCCAAGTCGCCGTTTCCTGTGGCGATTAATTTTTCTACAAAAGCCTTGGTTTCTTCAATAGTAAGAGTCGCCATGTTCTGTCATTTCTGTAAAAGAACTAATATTTTAACAAGTCATGGATTTTCACTAATTTTTTAGCCGTATCGTTTTCATTTTTTTCCACTTTGAGACATTTTTTGAGGATCTGACTATAGTTATTCTATCAAACAAAAAAGTACGCTTTATTTTTAGGTCTTCGATGATCTGCTTTTTTGTCTTGGTGTCAAGCTTCTTGTAGATGAGGCTGATGTGGGGGGCAAATTTGTATCTGTTTGCAAGAGTTGATCCAAGTGTACGGTTGATCAGTTGCAATCTTTTGTTGTTTTTTATTTCAACATAAAGCGTCTTCCACAAGTATGTGGTGTGTCTTATTTTGACGCAACTGACTCGAATTTTTGAGAGATCTGCACATGCATTTGCCGCTTTGAGTGCAAGTGAGTATTTTCTAATATTCCCATGCACTGTGATGTGCGGCGCAAAGAGCGGCGCATCGTATTTTTTGCCGAGTCGTTTGATTATCTTTGAGATGTATTCTGCATCCTTTGTGGCAGGCTCAAGCCACACAGAATATGTCATAGCTTTTGAGTCACTATATTTCGGTATTTTGGGTATTCGGTTGCAGAATAGTCCTGTGCGAACTCTTCAGCAAATATGGTGTCTTCTTGTGCAGTCAAAAGATGTGCCACCATTGGAGGCACAGTGATTATCTGTGGTGAGGAGATGATCTCTGTTTTTTCCTCACCTGTCCTCAGGTCGGTTTGGCGATACTCGATTGTACCTGCAAGAAGAAAATGCCTAGTCTGAAATGTGTGATAGTGTCCTCCTCTTGAGAATCCTTTTTTGATTTCGACGACGTTGATCTTTTTGTCACCATAGCTCAAAAATACAATTGTTCCCCTTGCGTCGGTTGCTTGCTTTTCAAATTTTAGAACCATTTTTTGTCACCAAAAATCACACCGAGTGGCCTACGTTGATTTTAAGCGACAATGTAGGGGACAAAGCAGACGGATTGTCAATGCCCTCCCACACAAAAATCGTAGCCTCAAATGTGCCTGTCTGCTGCGGCGTCCACGATATGGCAGGTGAAAGCGACTGCACAGGATTCAGCCTTCCTGTGAGCCATGCCAAAGACACGGTCACACCTTCCTCATTTTGGATCTGTACTATGTACGCAAAATCCTGTTCAATGTCCTGGTTATTTGTGAGGTCGGCCGCTATCTGAATTTGTTTGCCTACCTCAACGTCCTTGATAGGTGTGTTGCCTATTTGGAGAGGTGATTCTGCAAAAGCCGCACCTGCTGCAAGCAGGACCGCAAGACAAACGAGTGCAAGCATGACTTGATTTTTGTGGTGAGACCAATAAATTTAGCTTTCTAGCGTGTGGTGGCCTTCCATGTATTTTAGGGCACATTCTGTCGAGCAGTAGTTAGAGGCCCTGTTCTTGAACTCCTTGCCGCAATTTTTGCACTTCAACAAGGCGCCTGCCTGTTTTTTTGAATAATAAATTTACGACAAAATACCAAAAATGGAAACTGTTTTTGTAGATGGGCTGGCAAATGGCTTTGCCAGATTCCGGCATCAATCCCATCTACTGGAATTCCAGAGCTGGATTTTGTATAAAAGTTGGACGTAGAAATTGTCTACCCAGAGATGCCGCATTTTGCATAATACTGCTGGTGGTATTCCTCTGCCTTGAAGAACTCTGTTGCCTCTTGGATTTGTGTTACGATTGGTTTTTTGAATCTGCCTGATCTTTCTAGTCTTTCCTTTGACTCTTTGGCGATTTTTTCTTGTTGCTCATCATGATAAAATATCATAGAGCGGTACTGCATTCCAACGTCAGGGCCCTGCCTGTTCAGCTGGGTCGGGTCGTGTGAGTTCCAGAACACATCAAGCAACTCCTCATATGAGATCAGCGCCGGATCATACTCGACCTGGACGACCTCTGCGTGTCCTGTCGTGTCTGTGCAGACGTCTTCATATGTCGGGTCCTTCATCCAGCCTCCGCTGTATCCAACTACGGTATTGATTACGCCTTTTGTCTTGCGGAATACGTCCTCTACGCACCAAAAGCAGCCTGCGCCGAACGTGGCTTTCATGATTTGTTTTGGAAGAACAGGAATTAAAACGATTGTCCATTTTATCAAATAAATACGAGGGCGACTTGGTATGGTCAATGAAAAAATCCGCATACATCGTAATAGGCATCTTGGTTCTTGGCGGATTTGGCATGCTAGGGTATTTTGTAGGCCAAGGAATCAAGTCGGAAATTGAGCTGGTCGCAGAAATGCCGCTTGTGAAAAAGCCTGCGCTCGAGGAAATAACTGGAAGCAAAGGCATCAAAATTAACGAATGAAAATTTGTTTGCTAGAGGCCGACTTGGGCTCGTTTGAGACAAGTTTGGCTGAAAATTTGTCAAGTTGCTGAAATTTGGGACTGTATGGATTTTTAGAAATTTGAAAATCAACATTATATTTGTATGACGAGTAGTAAATGCATGAGTATTCAGATCAAGCAAAGGAAGCTGGACAGAATAGCCATGTTCGTCATGTCGGCAGCAGTGGTGGGTTTTCTAGTTGGCTTTGCTGTTGCGCTGTACTCACCCTAGGCGCCGAACACAGATCATGGCACGCACCTAGGATATCCTCCAATTATTTATTTGAGTCATTTTTCATACAACCAAACATCGAATTTTGCCAGTGGCACACTTAGGTTGTCCGGCACTACAATCAAGAGCCCCGAATTCTTGTGCACGTTGTTGCAGGTGCCAGAAAATCTTGCATAGTTGGTAGCAAAGCAGCCGTCGTAAAAAGTAAAGTTCTTGCCTTCGTCGTAGTTTTTTTTCTCTTCGGCCGATGGCACAAAATACACATCAAAGCCGACCGCATCGTCGTTTATCCTTATGGCGTAATCGAAGTTGGTAGTTTCCCTATCTGTGCAAATTGGGATGAATTGAGAGTACCCCGTCTTGATTTGTTCCTCGTGCTCTTTTTTGTCCTGCTTGCTTGGCGTGGGCGTATACATGTTGATGTTTGGGTCTAGGCTTTGCTGTATTCCTGCCAGATATTCTACCTGGTGTCTGATTACATCTGCCCCAAACCGTGCATAATGCGGCTCCCAGACATCGTGGCAGTTTGTGTTGTCGTGTTGAACCAGTATGTAGGATTTTCCGTGGACGTAGCGGAGCTCATCTACGTTGCTCTCTTTTGCTATCTGGAGCCTTGCCTGGGCGCTCAGCTGCCTGTTTTCTGTCTGAGTCCACACGTTCGTAACATCATATACAATGTTGCTTGGGTAGCTCTTCCATTCTTGCTGGAGGTGTACGTACACCGACTGTTTGTTTATTGCCTGCTGCTGGAGTACAAAAGCGCTTGCGACGTAATAGCTTACCACTACACCAATTACGATAAAGCAGATTATGTACAGTATCCGCATGCATTAAGCTTGGGAATTTTAGGGGTTTTTGAAAGTTGCCGTTATTTTCACGAGTCCGATTCCAGCGATTGACCCGTCTCATGAAAATATCTCTGAGCTATTTGCTGCAGCCTTTTTTGAGCATACTTGGTGGGCTTTTTTGATTTGAGGAGCCTGTATTCTTCAACCAGTTTTTTTAGTTCCGATTTTTTCATGGTTTACCCTGCCAGAGTTATTGCAGCTTGGCCGCCTTTTTGAGAAAGCCCTTGAGCTGGGCAAGCGCCGAGTCGACCTTTTTTGCTGTGGTATATGAGGACACGTATTTGGAGTACGAGTCTTGGTAGTCTTGGGAGTAAAATGCATCGTCTGCACCATTTTGGATTGTTTTTGCATCAGTGAGGTATTTTTTTGCGGCCCAAAATGCATCCCAGGCCCTCTCAAGCTCCACTTGGGCGGCTTTGTTTGCGGCAGTGGTGCTTTTGAGCAGACCTTCGGCCTTTGCAAGATCGGACTCGGCCTTGTAGAGTTTCTGGTCGGAGAGTGTCTGGTATTTTGCAGATTTCGCCTTCCAGTCGGTTTGTTTTGTTGTCTGAGTTGCCGGCCTTTGCTTTGAGCTGAGCCAAGATTCATAGCTTTCGATTGTAGGGTACATGATGTCGTTTGGGTCTGTGCTGTGCCCAAGGCCGATTGCGTGGCCAAGCTCGTGCTTTGTTATTTCCAGCGCATACTCGCCTGACACCAGGTTCCATTTTTTGTCCTTAAAGTATCCCAGCGTGATTGTCGCTTTGGGCTTGCCGTACTCGTTTATGGTGTTTTTGGAATAATACCCAAGCTTGCCAGAGTCATACTGGCTTGCCCACTCCAGTACGAAGTCTGCCTCTTGGACGTGCGACACCTTGGCAAACTTTGTTCCAGGTATTCTGTTTTCCCAGTACTGGATTGCCTTATCCAGAACATCGCCAAAGTTTTTTTGCCAGTGCGGCGGCATTTTTTGCACGTAAATTTTGAAGGTTTCCGCATGAGCTGCCGGCACAGAGATTACAAAAAGCAGTGCCATGATTGTTGCAAAAAGCACCATGATTTCTTTATGCGCGATAAACTTCATTCTGCTAGCACCCGTGCTTTGTGGCCCAGCCTTCTTTGCCAAATTCGCTTTTTGTGCAATACTGCTTTAGGATCTTTGCGTGATTGTTTTCGAGCAGTTCGTAGTTGAGGAGTTTTTCAGAGCAATAAACTTTGCCCACCAACCGCTTAAATCTATCAAAAGGCTGCTTGTCGTCTTGGTCTACTTTAACCGTAGAGCCCACAGGACAGAGATATTTGGTAAAGCCTTTTGCTTGGGCATATCCTGTTTGGCCTTTTTCTGGCGTGTTTGTGAGCGACAGCCGGACTTTGTAAGTGTCAATCTGCAATGTGTCGCCGTCGATTATGCTTTTTACCACACCGTTTATGCATAGTGTGTTTCCAGTGCAGTGCGGAACTTCGGTCTTTTTTGCAGACGCCTTGACTGCATTAATTTGAATTTTTGAGATTGGTTTTCCTGCTTTACAGTATTTGTTGTCTGGGCACTCCGAGCAGTATCCTTTGTCTCCGCACACATACGAACCCGTATCTGATGGGCAGCTGTGTTTGCTGTGGCAACCATCCCGGTGTGCCTGTGCGCCAGGCATGGCAAATAACGTAAGAATCAGCAAAATTGCAAGCCACTTCATGTAGTGTAATAGTTTTTTGTGATTTTAAATCATTGTAATCAAACGAACCAATTTTTACTAAATCCCCTAATAATTTAATCCAAGTCTTTATGAGCATGCTTTCTTTGGTGTAAGCAATGATGCGGCGTTCTTTGTTACTTGGAGTGATTCTTGTTTTTGCTGCAATGCAGAATTTTGCAAGTGCGGCAACTGCGCCAGACCCTCCTGCAAGCCCAAGCGCCGTTGCGGTTTCCCCAACTCAGATCAATCTTTTTTGGTCTGCTCCTGCCTATGACGGCGGGGCTCCAATAACAGGCTACAAAATTGACTACAAAGTAGGCTCTGGAAGTTACATCAATTTGGTCCAGAGCACCACAGATACCACTTACTCACACACATCTCTTACTACAGGTCAATCATACACATACAAGATTTATGCGATCAACTCTGCCGGCACAAGCATTGCTTCTTCTGAGGTCTCTGCGACTCCGACTTCGTCGTCGACTGGAACCTATCCTGGCGCGCCAACTGGCCTGATTGCTACCGCGGTTTCTCCAACTCAGGTCAACTTGTACTGGAGTGCGCCGTCCAACAATGGCGGGTACTCAATCACAGGCTACAAAATAGAGTACCGAGTCGGCTCTGGCCCTTACACCACGCTCGTCTCAAATACTGCAAGCACTGCCACCACTTATTCCCACCAGGGACTGACGACAAACCAAGTATACATTTATCGAGTGTATGCGATTACCTCGTTTGGCACAAGCCAAGTGGCCTCAGCTGAGGCATTGGCGCAACCTACCTCTTCGTCTAGCGCGGCTGCACCTGGTGCACCAACTGGCCTGTCTGCCACTGCTGTCTCGCCAACTCAGATCAACCTGATTTGGAGTGCACCATCTAACATTGGCAGCTCACCAATTATCGGCTACAAAATTGAAGCAAAATCAGGGACTGGCTCCTACACCACACTCACATCAAACACAGGAACCACCTCCACCACATACCAACACACAGGCCTCACAACAGGAACAACGTACACCTACAGAGTCTCCGCAGTCAACTCTGTTGGTGCAGGGAGCGCATCCTCTGAGGCAGCTGCCACACCAACATCCTCGTCTGCCCCCGCAGCCCCAGGCGCGCCAACCAATTTGGTTGCCACTGTTTCTGCAAGCCAGATTAACTTGTCTTGGAGCGCGCCTGCAAACACGGGAGGCTACCCAGTAACCGGCTACAAAATAGAGTACAAGGTAGGCTCTGGTTCTTACACCGTCTTGGTTCAAAATACTGCGAGTGTTTCCACTACTTATTCACATACAGGCATCACGGCAGGCCAGACCT
The DNA here is from genome assembly GCA_035575435.1 of Candidatus Nitrosotenuis sp. Classification (GTDB taxonomy): domain Archaea; phylum Thermoproteota; class Nitrososphaeria; order Nitrososphaerales; family Nitrosopumilaceae; genus Nitrosotenuis. Next base: position 49,903 of record DATLXX010000001.1, read on the forward strand.
ATATTTACAGAGTGTATGCGATAAACTCGATTGGCACAAGCGCTGCCTCATCTGAGGCCACTGCAACCTCCTCACCATCTGGTGCTGGGGTGCCGGGAGCCCCTCTAAGCTTTGCTGCAACTTCGGCAGGCCCAACTCAGATCAACTTGTCTTGGAGCCCCCCATCAAACAATGGCGGCGCTGCGATAACTGGCTACAAGATAGAAGTCAGGAAGGGAGCCGGCTCGTATGAGACTCTTGTATCAAATACTCAAAGCACCGCCACGTCGTTTTCGCACACAGGCCTTACCACCGGAACCACGTATTATTACCGCCTCTATGCGATTAATTCTGCCGGCACAGGGCCTGCAAGCGAGTCGTCTGCGACTCCAAAAGAAACAACCAGTCCAGCACTTACCGCCACAGCGGTCTCCCCCACATCCATCACACTTTCATGGGTGCCACCGTCGCAGACATACAAGCAGAGCATAGTGGGCTACAGAATAGAAGAAAAGATAGGCCAAGACGATTTTAGGACCGTAGTTGACAACACCAACTCTCCTTCTACGACATACACTGTGACGGGGCTGACCACCGACAAGACATACACGTACGTGGTCTCTGCATTGTTTACCTTGGGCGCAAGCCCCACCTCAAACGAGGCATCGGCCACGCCGCTCACTACATCAACTGCACCCCCTCCATCACAGCCGGCCGCAAGCCCACCCGGTGTACCGACCAACCTAGTTGCCGTGGCTGGATCTGCAACTTCAATCAGCCTGTCATGGAGTGCCCCATCAAACAATGGCGGCTCGCCGGTAGTAGGATACAAAATCGAGGTGAGAAATGGAACTTCGCCCTACCAAACGCTTGTCTCAAGCACGCAGAATTCCACCACAAAGTACACTCATACCAATTTGAAGACAGATACCACATATTACTACAGGGTTTATGCAATCAACTCGGCAGGCCTCAGTGTCGCATCAGCCGAAGCTTCGGCCACACCAAAAGCTGCTGCCAGCACACCACCCACAACAACAAAACCTCCAGGCGCACCAGTAGGACTTGATGTGAGGCTTGTCTCATCCACTCAAGCCAATCTGTCTTGGTCGCCTCCAAGCGGTAACGTCACAAGTTACAAAATAGAGTACAAGATAGGCTCAGACCCCTACCGCACGCTAGTGAGCAAGACAACAGACACAACATACTCCCACACAGGGCTGCTGGCAAACACATACTCGTACAGAGTATATGCAGTGAATGCTGCCGGTACCAGTCCGCCATCAAACGAGGTCACAATTGACAACAGCCCCCAGCAAACAGAACCAGAACCGGAGCCGGAACCTGAACCTGTGTCACAATGCGGGCCTGGCACGCACCTTGAAAACGGAGTCTGCGTTGTAGATGTAGAGCCGGAGCCGGAACCTACCACAGGATACAAGCAAACTCACATCCCAGGATTTCCCGATCCAAAAAGAGAGCCCCAGTACTACATCAACAGGTACACTAGCGACTCTGCGTTCAAAGAATGGTTTGACGCAAACTTCCCAGACCAGACAATATACGACATAGTAGGCGTGGCAGAACCCGAACCGGAGCCGGAACCTGAACCTGTGTCACAATGCGGGCCTGGCACGCACCTTGAAAACGGAGTCTGCGTCCTAGACAAAGAACAAAAGAAAGGATTTGGAGGAGGCTGCCTTGTTGCGACAGCCACATATGGGACAGAGCTTGCGCCGCAGGTTCAGACGCTAAGAGAGGTCAGAGACAACGTATTGTCTGGCACAAGCTCAGGGACTGCATTCATGGCCGGATTTAACGAGTTTTACTATACATTTAGCCCCAGGGTGGCCGACTTGGAAAGACAGAGCCCTGCGTTCAGAGAGGTCGTAAAAGTGGCAATAACGCCGATGTTGGCCACACTTTCCATTCTAAGCTATGCGGATTCCGGCTCGGAGCACGAAGTGTTCGTGTATGGAGTCGGAATAATCTTGCTCAACATAGCAATGTACTTTGTTGCGCCGGCGATGATAATCATGAAGCTAAGACAAAAACAAGGCTGAGTTTTTTGCGCGCTGGTTGATTTTAAGATCATAAAAGAATCTCAATGTTTTTTTAGATGCCGCATTGGATGATTTTTGTTGGGAAAAGCCAAAAAAGTCAAGCCCTCTGGGAAAAAGTCAAAATTCGTAGGAATTGGCGTGGTTGCAGTAATAGCTGCCATAATCGGCGTCATAGTAGCGAGCGGAGTCGAACTTGGCCCGACAAAGACCGCCATTGACACAAGCGGCGGCTCGCCCATACTTGGCTCTGAATCTGCACCAGTGACGATAATAGAGTTCGGGGACTACCAGTGTCCTTTCTGTCAGAGATGGAATCTGCAGACCAAGCCGTTAATTGAGCAAAACTATATCAATTCTGGCAAAGTCAAGCTGGTCTACGTCGACTTGCCCATAGTCGGTGCCGACTCGTTAAAGGCCCATGCGTCAAGCTATTGCGCCTCAGAGCAGGGTCTGTATTGGCAGTACCACGATCATTTGTACAAAAACCAGGGTCATGAAAATGACGGATGGGCAAAGCCGGAAAACCTCAAGGAACTTGCCTCCAGGCTCGACGGCCTTGACGCGCAAAAATTCAGCGAGTGCCTCGACTCTGGAAAATACGAGGAGAGGGTGAAGGAAAACAAAAACATTGCAATGAGAACTGGGGCGCGGTCAACGCCAAGCTTTGTCATAGTTGGGCCTGACGGCTCCGAGACACGGATCAGCGGAGCTCAGCCATACTCTGTTTTCCAGTCTGCAATAAATGAAAAACTGGGCGTTTAGTTATTGGGCAGCGTCATTTTGGCTTTTGAAATTCTACCAAATTATTAAAAAACCAAGCCACAATGGCCCGATTGTGAAGGTTTTTTTCGTGTTGGCGTTGTTGTTTTTGTGTGCTGGGATGGTGCACTCCGCAAGTGCGCACAAATCCGAGGTTTTTGGCGACTATAAAATCGAAGTTGGTTGGGACAAAGAGCCGCCTTTGGTAAATGTAGACAACAAGATAACAATCAAGGTCACGTACGCTTTCCCAGATGAAAAAGCACAAGATTCCGGCAAAGTTTTGCCGCAGTACCACGGCAAGGGGGTAACAAACCTTGAGAGAGATCTTGACGTATCAGTTACTGTGAGTGGTCAAAAGTCGGATCTTGAAATCAAAGAGGATAAAGAAGAGACAGGCCTGTATTATGCAGAGTACACTCCTGTTGTAGATGGATATCCGGTGGTGCACATGGTTGCGGCCATAGGCGATACCCACATAGAGACAGACTTTCATCCAGAAAGAATCGAGGATGGTGCAATAATTAAGACAGCTACTGCAGATGGCACACTAAATGCAATCATGCTTGTTACTGCGCCGGAGCAGAACCGAAGGATGCTGATCATGATCCAATTCACAGATAAAGAGGGCAAGCTGGTAGAAGGAGTCAACTACGACATGACTGTAATGCAGGGAGATCAGGTAATACTCTCAAAGGAAAACCTCCACTCTAATGACGGGACTGCCAAGCACGTAACCGAAGTCGTCCAGTCTGATCAGCCGGCCGACATCAGCCTCATCATACTTGGGATAGGCTCACTTGATGAGCCGCAGAATTGGACTGGACCCATAGGGAATATGAAAATACACGTAGTACCAGAGTTTGGGCAGACTGGAATCATTTTAGCAATAGTCGTTGGGATTTTTGTGATGATGTCAAGATTTCCAAAACTCACGGCAAAATTGAACAATATGAAAAGAAGCTCAACCTGAATTCAGACAAAAAAAGGCTTTGGCTGTCTGAGCTGAAATCGTTAAATGATAACAGATGTTGCGATTCTGTGCCTATTCCGGCTGATGTGGTCGCAGACCTGATAGCAAAAGAGGAGTTGGAATGGTACGAAGATGAAAAGTATGAGCCTGAAAGCGAGTTGTAATTTTACCAACTGATCATGGTGTACTCGTAGCATTTGGTGAAATTCTGTTGGGCGTTACAGCAAACAGAAATGTCTCGGTCGTGTATGTTTGTTGTGAGCCACCATAATCTGCATTTATTGAGACTTTGTATTTACCCGGAAAGGAAATGTTCTCTGGGAAAAAATTTTTGCCGTGCCAGAATCCGTTATTTGTAGTCTGACCAAGAACTTCATATTTTTTCCCGTTTGGGTCTTCAAGCGTAAGAACAAGATTCACATTATTTATGGCTCCGTCAAAATCATCAAATTTTGGATTTGGGTTTACAGTTTTATCAAATACTTTAACATATACATCATAGTTTTCATTCCAATAGTTCTGCAAATCCTGTCTAACTAGGATTATCAATTGTTTTTTCTGTGTTGGTTCACTAACTGATGGAGATTTTGTAGCTTTGCTTTCTTGAGAAGATTTGATGTTTTGTAATTCGGCATTAAGCTCGGTCTTGACAAAATTCTCACCATCCCATTCGTATAATTTTATCAAAAAACTGCTTTCTGTCATACGATTTCCAACAAGATACCACCCTTCAGATGGTATTGATGCAATGAAATGGTTACCGTATATTCTAGCCGGAATATCGGAAAGAACAATTGGAGCTAGACCAATAACAAATCCACGATCTATTAACAGGCCATGGTTAATGCCAACTGTTTCATTAGAAAATTTGATATTGAATTGTTCTCCGTTAATGGTTTTTAATTCCATGTTTTTATAGCTGACATGATGTGCCCAAACATTTGAAAACGCTACACTTGCTACTAAAAGCAAAATGGTTAAAATTATCAGTTTCATGCATTACAAATTTCATACTCAAAATATTTAACATTACGCTGATTCTTTTGTGTCATAGTTTAGGAGGGATTTTTACAATTTAGAACTTTACGTCAACCACATGTTTTCAGGCACAAAGAGGAGGTAAATCATTTTTACTCTTTGTCGATAAATTCATCAGCTGATGGCGGCTCTGGCGCAAGTCCCTTTCTCTTGCGAATCTCTGCAATCAGAGTCGCCTGAATCGACTTGGGCATCGGAGTCCACGCCTTAAAGTGTGTGTTCCACATTGCTTTTCCTGCAGTCTGACCCCTCATCGCCTCAGACAGATCAAACGTCTCAGATGCCGGTATCTCACCAGTCACTATGCTGGTCACTCCCTTTTGCTGCATGTCAAGGACCTTGCCCCTCTTGCCTGAGAGCACCGTGGCCACATTTCCTATCATTTCCTGTGGTACACGAACCTCGATCCCAAGCATCGGCTCAAGCAGAATTGGCTGCGCCTTGAGCATCGCACCCATGCACGCACGCCTTGCAGCTGGGCTCAGCTGTGACAGCCCTCTGTGCGCCGGGTCCTCGTGGGGAACAAAGTGAGTAAACGTAAATTTGCAGTTTCTGACCTGTTCTTTTGCAAGAGGTCCTTCCTTCATCACCTCTTCGAATCCAGATAAAATTGAATCCGTTGACTCCTGGATGAACTGCACACCTTTTGTGCCGTTAATGAGCACGTTTCCGCGCGGATCAAACCTCATGACGCTCTTTGCAATGTCCGAGTCCCACCCCTTTGAGCGCAAAATTGCGGCCATCTCTTTTTTGTCCTTCATTTCGGACAGCTGCCCTGACCTTATCATGTCGGCAATCTCCGGCTCAAGGGGCTCCACCTTCATGAATATCTTGTTGTGCCTGTTTGGTGATTTCGACATGACCACATCGGAGCTTCCCTGTATGGTCTCCCTGTAGTTGATAAGCGGCGGCGAAGTGACAATCTGCACCCCAGCGTCTGCAATAAGCGATGTTGCAATCTCAAGGTGCAGCACGCCCATTCCAGCAATCACAGTCTCGCCGCTTTCCTCGTTTATCTTTACCACCAAGTTTGGATCTTCTATTGTGAGCCTGCGCAGGGCCTCGACCAGCTTTGGCAGATCCTTTGGATGCTTTGGCTCAACTGCAATCTGGACCACCGGCTCAGACACATACTGTATTCCTTCAAAGAGCGCAACATCCTTTACCGAAGCCAAAGTCTGTCCTGCCCTTGCCTCATTTAGCCCAAGCAGCGCAGGTATGTTGCCAGCTCCAAGCTCGCCGACCATCTCCCTCTGATTCCCCATGAAAAAGTTCACAGACTGGATCTTGCCTTCCCGTTTTGTGTCAATCAAATAGACCTGCTGGCCGTCCTTTAGTGTTCCAGAAAACAGCCTCCCAATTGCCACAGGCCCTGCGGCCGGATCCATTGCCATGTTGACTATCATCATCACGGCAGGCCCATTGTCGTCACAGTTGAGAATCGCCTTGCCAATATCTGAATTCAAGTCGCCCTTCCAGATTTTTGGAATTCTGTATTTTTGGGCAACGTGTGGTGGCGGGTGGTGCTTTACGACCATTCCGAGCACGGCCTCTGCAAGCGGGGCCCTTTTTGCAAGCTCGTCTACGTTGCCGCCGTCCTGGTATGCCGCATAAATGTCCTTAAATGAGATCCCTTTTTCCTTCATCACATCAATGTTAAAGCCCCATCTGTCCTTTGCAGAGCCAAACGATACGCTTCCGTCCTGAATCGAGACCTTCCACTTGTCTCGGTATTCCGGCTCCGCATAGGTGTCAATCAATCCATTAAAAGTAGTTATGATGTTTGCAAGCCATTCCTGCATTTTTTCTGGAGTCAGCCTCAGCTCCTTGATGAGCCTGTCGATTTTGTTGATGTACAGTACTGGCCGCACCCTCTCCTCCAGTGCCTGCCTTGTTACAGTCTCAGTCTGGGTCATTATGCCCTCCACCGAGTCCGAGACCACGACTGCGCCGTCGATAGCCCTCAGGCTTCTTGTCACGCGTCCGGTAAAGTCGATGTGTCCTGGTGTGTCAATCATATTTATGACGTATTCCTTTCCACCCTTCTCAAAAAGCAGAGTCACGTTTGCCTGCACTATTGTCATCTGTCTGTCCTGTTCTAGTTTCATCGAGTCCAAAGCAAGCGCCCTTCCTGCTGCCTGGGGCGAGATTATCCCAGCATACCCAAGCAGGTTGTCACTCATCGTGGTCTTGCCGTGATCAACGTGGGCAATCACCCCAAAATTCCTAATGCGATCCTTGTCCTTGATTATTTTTAGGATCTGCTCAGTTGCCTTGTACTTCATATTTGAATGGAATCCTTGGCAAACAGGTATTAAATCTTCTGCAAAATCGATCTGAATTTTGAAAAAATTTCAGTAAATCATCGCCGAGCTTGCAGTTCGGATCTTCTTGCTTGTCACAAAGTGGCAATCAGACAGACGCAGCTTTGCTGCCGCGTTTAACGCCACAAGCTGCAAGACAAACGCATAGAAGATGATTTGGTCTATCTTGCTTGCAGCTATGTTTGGCTGGTGCACATGTAGGCCGAGTTTTTCAAGATGCCCTGCAAGCAGCTGGGCGTGCTTGTTTTTTTGCTCAAGCAGGATCACAGTGTCACCCTGCCTTGCGCAGAACAACCCCATGTGTGAAAACTGCTCGATTCTCTCGTAGTGGGCGTCGTGGCCGAGCACCTCGTACATCTTTGCCGCGCCGTACATTGCCAGCGGGTACGTGTACTGGTTGCCAAGTATGAAGATCCGGTTTTTCGGCGTGATCATTTTTGCAGCAGACTGTGCAAGGCCGAACAGTTTTTTCGGATCTTGCATCTTGAATTTTTTTACAAGCGAGATGCACGTCAGGGCGCTTGCCAAAAACCCGACACTCCCAGACGTCACAACCCCCGAATCGGAATACCGCAAAGCAATCACGTCGTCGCAGATCTCCGCAAGTCTGCTGGACGGGTTTTTTGTGATTGCAGTTGAGTGTTGCGCCAGTGGCGCCGCCTTGATGTTTGAGACGGTGTTTCCCGATATAGAGACAAAATAGGCCTTTTTGCCCGCCAGCAGTCTTTTGTTTTTTATTGCGTCCAGCGGATCAACGGCTCTGGCGCGGTAATCTGAGAACGCCTCGGCAAGCATTGCAGCCGCAAGCGAGTCGCCACTTCCACAGAAGACGGATTGCCTGAGGGTTTTTTCAGGAAGCTGTTCTTGGCCCCTGAATTTTTTTAGAAATTCGGGCTGCAAAAATATGTCTGCCTCAAAGGCCTCAATCGTATTCATGGTGTAGACTTGGATTTGACGGACTTAAGTTCTTAGTGCTCAAATTCCAAGAAATTGTTTGCACAAAACGATCATCCTACACCATATCACGGAACGGTCGCAAAAACCAACATTGCTTAGGCAACAACGAAAACGCGACTCGTTTCTTGTAACAGCGGAGGATTTGTTGCAGCTTCCAATATCCATAGGCCAGAACGCCACAATCTACGATGCAATCGAAAAAATAATTGAACGCAACATATCTGGCATTCTGGTAAAAGACGAATCAGGCTACGGCATACTCTCACAAAAAGACATTGCAAAGGTGCTCCTCGAAGAAAGCCGCAACATCAAAGACATCCGATGCAGCCAAAAAATGCAGCCTCTGGAAGCCGTCGACCAGTTCGCACCCATATCAAACTGCGCAAGCCTGATGCTCACAAAAAAGATAAACATGCTGGGCATCAAGTGCGGCAGCCAAGTAAAGGGAGTCATAACAAAGCACGACCTAGTTAGGTATTTTTGCGCCCACGCAAAAAACACTGCAAAGCTTGCAGACGTTATGTCTATTGGGAGTTTTTTTGTTCACGATGCAACGCCGCTCTACGACGCCTTGCTCAAAATGCTCGATAACCAGATATCGCGTATGCTAGTCAAGAACCAAGAAGGTACTCCCCTTGGGATCCTCACGCACAAGAACTTTCTAAACAGCACGTTGTACCACGCCAACAGTTACGGCGACGACGTCTTTGCCACAGGCTTTGGAAGGACCCACTGGGTAAGCGAAATAATGACAAAGCGGATCATCACAGTATCAACGCAGGCAAACCTCCTCAAGGTCGCAAAGATCCTAATCGAGCACAGGGTTCACGGCGTCGCAGTCACAAAGAATCACGACATAGTAGGTTTTGTCACAGAAAAAGACATCATAAGGCAGATCTCAAAAATGGACTGGTAGCTCCGTTATTATTACCAGACAAAAAACCCAAATTCATGAAAATTTCCGTAGGGCACACGCCAGACTCTGACGACGCATTCATGTTTTATGGGATGCTCACCGGCAAAGTGCCGTCTCCTGATTTTACAGTGGAGCACATAATTGCAGACATTGAGGAGTTAAACAAAAGAGCGCTCAACGAAGAGCTCGACGTCACCGCAGTGTCGGTTCACGCCTGCGCCTACCTTCCAAACTACACGATTTTGCGGAGCGGTGGAAGTTTCGGAATTGGATACGGCCCAATACTGGTTGCAAAAAACGCCATCCCAAAAGAAAAGATTGCAGACTGCACCATTGCGATCCCAGGCAAGATGACTTCGGCGTTTTTGCTGCTACAGTTGATGATTGGTAGATTCAACTACATCGAGATGAGGTTCAGCGACATACCCCATGCCGTCAATTCAGGCAAAGCAGATGCCGGCCTTGTGATTCACGAGACCCAGTTATCTTACAAACAAGAAGGGCTGGTCCAGATTCTTGACGTGGGAAAATGGTGGCACGACTCCACAAGGGGCCTCCCAGTGCCGCTAGGCACAAACGTGATGAGCAACAGGTTCGACAAAAACACAATACAAAAATTCGACAGATACCTTCAGGACTCGATCAGATACGGCCTGGCGCACCAAAAAGACGCCCTAGAGTACGCCATGACATACTCGAGGGGCAAGCCTGCAGACCTAATAGAGAGATTCGTCAAGATGTACGTCAACAATGTCACAGTTGAGATGGGCAAAGCAGGCGAGGATTCAATTAGGCGTCTTTTCGATCTTGCAATAAAAAAAGGACTGGTTCCAAAATTCGAGTTGAAAATCAACGAGATAGGACGAAGCTAACACAGTCTGCTAAGGAACAGGTCACAGCATTTCTTGTGATACCTACCACCTTTGATACCACAAGTACGTGTGTTAGCTTCTAGGTATTGTCGTCATTTTACAAGATAAAGCTGATCTAGCGCAATTCTGAAATGTGTTTAATTGTGACTCGAAAAATAAACAAGTGTATCCAAATCTGTGCCAATTCGTTTTTATTCTGTACAAATGTTTGCGCCCACAGATTCATATAAAAATCAGAATCCCTTTAACAAATACATGGTTTTGGTCGACAAAAAAATCTTGGGCGGCGGAATCGCCATGGTGGTAGTAGGAATCTCGTTTCTGATTTACTTCAACTCCACTGTTCCTCTTGGGACCGCCGAGATGACTGAGGAGCAGGCACTGCAGCTTGAGCTAAAGCAAAGGGTAAACCGCGACTATTCCAACCTTGCGGCGATGCTTGCAGGAATCGGATTTTTGCTTGTGCTGATCAGCTTTGGCGCAAGAAGGAAGAAAGGCGGGGCAAAGACGATCGAAAAGAAACCTCCTGCATAAAGGCTTTAATCAAAATTACACCATACAAACTTGTTGATCCATGCAGAGATAAGCATCTACCCGATTGGCACCGACTCGACCAGCCTGAGCTTTTATGTCGCAAAGGCAATAGAGACCCTCCAAGACGCAAACGGCGTAAAATACCAGACAACACCCATGGGCACCATCCTGGAATCAGATGATGCTTCAAAAATCTTCGAGGCCTCAAAGTCAATAATTGAGACAGTCCACAGGCTCGGCGTAAAGCGCGTCGAAGCAGTGCTCAAAATAGATTCAAGAATCGACAAGACGCAAACCATGCAGCAAAAGCTCGACTCCCTGAGCAGGCACCTAAAAGGTTCTTAGAGTCCTAAAGAAGGTGTCTCGCTGGACCGGCTGCCTGCCGATCTCCTTTACCATTGAGGCAAGCTCCATCACAGACGAGTTGGTCGGCTTGCCTGCCGCCTTGTAGATCTCTTCAGAAAACGCAGTGCCAACCAAGTCGCTTCCTCCATTTGAGAGTGCCACCTGTGCAAGCTTTTTGCCAAATGCCACCCAGTACACCGAGATGTTATCAAGTGCGCCAGCAAGCATCAGCCTCGATACGGCAACTATCTTCAGATCGTAAATTGCAGATGACTCGTGTTTTACAAGCCCTTTTTGTTCAAGCTCCGTGTTGTCGAGGCTGAATTTGAGCGGTATGAACGTGATAAAGCCGCCTGTTTTCTTTTGCAGTTGGCGTATTTTGATTAGGTGGTCGATTATGTGTTCTGGCTTTTCAATATGGCCGTACAGCATTGTGGCGTTGCTTCTAATTCCCAGTTTGTGGGCCTGCTCTACTGTGTCAAGCCACTCCTGTCCTGAGCACTTGCCTCGCACTATGAGGTTTCTTATCTCTGGATGGAACAGCTCAGCGCCCCCACCAGGCATGGAGTCGAGCCCTGCCTGCTTTAGTCTAGACAGTATCTCCTTGACAGAGTTTTTCGTAAGCTTTGACAAGTAAAATATCTCGGCCGCAGTGAACGCCTTGATTGTAAGCTCGGGGTGGTTCTTTTTGATTAACCTCATCATGTTTTCGTAATAATCAAGCGGCAGCTTTGGGTGGAAGCCCCCCACAATGTGAACCTCCGTTGCACCAAGCTGTTTTGCGGCAGCTACTCTTTGCTCGATTTGCTCAGGGCTCAAAGTGTATGCGTCTTGTTCATCCCCCTTCCGGTAAAATGCGCACATTTGGCAGCTTGCGGCGCACACGTTGGTGTAGTTCATATAGTATGATGCGGCAAATGTCACCTTGTCGCCGACGAGTCTTTTTCGCACCAAGTCAGCCGTCGCACCGACCACAAAGTTGTTGTCGTCATTTAGGAGTTCGAGTCCTTCATTAAACGAGAGCTCTTCTCCTGCCAAGGCCTTTTCTATTGGCTTTGATTCGCTGACTAGTTCTCTGAGCAACTATTATTCCTCGAAGTATTTGTAAATATAAAAGAAACTGAACCGTGTAGACTGGATCTATTCTTGTCTACTGTCGGTTCTTGTGGTGCAGTTCTGCTTCTTTTTGCTTTTTGATCTCTTCAGCTTTCTTGTACTGCTTTTTGAGCTCTACTTCTTTTGAGTATTGGTCTGCCGCATCGTAGCCCTTGAGCTTCTTTTCCCGTCCTTGTTGGTCTTCTTTGAGGTACTTGATGTCTTTCTCAGGCGATTTTGGAATCATCTTTTTGTATTCCTCGATTCGCTTCTTTAGTGCCTCACGATCTTTTTCAAGTGCTTTTTGGACATCACTTGGACCACCGGAGGGTTTTTTTGCCTCAATTGCTTCCTTTGCAGCTGCCTTTAGTTTAGCAATGATGTCTTCAGTTCGTGGAAGGTTTTCTTTGATTGCAGTCTGGCGTGATGCCATTGCAGCCTCAATCTCTTTTGCTGCCGCCTCTTTTTTGGCGTTCATCTTTGCCTTGATTTCCGCGGCCTTTTGTTTTTGAGCTTCCAGTCGCTCTTCTCTTTGCTTATCCATCATTGCTCTTTTTTCCTCGTGACTCATCTTTGCTGCCTTGTTTGTGTCGACTGTTTGTGCATACGACAATCCTAAAGGCCCGATGATCACAGAGGCCAAAAGAAGTACTGAAGCCAGTATTCCTAGTTTTTGCATAATGGCAAACCATTAACTCGGTATAAAAATAATGCGGCACATTCAGTAAAGCACTTCATCTAATTTGCTGGGAGCCATTTCTTCTGTGATTTATCTTTAAGCGCGTACTTTGCCGATTCTTGCTGTTTTTCCCAAGTTTGCTGCGCCTTTTTTTGCGCCTCTTGCTCCATTTCAAGTCTTTTCTCTTTGAGCTGCTTTATGTCCTCTCTGCGCTTTTCCTCCAATTCTTTTTGAGTCTGTTTTTGTTGAGCCAGGAACTTTTCCTTTGTCATCTTGGCTTGAGCCTCAAGCTCCTTCTTTCTTTTTTCCAGTTCTTCCTTTGTGCTCACCTGCTTTTTTTCTTCTAGTTGCTGCATCCTTTTTTGCTGTGATTCTTCGGCCTGCTGTCGGGCCTTTTCTTTTATGTCACTGAACTCGGCTATTCTGTCTTGCCTTTTTTGGAGGACTTCGAGTCTTTTTGCTTCCTTTTCTTGCTCAAGCTGCTTTCTTTTTGCCTCCAGTTCTTCTTGCTGTTTCTTTTTCTTTTCAAGGACTTCTTTTTTCTTTGCCTCGACTTCGGCAAGCTGTGCCAGCTTTTTTTCTTCCAGCTTTCTTAGTTTTTCTTCTTGCTGGGCCTCAAACTCGCGTATCTTGTCTGATGCTTTTTCCTTTGGTTGAGTTTGCGCGTGTGCCTGCATGTATGGCATCAACATCACAGACGCCACAAGCACTACGGCAAGAAGAATCGCCCTTGTATCCAACAAAACTAGTTGAGAATCACGATATAAAACGATAACTGAATAAAAAAGGCGTGCCTACTGGGAGCCGGACTTGGTTGAGTTGGAGCCGGCGTTTGGCGAAGGCTCCTGGGTTGGTGCCACAGGCTCGACTGGCGCAACAGATTTGGACTTGAGCTTTACTTTAGCGTTGAACTTTGCTAGCTTGTCTGCCATCATTTTGTCAAACTTTGCTTTTGCTGCGGACGTTCTTTCATCAAGTGTGCCTATTTTCTTGCTCATTTGCTCTTCGAGTTTTGATTTTTTCTTTGAGATTTGTTCTTGCAGTTTTGCTTTTTGTTCCTCGATTGTTGTTTGACGCTTTCCAGCAACCTCTAGTTTTTTGAGTCTTTCATCTAGCCGCTCATCCCATGTCTGCGTTTTTTTGAGCGATTTTTCTTTTATCTTTTTTACACGCTCGTCGAGCTTGGCTTCGAGTTTTGCTTTTCTTTCTTCAAGCTCTTTCTTTATTTTCTCTTCCATAGTGAGCTCTTTTTGTGGTTTTGTAGGCGGGTGAGTCACCGCAGCTTCAGTTCCGGTTGGCGCTGCGTCAGAGGACGTAGCGTTTGTGCCGGCCTGCGTGGACTCTTGCGCGACCGAAGTCCCAATTGGCCCCACGAATACTGCTCCAATTAGAACCAGTGCGGCAATAATGCCTAGTTTATGCATACCCTGTTGCAATTACGGTGTATTTTTAAGATTGTGCATGTACTCACGGCTACGCAAATCAAGAAATACCAGGGAGCCGCATACAATGCAATGGTGCTACCCATTGTCGACGAGTACAAACCAAAGTGCTACTTGTGCAACAATGTGTTTGAAACCATCGAAAAGCTAAGGGAGCACCAAGAAGCAGACCATGGCGACTACATCGAATTCCACAAAAACCAAAAGCGTGAGCCGGCTCCTGGCGACGTCACCATTTTTTAGTACGTTTGTTGGTTTTGTTCCTTGAGCAGTCTTTTTGCGATATCTTTACTGATTTGCGCCAGATCGTAATCTTTGTCGATTCTGAGCGCCTTTTTGAAATAAGATAGAGCCTCCTTTACAAAGCCGAGCTCGCCAAGCGAGAGCCCCTTGTACGCAAGAGCCATCGTAGATTTTTTGTCTATTGCAAGAGCTGCGTCGTAGCATTCTATTGCTTCCTCAAAATTCCCAAGTGTGTGCAGCACTGAGCCCTTGTTGATCAACGCAGTCAGATTTTTTGGTTCCGCATCAAGTGCCTTTTGGAAGCACGCCAGTGCCTGCTTGAGGCGACCCATGTTTTGGAGTGCAACACCCTTGTCAATTAGCGCATCCACGTTATCTGGCTCAGCTTTTAGTGCCTTGTTGTACAAAATCACCGCGTCTTTGAACTTGCCTTCTTCGCACAGCCCGGACGCCTTGCTCAGTATTTTCTCGACATTATTCATTTTTTCTTTAGTGAAACATTTCATTACTGCAATAATTAGTCTTTTGGCACTGTCCAATTCAGGAGGCGTACTTGTCTGCTGGGTCCAGCTCCAGCGCCTTGTTGAAACACTCTATTGCCTCGTCGTATCTTCCCATGCTGCGCAGCGCCGCACCCTTTAGATTCCACAGCTGCGCATTCTTTTGATCAAGTAACAACGCTTGTTCAAAATTGGAGAGCGCCTCCTCGAACCTGCCTTCTGCCAGAAACACTTTGCCGTTTTTGACCAACTCGTCTGTTTGCTCCATACATCTAGTACGACGCCAAAGTTATTGTCGTTTTCCGATTTTCTTGTGTGTTTAAAAAGGACAAACTAGTGTTAAAACCGCCCAAAGGCAAAACCACATACAAGCTTGAAGATACTCATAGCAGAAGACAACCAGTTTACAGCAAGCCAGTATGACAAGATTTTGCGAAAGTACGGTCACGATGTTGTCATAACAAGGGACGGCGCAGAATGCCTAAAAAGATACCAAGAATCCCTCAAAAAGAGCGAGTTTGAGGCCTTGGACCAAAACCCATTTGATGTCGTGGTCCTGGACCAATCCATGCCAAAAAAGAGCGGCTCCGAGGTGGCAACCGAGATACTGAGTATAAAACCCACCCAGAAGATCATCTTTGCGTCTGCCTACGCGCTTAGCGGGAGTGAGGGCACAAGGTCGCTTGAGGACAAAGTCGAGTATCTCCAGAAACCATTTTCCCTCAACACGTTTGTGCAAAAGATTCAGGACTAGCAGGCCCTCAGAAATCCACGGCAGCCGCAATTGTCCACAAGGCACGACTCGTAGTTCCTGAGGTGATCATGCAGCATGTGCCCGCATTTTGTGTTTTTGCACGTGCGCACATCTTTTTCCTTTTGCACGACCCTTTGCGCGATAAAATTTGCCTGCTCCTTGGTGTAGTTTCTTTTTCTTAGATAATACCTCAGAACCTTGTCATACAGCCGGTTTGAGTCGAAATTCTTTTCAATCATTCTATATTTTATTATAGGCGTGGATGGATTTATGATGTCATAAATCGAAGTTGAAAATCTATTTAAAAAAATATGATAACCTTTAATATTTGTAAAGCGTACTTGATATTCAATGATCCTAGACAAGACAGATGTAAAAATTCTAAAGAACCTTCTAGTTGATGCAAGACTCTCGTCAAGGCAGCTGGCACTGAAGCTTGGCATGTCTACTGTCACCATACTCACACGAATAAAAAAGATGGAGCAAGAAAAGATAGTCAAGGGATATACTGCAATAATCGACCATGAGAAGCTCGGCTACGACCTGACTGCCATAATTGAAATCTATACAAAAAAAGGCAAGATGGTCGAAATAGAAAACGAGATTGCAAGCCTCGAGAATGTCTGCGCCGTCTATGATGTCACAGGCGAATCCGACACGGTGCTTGTCGCAAAATTCAAAAACCGAGACGAGTTGAGCAGGTTTGTCAAGAACCTCTCCTCAAAGCCAAATGTGGACAAGACAGTGACAAACATCGTACTGAACACAGTCAAAGAGGACTTTAGGCTGGTCTGACACATGCGAATCTTAATAAAATTTTAGAGCCGACATAATACAGCAATGCCCAAAGCAGCCCTTGCACTCATGCTCGTGTTTTCAATCAGCATGCTTGCAACACACGCACAGCAGCCAGCAATAATTACCGAAGCGCAGCGCGGCTCAGAGGAGATCTCAGAATACTACAACCCAAATGACGTAAGGCTGGCAATGATCATAATTGCCGCCGCAGTGGTTGCGCTGTTTTTGTATCTGGCAAGAGACATCATACTCAGAAGAAAGACCGAGTACGAGAAAAAAGAGTTCGCCTCAAAGCAGAACCGAGACTATGAAAAATACCATTCGGAGTGGAATGCGGACGACGATGATTTTTTTGGCGAAAAAAAACAGACGAAAGAGGCCCAGGAATTCCGCAAGATGCTCCAAGAATCAAGGCTGCCAAACTATTATGCCACACTTGGCGTCTCAAACGACGCAACGCCAGAAGAGATCAAAGCAAAATTCAGACAGCTTGCAAAAGAATACCACCCAGACAAGACAAAGGACCAAAAAACCACCGAGATATTTGCAGAGATAACAAAAGCCTACGAGATACTCTCAGACGAAGAAAAGAGAAAAACCTACGACAAGTACTTCAAGGCGTCAATTGGCTGACTCTGTACCGACAACCATCAAGTTGAGCTCAAGGCCCTCCGGTTTTTGCACGTAATTTACAAGATTTGCAAATATTTTGAGGCCCAACGTTGTTCCCCCTGTGGCAATATGCGTGACGAACTCTATTTGCTCAAAGTCGGCGTTCGGCCCAAGCATCATCTTTGAGAGCGTGCTGGCAAGTCCTGTGTCTGCCAGTTTTGCCTTTATTTTGAAGCCCATCTTGTCCGAAAAATACGCGCCGCCCCTCGTAGTCGGCCTGCTCACCGGCGTCTGCACATAGCTTAGCTGAACTTCCATTGGCAAATATTCCGCGTCCTTGAGTCTCATGACATATTTTTGCGCAGCGTTCTGCGTCAGCGCCAGCAAGGCGTCTTTGTCAAGGTGCACACAACAGCTTGGCCTCCATCACACTATGAGTCTTTCTCAGAGCTCAAGCATGCCAGATTGGAGTGTCTTTAGCTTGGTGATCAATTCTATTTTGACCTCCTTGCATGCAAGCCTTGCCTCGGCCTGAGACATCCCAAATTCGCTTTGCAGTTTTTTGTAGATCTTTGCCCTGTCGGAGGTTCCCTCTTCGAGGAGATTGAGAATCGCGAGTTTTATTTTCGAGTTTTGCTTTTGGTTCATGACTACCATAATATGCAATAGAATAGAATGATTTGTGTGTGCGTACCTCTGCACCGCTTGTTTGCGCTAATCAAAAAAACACATGCTCATTACCAAAGGCAGCCAAGATCGATTGGGAAATTATCATAAAATCTGCATGAATTTTGTAAAAATTATACCGCCCTCCTAACAGTTTTAAAACTGTCCGCACATCGAGTACTAATGCAGCTCTTTGCGAACCCGCAGACTCTAAGAAGCGAGATAATCAGCCTTTGCGCCACCTGCGGGCTGGAACGCCCCTGTTTTACCAGGATGCTAGACTATACCATAAAGATCTTCGAGACTCAGGGTCTGGGCAAGGACTATTACGGCTACCACAACATCACACACGAGCTCGAAGTTACCTACGTCTCTCTCATCGTCCTAAAGTGGAAAAGCATACTCAACGACATTAGGCCTGAGGACTTCAAATACCTCTTTGCATCAGCTTTGTTCCATGACTTTGACCCCCAAAAAAGCGTCGACAAGCCGCATGAAGAAAATGTCATCAAGTTTCTCACACACGACTCGACTGTAAAAGAATTGTTCAGGGACGCCGGCCTGGACAACGAGATAGTCAAGGCGCTCATCCTTCGCACAACATATCCTTGGCAAGGCAAGCTAAAGGAAGACGCCGAAAGGCAGATTTACGAGTGTTTTTCCAAGTCACCAATCACCAAAGACAGTCCAGAGATGCAGCAGTATTACCTAAGGCTTGGGTGGCTTCTTTCCGTCATCGACCGAGTAGGCGGCTACGCGCTAGGCGACTTTACAAAAGCAATGGACATGGCAAAGAAAAACGCGCATGCCTTGGCCTGGCACCCCTCATACATTGTGAAACGGGCCGTTGCATATTTTGAGGATCTTCTAAATGACGAGGCGGAAATGTGCGACACTGTTTTGCGAGCGCTGCCAAAAGAGATGAGGAAAAACTTTATGGATGCAGTGACCGGATTTTTGCATCTGCGCCAGCAAGAAATCAAGATACAATCAGAATACCTCTATGAAAATCTACGACTTGTTCCAAAAATAGAGTCCATGAAGATAAGACATGATCCCGATTTCCAAAAGACACTCCTTAGCATATACCATGAGCTGCCTACCCCACTCCAAGTAGACAGAGAGCATTTCCAAAAGACACTCGTCGATCCAAAGACAATCCTCAATACACTGCGGGTCGGCAGCTCTGATGGGCCAATAATCGGCTTTGCCAAGGGCGGGCCTCTTGAAAATTACATCCTTCGCCCCGAGATAATAGACGAAAACTATGGAAAACACAACACAGTCTTTTTGGAGCCAATTGCATTGAAGATGGGTTACTGGGGTCTCAGAGGCGGAAGCGAGATGAGGCACCTCTTCACGATGCAGGCGCACTCTATGAACTACAAGTACCTTACCAGCTTCGCGCTCCGAGACGTAATACAAAAACGAATAGACAAGAACGAAAATGCAGAATTTGTCACAAAATTCGACCCCGAGCGCTGGGATTACTATAGGATCGAGCTTTAGTATTTGGTCAACAGCTCAACCATTTTAGTATGAAAACTCTTTAGTATGACACGATTTTGTATTCAAACGTGTCAAGAAAGGTAGCACTTTTTCTCGCTCTGATTGTGATTTTGGCGCCAATTTACGAGGCCTTTGCGCAAGTTGGCACCGAGCGTGCTGAGATAAAGAACCCGCGCCTTGTCAACACCTTTGGCGAACCCATATCCCAGAACATAAACGTGAACCAGCAGATCCAGGTATCAGCGGATGTCACAAACAAGCAGGCGCATGCCCAGAATTTCGTGTATATCGTGCAGATACTCGATGACAACCAAGTTACGCGCAAGCTTTCCTGGTTTTCTGCGTCGTTGAACTCACAGCAGACTCTGTCTCCCGCTATTTCGTGGTCCACTGACATCCCCGGTGTGTATACTGCAGAGATCTATGTGTGGGACAGCATCAAGGACGCCTCAGCACTTGGCCCCAAAATTGAAATCAAGATAATCGTAAGCTAGCAATTTACAGCTAAAATATGAGCTGTTCATTAGAAGTTTGTTGAGCTTAACTACGGCGCAAAAAAAGATCGTTGTGGGATCTTTTCTTGGTTGGTCGCTTGACGGGTACGACATAGTGCTGATGTTGCTGGTGGTGCCCTCAATCAGTCAGTTGTTCTTTCCCTCAGAAGATCCGATATTTAGCATCCTTGCCACATTTGCGTCATACACTGTAACTTTGATCATGAGGCCTCTTGGATCGGTGATTTTTGGAATTTATGGAGACAAGTTTGGCAGAAAGAGAGCAATGATAATCACAATTCTCGGGTTTTCAGTGGCGACGTTTTCCGTGGGCCTTTTGCCCACCTATGCAATGGTAGGGGTGCTGGCCCCCATCTTGCTGATACTAATAAGACTCATCCAGGGGATTTTTGCTGGTGGCGAGTGGGGCAGCGGCGCAGTGATCACAATGGAGAGCGTGCCAAAACAAAGACGCGGCATTCTTTCAGGATTTTTGCAGAGTGGTTTTTCCTTTGGATTTTTGTTGGCATCCATCGCATTTCAAGTCATCACGATAACATTTCCAGGCGAGGCTTTCGAGGAGATCGGATGGAGGATCCTCTTTTTTACAGGCATAGTGCCAGGCTTTGTCGCGCTCTTTGTCAGATTCAGCATGGACGAGTCACCCCTCTGGGTCGAAAAACGCCTAAAGGACGGCATAGAAAAATCCCCTCTCAGAAAGATAGTCTTTGGAAAAGAATACCGCAGAGAGTTTTTGCTGTGTGCGACCATAATGACTGGACTTGTCTATATGTACCATGGCTCAATTAGCATCCTTCCCACCTACCTGCATCAATTTGGCCAGTTTTCCAATGCTGAAGTTGCGCCACTCATGATTTATGCTACTGCCTCATCATGGGTGGGCATGACATTTACCGGATGGCTTTCACAAAAAATAGGCCGCAAAAAAGCAATGTTGTACTTTGTTTTTGCGTCGATTGTGCTTTCCATTCCATTTGCAACGATAATTTTGCAGAAAACACTGCTTGTGGGTTTGATCGTAGCAGTGTACGCATTTGTTATCTCCACTGCATCAGGCCCGATCCCGGCATTTTTTTCAGAAAGATTTCCCACTCAAGCAAGAAACAGCGCTGCTGGGTTTTCATACAACGCAGGACTCATTTTTGGATCTTGGTCTCCACTTATTGCGCTGCACCTCATGTCGGTCTCTGCAAGGGAGGCGATTCCAGCTGCACTCGGCATCAACATCATAATTGGAGCCATAATTGTGATCATACCGACGCTGCTAAGCAGGGAGACAAAAGACGTTGAGCTGCAATGACCTTTTTGTAGCAGAAATTAGACTTTGTGGCTATACGTCACATTCGATGCCTCAGTCTACCATCGTGTTAAATAATTTTTACAGCATTCCGCTAATAGCAGATCTTGCTAGTAAGACACATCATGATAGGCTATTGCGTCAAATGCAGAGCAAAGCGAGAGATGTCAGGTATAAAGCCAGTCACTCTTAAGAACGGAAAGCCGGCAACAAAAGGAACATGCCCAACATGTTCTACGGCGATATTTAGAATCGGAAAGGCATAAGCCTTTTCTACAATTTTTTAGCTCAGTAATTCCACTCTTGAGTATTTCCATTCCACAGAGACCTAAGCGGTCGCGGATCTTTGCCAATCTCTTCTTTTATTCTGTTCTCTAGTGCAAAGAACATGTTTTCAAGCGCATCCACGCCGCCGTCCAAGTACAACTCTTTTCCGATCTCCCGGATTCGCGCCTTTTTTTGCTCAACTTCAGACGCTTCTGGATTCTGCAGGCAGTACGTGAGCAAATCAATCATCTCCTCTTCGAGCAGGAAATCCATACCAAATGTTCATAAAATTTCTAATTAATAGTATCTGTATGTATTATTTTTTGGCCATCCCATTGCTCTTTGGCGCCTCGCTTGCATATGCCCAGAATCCCACAGATTTTAAAGTTGAGACTGTTGCAGAAGGACTCGAAGTCCCATGGTCCATTGCCTTTGCCCCAGATGGAAGAATCTTTGTGACTGAACGAGTAGGCAATCTGCGCGTAATAGAGAACGGCCTACTCAGAGAAGAACCCATGGCCATCTTAAATGTGGGCCGCGTCGAAGGCGGCCTCCTGGGCATTGCACTAGACCCAGACTTTGAGAAAAACCACTACACATACCTCTACTATACATATTCGGATTTGTTGTCTACTTATAATCGCGTATCAAGATTTGTCGAAAAAGACAACAAACTCTCAGATGAAACAGTCCTAATCGACAAGATACCTGGCGCGGCAATACACGATGGCGGCCGCATACGCTTTGGGCCTGACTCTAAGCTCTACATAACTACCGGCGACGCAGCAAACGCCAATCTAGCTCAAGATATCAATTCTCTTGCCGGCAAGATACTCCGAATCAATCCCGACGGGACTATACCCTTCGACAACCCGTTTCCAGACTCACCAGTATACTCGTATGGCCATAGAAACCCACAAGGCCTAGACTGGGATCCAAAAACAGGGAATCTTGTTGCCGCGGAGCACGGGCCATCTGGCGAGAGAGGTTTTGCCCACGACGAGATAAACGTGATAGAAGCTGGCAAGAACTATGGATGGCCGAACATAGTTGGCGACGAGTCTGACCCGAGATTTGTCAGCCCTATTTTCCACACGGACCAGATCGCATGGGCCCCATCTGGCGCAAGTTTTTACAACTCAGACAAGATCCCATCTCTTAGCGGCAAGTTCCTTGTCGCCACCCTGCGTGGCACCCACTTGCACGTCTTTGATCTCGACCTAGCTGAAAAAAAGATACTGTCACATAATGAAATTCTGTCAGGCGAATTTGGGAGACTGCGCGACGTTGTTCAAGGCAGAGACGGATACCTGTATCTTTTGACAAGCAACCGAGACGGCAGAGGCACACCAGCGCCAAACGACGACAGAGTTTTGAGGGTCATGCCGCAAGACACAACAACTCTTCCACCACCAGAATTGGACGAAAGATTGTACAATCTAGAAACGCATAGGTTTCACCCTCCCTTGAAAATGCTCAAAAACGGAATTGGAGCTGCGGCAGTGGTTTGCAATGAGCCTTTGATTAAACTCTACAAACCACACACAGAGATTCCCGTCTGCGTCAAAGACTTGACTGCTGAAAAGCTGATTGAGCGCGGCTGGCACGATGCCCCCTACGGAAAATAGAACTAGTTTTTCATTATGGATTTTATCTTGTCTTGGATTTGAGCCAGGATTAGCTTGGCCTTTTCTTTGTTCTCAAACGATTCTGTCTTGCTGTCCATGATGGAATCAATTTCGTAGCTTTTGTCGACGAGAACCTGGGCCACATGCTCATCCAGCGTCCCATTTCCTATCAAATAGTAGGCAAAGACAGTGTTTTTCTGTCCTAGCCTATGAAGTCGGTCTTCCGCTTGCAGATGTATCGCAGGACTCCAGTCAAGCTCTGCAAATATCACATATCTTGCTCTAGTCAGATTGATTCCCACGTTGCCAGCCCTCAGACCCGCAATCATCAGCTTTGTTTCACCGTTTTGGAAAGCGTCTATGTTTGCTTG
Organism: Candidatus Nitrosotenuis sp.; assembly: GCA_035575435.1. Classification (GTDB taxonomy): domain Archaea; phylum Thermoproteota; class Nitrososphaeria; order Nitrososphaerales; family Nitrosopumilaceae; genus Nitrosotenuis. The sequence goes on from DATLXX010000001.1 coordinate 73,039, forward strand.
TCTTTCCTTGTCTGATTGACCTCCGATTATTGATGCCGGTTTGAATTCTGCAAGACTTTGATGCAAAAGTGTGTGAATTGATTTGTGATGGCAAAACACGACTACACTTTCCTCGATCTCCATGATGTTCTTGACAAAATTGATCACATGCGGCAGTTTGGCAATTCCTGCAGCCTGTCTTTCGCTTTGAATTGCTCTTTGATAGGCTGTCGAGGCATCAAATGCAGTCTGGGCTACTTTTCTTTCTTCTTCTAGTTTCTTCCAGATCTTTTCTAGCTCCATGTTGTAGTAATTGATGTCTGCGTCTATGATTTCCTTGTACCTTACCTTTTCTTTTAGCTCTGTTAGCACGTCCGATTTTTTACGCCTTAGCATCACGTGTTTTTGCAACATCTGCCGTAGAGATTCCCGCTTGTTTTCCAGCACTATTGCCTTTCCTTTTTCGTTGATGTAGCAGAAATACTCGCAAAATTCTTTGAAGTTGCCAAGTAGTCCTGGCCTTAGAATATCAACTATGGGCCAGATCTCAGAGCCTCGGTTGTAGATTGGAGTTCCAGACAACCCAATTCTGTATTTTACGGAGCTTAATGCGGATAGTTTCTTTACCGCATGGTATTTTTGTGTGGTTTTTGATCTGAGATGCTGCACCTCATCGCACACTATTGTTCGCAGATTTAGTTTTGCCAAGTCTTTGTATCTTTTGTACAGCAACTCGTAGTTGATTATGTAAAAGTCGAATTTGCCAAGATCTTCTGACTTGCCGACGCGAATTATGGTAGTGGTGGGCGGCTCGTTTTCAAGCAGCCTGCCGTTTCTGCTCTTCCTTTTGAGAAATTTTTCAATTTCCCTTTGCCAATTTTGTAGTGTAACCAGCGGGGCCACTATCAGCGCAGGAAATGCGTCTTTTTCCGTGGACAGATAAGCCAATGTTTGTATTGTGTTATGAGTGATTATATCGTTAACAATGTAGTTATGAGTGTCAGGAACTGACAGATCATATACAAAACCATCATACTTCTTGGTTTGAATCTCCTTTATGCCACACCAATGTATTGCCTCCGTTGCTAATTTTTGTAGCTCACTTGCAAGCCCAGAGTGGTTTGTGGATTCTAATTTGTCGATTACAAAGTATGTTAGTTCTTTGCTCATCCCTTGCGTATACTTGGATGGTGGGAATAGTTTGAGCGAGCTCAGAGAGGTGTGGTTATTTGCAATTTTTTGAGCCGGAATGCCCACCGTATCATTTACAGTTAACTCTCCTGCCATCTTCCAACCATCAGGAGTCAAAAACCTATGACGTTTTGTACATTCTACAGCAGAACCATTCCAGAGTGTGATTTTGGCTATTGGTTCTGAAATTTTTTGTCTAAATATTTTGTCAACCTTTTTGGCAACTATTTTTTGGCCATCAAAAGTTTGGATTATTAGTGGTTTTGGTAGTTTTGCCCACGCCTCATCATAGTTTTGTTCTATGATTTGTGAATTCTTCCACAGATCACCAATAGCAATTTGCCCATTCACTGTCTTTATTAAAGAGTCACCTCGGACGCATTTTCCAAGGCCCATTTCATCTGCAAGCAATGCGTTGCCAGACGATTTAATCAGAAAATCCAGGCCTTCCCTCTGAAAATTAAACAAAGTACCTTTGAATTGCTTCCCCGGGTTTGCCAGATTGAGCCGTTCTATCTTTTTTGGTTTTTTTGTGACCTGTTTTGCAGAAGGTGGAAGCTTTTTTTGCCAGACATTCTTTGAGAGAATCTCAAGCGGATACCTGTCCATTATCCACTTTATCTGGCGTATGTGTTTTGGGTCGTCTGGGACTATGGCTTCGTACTCACCCTCCCCGTACCAGGCCTGTGGCATTATTCTTGACACCATTGCGACTGCCCGCTCGCCCGTAATCTTCCAGCTCCACGTGCCAGAAAATTTATCCAAAACGTACTCCAAGGTGCCAAAATTAGCCATGGTCTTCAATGATCTCCGTTAGGTAGTTTTTTCGATTTATGAATCTTTTATCTGCCATACCTGCCCAAAGCAACCATTCAAAAAATCAAACAAAGAAACCACGCCACAGATAGATTTTTGCTAAATTTGGCAACTCTTCATTATTTTTATGAATAATTCCCAAAGTTTGGCAAATTTTATGAACCGGTTGAACAAAGTGACCAAACCTTTAATCGGAAACAGGCCTAACCAATACTGTGGAATTTAAGCAGCTAGTCGAGCCATCCGTTGAAAAACCACTAGTCATTGCAGCACTACAAGACATGGGCAACGTGGGAAACATCGTAATTGACTTTGTCAACAAATCAAAAAAGACAGTCCCATTTAGGATCGTAGAGTCAACTCTGCTTTCGTACGTGTTGGACAAAGGCGGACATATAGAGATCCCAAAAGAGGCATGGGAGTATAGATACACAAAAAACCTCATAGTATTTGGCGGCGGCTACGGTCAACCAAAAACCAACGAAGATCTACACCAGTTGTGCCAGGACGTAATCAATGTTGCAAAGAAATACAATGCCAAGTTCGTATACACTCTCGGAGGCTTTCACACGGACCGTGTCATCACAGACGACCCAAGAACGTATGTGACCACCACCTCGCAGGACCTAACAGCGCAGCTCCAAAAAATGGACATCAGCATCACTCCCTCCAAATCCGTGATAACCGGCTTCAATGGTCTGATTTTGGGCTACGCGAAGACAAACGGCCTTCACGGAATAGGCCTGTATGGCGAGCTGAACGAGCCATCAATCCCGCAATACCGCACAGCAAAAAGCGTAGTCAAGACATTGGAAAAGCTGATCTACCAGAGCTTTGGTAGCACACACGAGCTTGATGTGATGGCCGAGACCATAGACAAAAAACTCAAGACCGACTGGCGGATGGACTTTTAGTCACTTGTGCTTGTGCATTTCCGCATTCACGTGGCAATCGCAGCTGCACAACTCTGTTTTGTGATCATTTTGGCAGTCAATGCACTCATAGTGCTTGTGTTTTTCACAGCTTCCGCAGATCATTTACAGATCTGGTTACACACAAGTCATATTTTAGGACTGTGTCACAGATCAATTTCGCTTTTCTCGAGTATGGAGGCAGTGATCTTGTAGTATGAAACCGGGTCAATTTGCTTTGCAAACCCCTTATCTATATTTATGAGATATATCGAGTTGAGCTTTGCATTGAGTATGTCGTCGTACTCTATTGGCGGGTTGCGGTAGAACCTGTCACATAATGACTTGATCTTTTTGATCTCGTTTTCAGGCCTAAGCGGAGGCGGATTGAGAAATACTCGATGAAATGGCAGGATCCCAATGACTGGTGTTGCAAGTGAAAAATCGTCACAATATTTACTGTATCGCGCTATCTTGCTGACTATCCTTGATACGTAATAATCGATGGTGTCAAGTGCGTGCTCAGGCGGAGTAAAGCCGGTCTCTATCTCAATTATTGATATTTGGCTGTCTTTTTTTGCGTAAATGTCGCACACAAGTGAGTTTGTAAGCTGTTTTTCGACGTCGACTGTGAATCCCTTTGCCACAAGGTTTGCGGCGCATATGAGCTCCAAAACAGAATGATTAATCTTGACTAGGTTTTGCTGATACAGGTCGATGAGTCTCTGCCTTACATAATTGAGCTTTGGCTGATCGTCTTTTTGTAGCTGTGACGAAAGCTGATTGGTGATGGTGTATACATCATCCCTGAATTTTTCTAAATCCAAAACTCACATTAACGCAGCATTGCTAGGTTTATGAAGATACCTAAATTTTGATGGTAAAAAAGACTATACTGCTTCTCTGACACTTTTGACTTTGGCAATTGCTGTCGGGTCGCCATTTATTGGCTCGACGGTCACAGTGATTGTGTCTTTGGCAGTTCTGCCCTGTCCGTCACTTACTGTGAGCTCAAAGACGAGCGACTTGGTCTCACCGTTGCCAACTTCTGGCGCCACAAATGACGGCTTTGCCAAGTCAGTTGCAGACAGTGTGACTTGTTCACCTGAGACCTGTCTCCAGTTATAGAAGAGCTTCTGCTTCATTGGGTCTTTGCCTGAGCCAAACAATGTCACTGTGGACTGCTCTGGAACGGTCTTGTCCTTTCCTGCATAAGCAGTGATCTGCTTTGTGACAGTGCCTTTTACTGTGATGTCCACCGTGTCAGGCTCGCTATCTGCCTGTCCGTCGTTGGCAATCAACTGGAATGTGAGCACCGTATCAACAGAGACTTTGGGTGCAGTGAAGGTGGTCTCCAGATCACTTTCCGTAGACAATGTCACAGATGGACCAGATATCTGGCTCCACAGGTAAGTCAACGGCTCATTATCCTCGTCGAATGCAGAGCCCATGAGCGTCACAGTTGTTTCGCCGTCTACTGTCTGATCTTCGCCGGCGTCAACTTCTGGGATTCCGTTAACTGGAAGTACCGTAACTTTAACTAAGTCTTTTGCTGGTTGGCCGCTCTCGTCAGCTACTCGCAGCTCAAAGACCAGAACCTTCACCTTGCCATTTTCCACCACTGGCGCGACAAAGGTTGGCTCTGGCTCATCGATTGCAGACAGCTCGACTTGCTCACCACCTACTTGCCTCCATTCAAACGTGATTTCTTTGCTATCTGGATCCTCTCCGACACCAGACAAAGTCACCAAAGTCTGTTCGTCGACCGTCTGGTCAACTCCTGCATCAGCAGTTGCTCTCACATTATTGGAATACACAGTAACAGTCATGGTGTCAGAGTCTTTGCCGCCATATGGGTCGGTTACCGTTAATTCAAATTTCAATTCCAAAGATGCGCCGCCTGTTACTTCTGGTGCCAAGAATCTTGCCTCGGCCTTGTTTGGATAAATCAAGTCAACGTCGTCGCCACTAATTTGTCTCCATGAATACTGGAGCTTGTCGCCGTCTGGGTCTGTACCAGAACCACTAAGGTAGACATACCTAAACGACTGGGTGTTTCTGTCTGGCCCTGCATCGGCCTCTGGAGCATCATTGAGTGGTCTGACTTTGATAATTACAATATCGGTTGCAGTTCCGCCACCTTCCGCAGTGCAAGTAAATCTAAATGCCATTGGCACCATAGGTCCGTTTGGAATCTCTGGTGCAACAAAGGTTGGATCTGGGTCTGCCGTTGATGACAGTTCAGAGAATGGTCCAAGCGTTTGTGTCCATGAGTAAGTAATATCCCTATCAAGTTTGTCCATGCATGTTCCTTCCAGCTGCACTGTTGTGCCCTCATCGACGATTTGGTCGTCACCTGCATCCGCACTAATCATAGTTGGCTTGCCCGCAGTGACTTTGATCACCACGTTGTCCCTTGCCAGTCCGCCAAAGCCATCCGAGACTGTGAGTTGGAATCTAATTGTGCCAGAGCTTCGATCCATTTCTGAGGAATCAAAACTTGGACTTTGAGAATTTGGATCATCTAAAGTAACTATTGGTCCGTCAATTTGAGACCAGTGGAAGGTCAGTGGATCGCCGTCTGGGTCAGTTCCATCGCCGTTTAGCGTCACGGTGTCGCCCTTTTCGACGGTTTGATCTGGACCCGCATCAGCGGTTGGCGGCTGGTTTCTTGGCATGACTGTAATCTTGATCGTGTCTGTGTCGACCCCTCCATATGGATCTCGTACAGTTAGCTCAAAAGTCAGAATTTTGACTTTGCCGTTTGCTACTTCGGGGGCCTTGAAGGTTGGCTCGGCAACATTTGCAGATGGAAACAGCTCGACTTGCTCACCACCAGTTTGCTTCCAAGAGACGACCAAGGAGTCATCGTCTGGATCTACACCTTCGCCAGAAAGTGTGACAAAGTCCCCGGATTTTACTATGTTTGACGTAAATGGAGTAGTCTGGGCCAACGCTTGTGATGAAACGGTGCCCAAAATCAGCACGCTCAATAGAATAGCGGATAATTTTAATTGCAACGTTTTTATCGTAAAAATCACGCCGATTAAAAGCTTTCGTTCGATTGGGGACAATTTTTGGATCAATTTTTGGTAATTGTGTTTTTTGTTTACTTTTTTCAAAGAATCAACAGTTGGCTCGATCCCAAGTCGATCTACCATCCCGATCTCAAAACCAAGGATCCCACGCAATTGATCAAAAGATCCAAAACTGCTCAAAAATAACTGATTTACAGCTATTCTCAAATTGAGTTTGAGGGTTAACAAAAAAATCAATGAACCCAGTCATTGAATCGCCTGGCAGTCTTTTCTGCATTGCTGGCAGCACTGTTGCTTGCTGCCACAAGCTGGGCCTCTGCGGCAACGCTATGGGACTTTATGATCAAAGCCGAGTTCGAAGAGCCGCACATACGTCTCAATGAAAAACCAGTAATTTCCGGAGTCGTCCTAGATCACGCTTCAAAGCCCGTTCCTGGTGCCGAAATCAAGATCCGCTTTGCCGGAGTTTCAGCTTCGACCACTACCGGAGACGACGGCAAATTCCGCTACGAGTTCGAACAACAGCCAACATCAGGTGTGTTCTCAGTGGTGGTTTCTGCAACAAAAGGCGAGCACAAAGGGTTTGCCAGAACCACGCTCAAGGTAGGCAACGAGTTTTCCACGTTTGACGAGCTTTACTACAAGCAGCTATCTCAAAACAAGACAATGCACTCTTTGGCACCAGCCCCGTACGAGGTGCTCAAGCTGAAAAACTATGAGAAGTTCCTCGAAGGGCAAAACAAAAAGCTCCAAAAACAATACGACATAGAAGCCAGAAAGCTTGCCATAGAGGAGAAGCGAAACTTGGCACAAGACAAGCTCGAGCAGGCACTCCAAGAAAGACCCGTAGGACCTGGCACATACGGCGGTCTGGCATACAAGGACTACATGTCAAAGCTCGACCCACGCATCAAAAACACCATCGCAAGTCAGCTCAATTACACAAAGCAGCTCCACGAAGAAGCCAGACAAGCAATGAAGGAAATTCTCGATAACGGCGGCTCGCTTCAGGACGCAAGAAAGGTTTACTTTGAGAAACTGTCGATCACAAAAAACGAGCTCCTGGAGGTAAACGACAAGAACAACACAAAGAACTATTCCAAGACTCTCAAGTCCGAAGACAAGAAGATCAATAGCAAAAAAGTCAAAGGGCTTACACTCAACAAGAATCTCAAGTAGATTCAGCACAAAAAACACGATTCCATTTTGGAACTCTGAAATGCAAATTATTTCCGTGATAGATATAATCAAAGCTATTGTAGTGCCGCCATGATGTCCACGAACATCAGTCTAGGCAAGGGAATTGGGAAATATCTGTCGTCCATACTGGTGGATGAGGAAGGAGTATCCATAGAAAACATATGGCAGACGATTACCGACTTTGGCATAAACAGAGAAGATCTCAAGAAACTGCAGCCTACCTACAAGGAACTCTTTGAGATCTATTCTGCAATCAGGGCATACAGAATCAGCGTCAAATATCTCAAGGAACTCAAGAACAAGCTCTAGGCAACTTGGGCGTCTAGAAGATGAAATGAGATGGATACAACAGACATTAAAGAAAAAATAACCCTGCTCGGAGTCACAGCGGCCGTGTTTTTGCCACTGAGGCTGCTTGCCGGCCAATATCTAGTTGAGCATTGGTTAGGCAACCTTGGGATTGCCACACTGATTTCTGTGACGCTTATCGTCTTGGTCAAAAAAGGCAAGCTTGGCCCATTTGGTGTCATCTTCAAAAACCAGATGACAAAGGCTCTTTGGGGCAAGTCGGCCAAGATAATTTTACTCGCCCTAGTTCTGTTCGCCTGTTATTTCGGATCCACCATACTTTTGATTGAACGCGGCAACACTCTGTACAACGCCGACAAAGAAGTTCTCGCACACGCCATCGCAAGCAACGAGTTCGGTGCACCGAGTCTGAATGGCCCAAACATCTCCGACCCAGGAGTTTTTGGCCTCACCCAGGTACAGTACATGGACTATCTTTTTTCCGTCTCATTTGCAATGCTAAACGATCTCACAAACGGCCTGCTTGTCAACCTGCACCTGATCCTATTTATGGAACAAGTCGAGATGTTGGGGCTTTTTTGGTTTTACCGTAAAGCGTTTAGGCCCAAGCTTGTCGCCCCATAATGTCATGTTTGTCTGTTCCGAACAGACAAATTGAGAATATGTAAGGATTTTTGATCATGTTGGTTTGCTCAAGTACGCAGTAATAGCAATAGCTTTGGTCGCAATCATGGCGCAAGATTATGCGCAAGGCCTCAATTATGAGGTAAGGATTCTGAGGGGGTCTTCAGAGTCGCATACAAAGACGCTCTATCCAGAGATTCTACCAATAGGCCCTGGCGACTCGATAACTTGGGTCAACGAAGATTTTGTTGCACACAGTATCACAAGCGGAGTGCCGGCACACCCAGACTACTCTGGACAATATTTCAAGACTGGGATCATAGAGCAATCCAAGTCTGCTACCATCAAAATCGAAAAGCCGATCTACATTGCATATTATTATTATTGTGAGATACATCCCTGGCTTGAAGGAAAGATAGTTCTGGAGGATGCGCCGGAAGCCCAGCCTGAGACAAGTAACGCCCTGATTGTCCAAAAATCATACAACAAAAACCAAGACATAATTGTGAGCGGCCAAGTCCCCGACGACTTTGCGACATTGTCGTATTCCATATTGCTCTATGAAAGCCCAGACAGGTTGATCTATGCAAGAAACGGCAACTTTGAAAAAGATGCCTCATACATGCAAACCATCCAGACAGAAGGACTTAGAGCAGGCACTTATCTGCTCAAAGTGGCATACGGCCTGCCAACACAGGTAGCTACAGCAGCCTTTGAAATCACAGAGGATCAAGCCAGACCAATTCCAAGCTGGATAAAGGATGGTGCCAAGTGGTGGGCAGATGGCAAGATCTCCGACAAAGAATTCATCGACGCAATAGAGTTTTTGGCAAAAGAAGAAATAATCACGGTTCAAAAGGTCGGATCCGCTACACCCACCGAGTCCATCCCCACATGGATCAAGACAAATGCAGGTTGGTGGGCAGATGGCAAGATCTCCGACAAAGAGTTTACGCGAAGCCTTCAGTATTTGGTCAACTCGGGAATAATTCAGATCTGATTTTGGTTGAGGAAGATCCTCACCGCCTCAAGGTGTGAGCAGTTTGCCTTTTTTCCTTTGCCGTGATGGAACTTGTAAAAGTTTTTGAAGCCAAGGCAGTCGCATGATTCTGCAGTTACCATGTATGACTTGTTTGGATCCGACGATGATCTGACCTGGTAGAGATCCTCGTCTATTTTGATGACGTTTCCCTCCTCCACCAGTTTTTTTGCCTTTCTTATCGTACTTGCACTCACAGGAAGATTTAGTCGATCTGCCTAGAATAGATTGCGATCTAGGTGTGTTGTTGGTTCAAAAAATTTATCAAAAGAACACATAAGTAATATCAACCGAGTTTTGCTTTGATTAGCAAGTGGAGCGAAAATTCAATCAGACCCCAGGTGACACAAACATAGCTATTCTGGGGTACATGTCAAAAGTAGGGACATGGCTCAATCTAAGGCAGATCACCACGGGCACACCTGGCTCCGACCTCAACAGAGAGCGGCTCCGCCTCATCTTGGAAAATTTTGCAAAAAAAGGCTTCATAGAGACGCGCGACAGTCAGAATCCAAAGGCAAAGCTGGAATACAAAATCACCGAAAAAGGCCGAAACACCTTTCTCAAATGCACCAGTTTTGATCCAGACGTCAAAGCTGTTCTGGGTTTAAGGGACTTTACAGATAAGCTGAGCCCTAGTTGATCCAAAGCATTGAGTATCCTTGTTCTTCCTCAAAGATTAGATCCATGTCAAAATCCAGATTCAGTTTTTGCATAAGTGATGACAGCTTGGGCGACTGCAGCTCCTCGTCGTAATTTTTTGCCACGCACAAGACCCTGAAGATCATTTTTCCAGACTTGGAGACATTGTTTGCGAACTGTTCCAGTGTGGAAAACGACACATTGTCAAAGAATTTCACGACAAAGTCGCCCTTCTTTGTAGGGACTAGTATGTCTACTGTGTCTGCACCCATCTTCTGGTTCAACTTTGCAGGGAGTTTTTTGTCCGATTTTCCCTTAAGCAGAGTCTGCAGCTCAGGAAACACAAGGCAGGAGTGATTCAGAATTCTCTCGATGCGGTCTTGTCCTTCTGGAATGGACGTCTCAAAGTTAACGAGGTATGACTGCCTGATCAGCTGGCCCTCAATTGATTTTAGCTCTTTTCTGTATATGTGGCCCCTGTAAGTGATCCACAAAAACAAAAATGACAATAGCCCAATTACAAGCCCATTGCTTGCCATGAGCCACACCTGCGTCGTGTACAGCCCAAGTATGCTTTCTGGCGCAAACACTCGTTCAGAGTTTGGCACAAAGACGAGGCTGGACTCACCTGTCTCCTCGTCGCGTATTTCAGTTATGTGCCCGTTCTTTGCTATTTCTTGTTGAAAGTAATACTGGGAAAGCGATATGACTACGGACAACGACAAAAGGCCGATTATAACCACGACCAGTATGACACGGTACCAGCTGCTGAGATTCTCGATTGCAGTGTCCAACTTTTCTGCCAGCGACTTGTCTCCGTTTTCGGACACGCCTATGAGCTTTTCTGTGGGTATTTAATTACTTGTTACAAATTGTAACATGATACAGATTTTGCAAAATCGCTTTTATAGCTCGCCCCAAATCTAGGTAATGCAAATCGGGCACACCCAAACGATAGTTCTAGATTCAAATGTGCTGATAAAGGAAATCCAGGAAGGTCGTGTCCTAAGGCCCATCGCAAAGAGAATGCGAAAGCAAAAATCCAAACTCGTAATTCCCGAGGTGGTGCTAGGCGAAGTCAAGAAGATAACTGGCACAGACCCAGCGGCCACTATGGACAGAATATACCAGTACTGCAGACATCCGCTGACAGTTGACAGGACAAACGAGATAAATTCAGAGTCACAAAAACTGACTGAAAAATACTACGAGTGCCACACTCCCGACAGCCTGATTTTGGCCACAGCAAAACTCGTAGGCGCCACGCTTGTGAGCTTTGATCGCGATTTGCTGCAGACGGCAAAGATGGAAGGAGTCCAGGCGTTCCTTCCAAGAAACTACATCAGGTGGGGATAATCGTATGAAGGCGCTTGTTTTGGAGGAAAACAGAAGAGTAATCGAATTATATAAAAAAATATTTGAGCAAAAGAATCACCATGCTGATTTTGTCTCAGATGTTGGCGCCTGTCTTGGCAGAATCGACTCTGACACAAACTACGACTTTGTCGTCTTGGAAAAATCCATGAGAATACCGCAAGGAGACAATGTGGAAGATCTCATACTTGCTGCAAAGCCGCATCAAAAGGTCTTTTTTCTTTCACCGTACATGTCTGAGCGCGACTCGCAGTTTGATACAGTTAAGGAGACCCTAGACCTAATCGACAAACCTTTTGCCATGATCAGCCTGCTTTCCTCCCTTGAGATAAAGTCGCGCATTCACGCATAACATTTTAAGCTAATTTCATCAAGTCATACCAATGGGGTTAAAGCGGTATTTTGCAAGACGAGCGGCCATACTTTTCGGCGTCTTGATGGCAACGTTGCTTGTCACAATACTTCTTGTCGGCTCCAACATGGACACCATAATGAAAAAAGGCGTTGCAATCCAAGTTAGATCAGAAGTGGTTGAAAACAAGGCCCTAGTATCGAGTTTTCAGAGCACGGAGGAGCTGGACCGCTACATAACACAGCAAATAGACCAGAGAGTGAAGAATCTCGGCCTCGATATGCCGTGGTACTCGCCAAACCGCATCGGCCTTGCCATGTACAAGATCCTCATCTTGGATTTTGGGCACGCCACGTTTCTGAGCAGCGATTCCGGTTCCACCGCGGTGGGCGACATCATATTGGAAAAACTGCCACGAACAATCCTGCTCTTTACAACTGCCACAGTCATAATCTCCATAGTCGGGATATTCATCGGTGCAATTGCCGGCAGCAAGACTGGCTCCACGGCAGACAAGATAACCTCGACTTTTGCAATAATCAGCAGCAGCTTCCCCGTGTGGTGGATCGGACTGATAATGATCTTCACTTTTTCGTTTTCGTACAACCTGTTTCCTGCAAGGGCCACTCCACTGTTGCCGCCCACCGATCCCGGCTACATTCCTGCCCTGTTGTACCATATGACGCTTCCCTTGATCACACTAGTCCTCATTGGCTTTGGAACGTGGGCGTACATGGTCAGAAATTTCATAGTTGGAATAATGCAAGAGGACTTTGTCTTTGTAAAAAAAGCCATAGGCATCAACCAAAAAAAGATCATCTTTGGGAGCGCCCTGAAGAACGCGGCGCCCCCCATAGTCACCATCCTTGCCCTTAGCCTGTCCGGCTCACTTGGTGGAGCCATAATCACGGAGGCAGTCTTTGATTGGCCCGGAATGGGTAGGCTTTATTTTGAGGCGATAAACGTCATGGACCTTCCGGTGATCATAGGCGCCACCTATGTCCTCACCGCATTTTTTTTGGCAAGCATCTTTGTCGCAGACCTTCTTTACGGGTACCTGGATCCGAGGATAAGGACTGTCTGAGATGGCAACATATTCTGAGATAAAGGAGGGTTTCATCAGGAATAAAATCGGACTTGTCGGGATAGGCATACTGGCGTCGCTAATTTTCGTCTCCGCGGCCACAGCGCTTTTTGTGCCGCTAGAGATGTACAAGCAATGGAACAACCCGGCAAGCTGGACAATGTTGCCAAAGTCTGCCTTGCCGAGCTGGGTGAATTTCTTTGCGGCACAGAAGATCCCAGAGCATCAAATACTGGAAAGCACGCAAACCATACTGCAAAAAAGCGATGTGGTGGAGACGACTGTGCAAAAGTTTGAGTTCGATTACGAGTACGACTATTTTCCAAATGATTTTCTTTTGCAGTACACAGCCCAGTACGATGGCGCCCCAATCTTAAAAATAGACATATTCAGGCCTGACGGCACGACGTTGCGGTTGCTGTCGTCGTCTCTACCGCGCTCGGAGCATTCGGCTCATTCCGACAAGATCTTTTCAACGAATGACGCAATCAGGAAAAACCTCCTGCTCCAGTCAGGCAAGTTCTCATATTCGCTTGATGGTCTTGCTGCAAAAGAGATCATCTTCTCAAAATCCGAATCTCGAGAGATACTGAAGGGCAGATATGTCTTTGTTGTCAGCCTCGTGAACACACAGTCTGCCGCTACATTTTCTGATTCCAAGTTGGTTTTGGGTGGCAAGGTGTACGGCCTTGCAGGCACAGACGAGCTGAGACGCGATCTTTCAATCGGTTTGTTGTGGGGGACACCTGTCGCACTCTTCATTGGCATCGTGGTGGCAGTTGGCTCCGTTGTCTCCGGCCTAGTCTTTGGCGTTTATGCAGGCTACAAAGGGGGAAAGACAGACGAGTCCATGATGAGGTTTAATGACATAATTTATGCGCTGCCGGCGCTGCCGTTTTTGATCATCTTGTCCGTGACCACATCCAACAACATATTTTTGCTGATTGGGTTCCTCATGATATTTGGCTGGGTGGGCGTCGCCAAGGTCTCAAGGAGTCTGTCCCTGCAGATCAAGACGCGACAGTTTGTTGACGCCGCAAAAATCATGGGACAGAAAGACTCCAAGATAATATTTAGACACATCATCCCCCAGATAATGCCGTACGCCCTCGCAAGCATTGCGATTTCCGTCCCGGCAGCCATCACGACTGAAGCAGGCCTGAGCTTTTTGGGCCTTGGCGATCCCACGTTTCCCACATGGGGACAAATTCTGCATGACGCCAAATCATACGGCGCTGCAGCACGCGGCCTGTGGTGGTGGATAATACCTCCTGGCGTCATGGTGGCAGTCACTGGGCTTGCGTTTGTATTTATCGGCAACTCGCTTGAGGCCGTAGTCAATCCCAAGCTAAAGCGCTAGTTTGTAAGCTGAAAGTCCCTAATTATCTTGAGTGTCTGGTCGTTGAGCTTTATGGTGTATGCGGCAGCATTTGGGTCGCTGAACTGCGAGAGCATTTCTGCGAACTTGGTTTTGTCGCGCCCCCGCTCGTACATCCCCCCTGTCTCTTTGATGCAAAGCGGGAATTTTTTTAGGTTGACGCCGTTTTTGAAGAGATAGTCTATGAATTTTTTGTAATTTTCAGTCTCGTACCAGTCAATTTGCTTTTCCTCACAGGCGGCAATCCAAGTATCTATCGAGTTTTGATAGATTGCTTGTTGCCTGAGCTTTTCAAGCGACATTGCTAAAAGTCTGCGCGCTTCATTTTTGAGCCGCATCTTGGGCAAGTGGCTCCCTTGAAGCGGTGGTTGCATGTCAGACAGACGTATTTGACTGAGCCGCTGCCTTCAGAGTTGAATCCAAAGAATCCCCCTCCGCCAGAGTCGCCATAGCCTCGCATTCTGCTCATGTACCTTCGTCGAATGAACAGCGGCAGCATTATGAATATTGCGAGTGCCGCTGCAAGACCGTATGGAAATGGCAAGATCATCTGTAACCCAATACTTACTGCAAGCGACGCAAACAGAAAGATCAGATAGTTTTTGTAGCTATACAACACAGTCTTTCCTTTAAAAAGCCTAATAAAGTTTTGTCAGTTTTTTTCCTCTTCATCGCCCTCAAAAATTATCTCAAGTTGGTTTCCCTCACTGTCCCATGCAAAAATGTCTTCGTTTTTCTCATATGGGGATTTGACTATGATGGAAACTAGCCCAAAAAAGTTGTGCAAGTCAGTTATTGACGGCTCAGCCGAGCCGCTTGGATGCGAGTGCGCACTCCCCACGTAAGACAGGTCAAGAGGCAGAAACGATTGCGGGAATCCTGCAAATGTGTGGTCACTGTACGAGAAGGGCGGAATCACAAGGCCGTCTACGGTGATTGTGCCTTTTTTTGATTTGCCACGCAGTATCAGTATTCCTTCCGATGGATGCTTCATCTTGCAGTAGCTGAGAATGCCGTCTCGTGCGTCTTTTTTGAGCACCACCTTGCGCTCCAAGTTGAACTTCATACAATCACTCCAGTCCGATGGCGTACCTAGTCTTCAAGAGGCGCTCAAGTGAATCTTCCAATTGGGAGACAAGGGCGTCTTTTTGCGCCATTAGGTGTTTGAGGTCGTCTTCAAGTTTTTTGATTTTGAGTTTTGCGTCTTCACTGTCAGATTTCGACTTTGCGAGCTGTCTTTCAAGATTTTCAAGGTTGTCGAGATTGAATATGCTGAGTTTTTTTTGCAACTCTTCGAGCTGCGATTTGAGGGCATTCTTTTTTGATACAAAACCATCCAAGAGCGAAATGATGTTGGTTATGTGGTCAACTGCCTTGTCCGTTTCTTTTACAGATACGCTTCCAGACATTATTCCCTTCATGCACGATTCCAGAATTGTGACTGTGGCGTCTTTGTTTTCCGAGATGGTGCCGGAAGGGTTTTGGAGGAGTCGCTCCAGAATAATTTTCAGTGGCTTTTCGAGTGAGGTCACATACACATACTTGCCTAGCGGCCTTGAGATCTTGGTGAACTCGTCATCGATTTCCTTGTTTAACTTGCTTTCTTGGGCCATAAGGCGATTTATCTCGTCCCTATACTGCATGAATTTTTTGTACTGGGATGACTCGAAGATATCCGCGATTTGTTGCTGTGTGGCTTTGCTTGCGCGCTCAAGCTCCAGAAATGACTCTTGCAGTCTGTTGAGGTGTGCAATTTTTTCATTGATTTCTTTGTGTGTATTTTGCACCTTCTTCGCTTTTTCAATAATTTCCATAGAGTCTGATTCCAGTGAGTTGTAATCTGAGATCATTTTTGACATTGCCCCATGATCTTTTGTGATGAGCTCTAGGTGTGCTTTTAGGTCGTTTGCATATTTTTTTGCAAACACGTGAATCACTCTGCTATGCTTGCCAAGCACGTCACCTATTTTCTTTAATGTGTGCGAGGCCATCTCTGCGGCCTTTATTACTTCATCATAGCTTGACGCACTGGGAAGTGTTTTTTTTGACTCTTTTGATATGACGTCGATTACTTCTGCCTTGCTTCTGACTACGAGAACACGAAGAGTCTTGTCGATGTCGTCCACTTTGAGGTCGTCGGATTTTAGGTGGTCAATTATCGCATAAATAGAATCAAGTTCGCGCCTAATCTCCTCAAAAAGCGGCTTTGTCTTTCTTACAATCTCGGCTTTGAGTTGGTTTTTTTTCTCAAGAAGAATTGCATCTATTTCTTCAAGTTTTAATTGACTGCTGGCTGCGGTTTTTGTCTCGCTTTCATCAACATCTTGTTGCCTTTTTTTGCCCCAGCCAAAAACCATGTCTAAACTCTGATGTTTTGTAGCAAAATTATATCTGTCGATTTATTGAAGATTTAAAAAATGATGTCAGACATCCCAGTCTGTGTCATGGATTATTCTCAACCAGAACACAGACGGCAGATACTTTGCAACTGTGACGCAGTCCATCGCCATTGACGTTTCTGCGTCTGTAGTATGGAAGACGATAAGCAATTTTGTCGGATTGACAGAGTGGGCAGAAGGTGCAAAAAAGACCGAATTTCTCTCAAAAACAAAACATGGGATCGGCGCAGCAAGGAAGATTTCTTTTGCTGACGGGAGCAGTGTCATAGAGTATGCCGTGGGCTGGCAGGTCGGCAAGCAAGTATCATACATTGCGACGAGTGGCCTTCCACTGAGTGGATACCATGCGACGCTTTCAATTTCTCAAAAAGAAAAGACACGCCTGAGTTGGACCTCATTTTTGATTAGTGCCAGCTCAGACAGAAAGGAGTTTGAGGATTTTCTGTCGTCCCTAGAATCATTTTACGCCAGCTCGCTCAAGAACCTAAAGGCAAAGCTGGAAAAAGCATCATAAGTCACTTCGACGTAATCAACCCATGAGCGACACCAGATTCACACTCATCGGAGTTGCACTCATTTTTGCAGGTTTTTTGATTCTCGGCATATTTGGGCAAAAACATTATGATCTATCCATCCAAGCACAGGAGTTTGGCAGCTGCTTTGAGTTCGTAGACGGTGTGCAGACAGAGGTGGACTGCCAGGTGGCCGCACAGGACAAGGCGGCCTTTTTTGCCCTGATCATAGGGCTGATTTCCTTTGGCATATTTTTTCTGATCAAAGGAGTCAGAGGCAAATGGGACCAGGATGTAAAGCCTGAGGACGCAGTAGGCCCAAGCTCATCTTTTCCAAGCTAGACTTGGATGATTCCATTTTGTATTAGATACTGAATTCCTTTGACAAAGTCGGAGTTTCCTATTTTGCCTTCGGCCCACCATTTTGCATTGGATTTGATCCACGACGGTATTTTCTGTCCGCTGCTGGGACCCTGCTGGGTGGCAGGAATTTGAATTATTTTTTGCTCAATTAGGTATTCCAGGCCCTTGGTAAAATCAGAGTCGCCTATTTTATCATCTGCCCACCACTGCGCATTTGACCTCACCCAGTCAGGAATTACAATCGATCTTTCGTCCAGAATGCGCGGTATTGCCTCAAGTGGCACGATACTGATGCCACTTGACTTGATGTCGTCAAGCAGTGTGTTGAGCAGTTTTGCTTTGCTGGCATCGATCTCGTTTGTATAGGCGTCTGTCTTTATCGCAAGATCTGATGGCTGCAGGCTTACCAGTGCGTATCCGTTCTGCTTGATGCTGTTCTGAATTTTTGCGAGTGCTTTTTGTTGCATGGTTCCAGAATAGAACGGATCGTCACTTATGAGATTGTTAAACGAGATGGTGCTTGGAGCATGCTTCAACGAGTCTTGCCCAAATGGAGGCCGGTCGTTTGCAATACTTGCGCTCAAATACTCCAGCTTTGTTTGCTTCATTGCCTCCAGTGTGTCTTTGTTGAACGCGTCGTACGGCGGGCTGAAGACAGTCAATTTGACTCCAAACAGCTTTGCGACCCGGTCATTTGTTTGTCGCATGCTTGCAGCCTGTTTTTCTTCATCAAATGTGGTGTGATCTACGTACTCCCAGCCACGGTTGGCAAGTCTGATTTTGGACGTTTTTGAGTCGAGTTTATTTTTTAGAAAATCCGTCACCTTTGGATCATCGCCAATGTATTTTCCAATCACCGTCAGCGTCACAGGTATCCCGTTTTTATCAAACATGTCTACTACGCCGTTTTGCACCTCGTTTAGCCAGAAATCCTGTATGTTGTCCAACCTAAATGCGACGCAGTTGCAGTCAAGTGCCAGTTTCCCCAGAGTTTGATTTTCTGTAGGCGGTTTTTCTTCGGATCTGACTGGCTTGTCATAGTCCTGAATTGAGCCAATTGTGAGTATGCGCCTGTTCTGAGACTGTATTTTGTCAATCAACGCACTTAGTTGCTCAATTGCAGTGGTGTTGACTTTGTTTACATAAAATCCCTCTTCATAATTGGCAAATTCATACGGATGCATCATGACTACGGCGTAGCCGTACTCAAAGATGCTGTCCTCGATCTTCTCAAGAATTTGTTGATTTGACGCCGGCTCCCAGAAACCATTCTGTGGGTTCAGCCTAGCTGTGTATGCGTGCGCAGGAAAGTGGTAAAAGTCTGCTTTTTTGAATGCTGGTGGCTCCCTTGTAGTCGTTGCGTAGCTGACATGTGTGTAGCCGTTGTTTTTGAGTATTGCAAGCGTATCATTGTTGAGCAGGTTTTCTGGCGGAATGAATGTGGTGGGCTTGACGCCAAACAGATCCCGGATTTTTTCGCTTGATTGTTTGATCATGTCTTCTTGCTCTTTTTTTGTCATCGAGGTGAGCACTTTGTTGTTCCAGCTGTGTGATGCCACCTCAATTGGCGGATCTGCGGTCATTCCATTTTTGATTGCCGTCACTACTCGCTGGTCTGCTCCTATGAGGCCCCCTATGACTCCGACCGTCAGAGGGACTTTCTTTTTCTCAAATAATGAGATCACCTCTATTTGTGATGGGGCCAGAAAGTAGTCTTGGATGTCATCCAGCCTGAATGCGACACAGTTACAATTTAGATGCTCGCTGTTTAGCTCCGGATTGTTGAGGTAGATTTTGATGGTGCCCGTGTCTTCGGTGATTGTAACTTTTTTTCCTGCAACCGTCTTTATCTCGCCTGCGGCATCTTTTGCTTTTATGTACAATGCATAATTACCCACCTTGAGTTTGGAAAGGTTGGCCACCCCCTTGTCTGTTACAGCTGCTTCTGCGACCTTGTTCTTTTTCGAGTCATACAATTCTGCAATAAACGAGCCATCCTGCCTTGTGACTTTGTTTTTGGTTGAGTTGTACACCTCCACCGGGAAGAGTTTGTCAACTACGACGGGCCAGTTTGTGACAACTTTGAAGTCCTGCGCTATTCCCGGCTGCAGCTTTATTGGGGTGTAGACAAATTGTAAGCCGCGGCCAAGACTGACTTCGGCATAGTAGAAGCCGTTGTTGGTGGTGGGGTACAGCCATGTCCTTATGGTCTGGCCATTTTGCGCAGTCTCAGAATAGCTCCATGTTTTTCCGTCTTGAGACTTTATCCACACCTGCGCACCTTGCAGAGGCGTTTCACCGTCTTTGTAGAATACGTTTAGCAGTAGACCACCCGCGTTTTTTATTGAAATCTCAAGATTTTGGTTGGGCTGCTGCATCGTCACATACCCAACGTCAGCATACATGCTGTTGACGTAGATTTCGATTCTATAGTTGTGCTTTAGCGGCAGCGAGGGTATGGCGAACGGGTTGCTTTCTATTGCCGCGATTTCCCTGAAGACTGTTTTTTGCTGGTCCATGTATACCTTGATCGACACGCCGTCTGGTGCAGCTCTTTCGTTTTTTTCGTTTTTTAGATACACACTTAGTGTGCCGGTCGACTCTTGTGCCGATGCGTATGGCACTGCCATAACACACGCCACAACCAAGATTGTCGCCAGTCTTATGTCAATCATTACTGTCTTACCCTCTGTGCACTGGTCCATTTTGCCTTTGTGCCCAATATCTCTTCTACGACTGCCTTGAGCTGCAAAACGTCGATTATCTGTTTGTATCCTATCACCAGAAATATCGAGTAGAGAATCATCTTTTTGTCATCATTGTCCATTCTTACCGCCATTGCAGAAAGCAGGTACTGCATTACTATGAACATTCCTAGTGTAAATGCTACAAAGTAATAGTTTCCGATCAGTATTTGGTATGCAGCAAACCCCCAGAGCATCAGGCTCGCAATTGGAATCACGAGCATGTGTATTGCCATCAGAGGATATGACAGTCTTTGCAGGTAGCCAAACCTCGGATTCAGCAAAATGTCAGAGTGTCTTTTGAGCACTTGGAGGTTTCCACGGTACCAACGTTTTCGTTGCTTGTAATAATCGCGCAATGTTTGTGGTGCCTGCGTGTATGCTGTTGCGGCATTGCTGCCATTGACGATCATGCCGGATCGCAACACCTTCATTGTTGCATCGAAATCTTCGACTAGAGTTTCTTTGTGGTATGTACCGGCCTCCTCCAGTTTCTTTTTCCTAAATGCGCCGAGTGCTCCAGGCACAATTGTTATGGCGCCAAAATAATCCAGTCCCCTTCTCATTATCTGGATGCCGGAGAGGTATTCTAGTGCCTGGCACCACGTAAGCCAGTTGACCTTGTTGCGAATCTTTATGTTGCCTGCCACCGCTACGACATTTTCGTCCATCATTCCTTTTGCTATGTGCTTGAGTGAGGAGTGTCCGATTATTGTGTCGGCGTCAACTATTGTGACTATGTCGCCTGTGGCATAAAGCAGCCCCTGATTCAAGGCAGACGCCTTTCCTCCATTTTCCTTGTGAATTACTTTGATTCTGTCACTGTACTGTTTTGCAATTTCGAGTGTTTTGTCTGTGCTGCCGTCGTCTACTACGATTATCTCTTTGTCAGGGTAGTCTGTAGCCAAAAGCGACTCGATGGTGGTTCGGATTACTTTTTCTTCATTGTATGCAGGAACGATCACTGTGATTCTTGGGTACTCTGCTGGCTCCGGAAGCAGCGCTTCCCTCGTCACGCTTCTTATTGCAAGCGGAACAAAAAGCATGGTCTGCCAAAATGAAAGTGCAAGCGACCAGACAAATATTGCCTGAGTCAGAGTCATGAACGTCATGCGACCATCGAATGCCATGAGTGTGCCGAACACAAACGGCATCGCCAAAACACAGATAGAGTAAAACGAGGCACCCTTTGTTTTATAACGATACTGGGTTTGTGGCGGCTTCCTTGACAACAAGTGGTAGAACACGATTATTGATGCGGCCCCTATTGCGGCAAGGCTCAGCATTGACATTATGTTGTATGCGGTAAAGACAAGAACAGAAAAGATTGCAACTGCCAACAGCACCAAGACTGGATCCAATCTAGGTTTTTTTGTGACTGGGGCGCGAATCGTTTTTTGATTTTTTTGTGGAACAGTATTGGGTTTTTCACTAATCGGCTTTGGCTCTGGTGCAGGTTTGGCCGGCCTCTCTATTTTTTCATCGCTTGGTGTTTTTTGTGATTTTGGCACATACGTTTCTTCCGATATTGTTTGCGTCCTATACACAACTACTGGCTTTTTGAGTTCTGTGTGTGTTGTTGCTTTTTGTTGAGTTGCGGCGGTTTTTAGATCTGACCTCGATCTGGCCTTGAGACACTCTGCGTGAAACCATTTGTTTTTGTCCCTGATTGATTTTTGATGCAGTTCAATGTAGTTGTTGCAGTAAATGCATTTGGGGAACGCATGATTAACCAATCTAGTTCGTGTTGTTTTTTCCAATCTCATAATTGTTCTATATTATTGTCAGGTTCTGTTAACTTGTTGGGTGTTCGACAGCTAACTTGCTTCCATCGACTCTGAGGGTTAGCGGTTCCCCAGATTTGCCAGGAATCACGTTTCACCCCATAGCTTCAGCTGGAAGCCCACAATGTGAGTAAATAAGATATATCAATGGTGAGCAGAGGTGTCCTTGCGCATGCTGACTAGATTTATTTTGTGTTTGTGGTTTTGGTCTTTTGCGCCAGGGCATCCAGTGCTTTTGCTATGTTGCCTGACTCGTCGCCGATGCCAAGTTTTTTCAGTTCCTGCCTGATAATCAAGACAGGGTCGTCGATTTCATGTCTTTGTTGTTTTTGTGATATGAATTTTAACTCTTCTTTGAGTTGGTCTATTTGCTGCCTCTTTAATTGTAATTCGTTCTTTGTTTTCTC
This sequence comes from Candidatus Nitrosotenuis sp., assembly GCA_035575435.1. Taxonomy (GTDB): domain Archaea; phylum Thermoproteota; class Nitrososphaeria; order Nitrososphaerales; family Nitrosopumilaceae; genus Nitrosotenuis. Next base: position 95,185 of record DATLXX010000001.1, read on the forward strand.
TATTAATGACTGCTCGTGTTTCAATCTCTCCTCCACTTTTTGATACTCTGATTCCAGTGTGCCGATAAGCGATTTGGTGTCATCTTCTGTGATGTATTTTGGATTGAGTCGTTCCAAATCAACTCTGCTCTTTGGTGTTTCCTGGAAGCAATTTAGTTCATCAGCAAAGCGTTTTTGGTTTTCCATGACCTTTTTGAGCTCATTCATTCTCTCTTTTAGCAAGACATTGACAAACTTCTGATATTGGTTTGTGTTGTTGATCTGATCCTTTACCTGTTCTGACTTTTCTTGCACAATTTGCTGCTTTGTTGCGTTTTGTTTGTCTTTTGAGAAGAAAATAGATCTCTGCGATACCTCAAGTGGATCCTGGATCTCTATTTTGGGACCAATCTCTGTGATGTGGGACCACTCGTCTTCTGCGGAGATGTCCTTGTTGTAGTGCTTGTCTTCATCTTTCTGTACTCTGTTGATGTGTTTTACCAATGTTCGCTCACCGTGTTAAAACGATATGATGTCTTTGTTGGTTGAAGTGAACGAACAATTTCTGCCCGTCATATAATAAGCCAATAGTCGCCAGGTAAGGGATTCGAACCCTTGAGTGCGAGTGCACAACCGCTACCCTGTCGAAGATCTCGAGGCGGTCGCCGTACCGCTTGGCTAACCTGGCAATTTTTATCATCATTCTGCCCATTATATAACAACCAGTCCCAGTAGGTACAAAAGCAGGCAAAACAGTATCCATCTCAATGGGCTTAGACCTAAAAGGTCTCACGACCAAAGAAAAGACAAGGCTAGAATCGTTTTCCTCCAAAGTCATCGCAATCGATGCATACAATACAATTTACCAGTTTTTGTCCATAATTCGAGGGCCCGACGGTACGCTTCTTTCAGACTCCAAGGGACGAGTCACAAGCCATCTAAGCGGTCTGTTCTATCGAAACGTCAACTTTCTTTCGTTGGGCATAAAGCCGGTGTACGTCTTTGACGGCAAGCCGCCGTCACTCAAGGCAGCTGAAATAGAACGCCGCCGCCAGATCAAAAAAGAGGCCACAATAAAATACGAGAAAGCCCTCGCGGAGGGAAACATCGAGGAGATGCGCAAGTATGCCCAACAGACCACCGCCATGCAGGACGGTATGGTTGACGACGCCAAGCATCTTCTTGGATTATTCGGTATTCCGTATGTCGAGGCGCCATCTGAAGGAGAAGCAACTGCAGCACACATGACGCAGACAGGCATTGCATACGCATCTGCAAGCCAGGACTATGACTCGCTTCTTTTTGGTGCAAAAAGGCTGGTCAGGAACTTTACAAACTCTGGAAGACGAAAGCTGCCAAACCGCAACACCTACATCGAAATTGAACCAGAGATAATAGATTTGCAAAAATTACTCACAGAACTTGGCGTCACAAGGGAGCAGCTTGTAGATATAGGCATACTCATTGGAACCGACTTTAATCCAGACGGCTTTGAGCGCATAGGTCCGAAGACAGCGCTAAAGATGATCAAGGAATTTGGGAGGTTGGAAGACATACCGCAGATTCAAGACAAATTAGTAGAGATCGACTACAACCAGATAAGAAAGATCTTTTTGGAGCCAAAAGTAGTCAATGTCACTGAGCTCAAATTCGGCACACCGAATAACGCCGAGATCATAAAATACCTTGCCGACGAGCGAAGTTTTTCCCGCGAGAGGATCGAGTCATCGCTTACTAGACTTCAAAAAGCGACAGAACGGCGTGGCCAGACACTCGAGCAATGGTTCTGAGAATTTTTCATGAGTAAAATTTTTTAATGATGTAAAAAAAGTCGCAAACGACGTGAGAATTCAACTAGTTGCAATAACCGTACTTGTCGCCTTGCTTGCCTCGATATTTGTAGTCGGGGAGGCAGCTGCACAAAAACAGAGCAAAAATGAGGTAAAAACCATCATGGAGACGTACAGAAAGGCAGTCGCAAAGGCACAGTCAGACTTTACTGCAGCCGTCAAAAAGGCAAACGCAGATGCAAAAGCCGCGGTGTCCAAGGGGCTTCCGATTGACCAGATAAATGCAGATTCAAAGTCCGCAATTCAGAAGGCCCGAGTCGACCTCAAGGCCGCAATCGACAAGGCCAAAAACGATGCAAAAACTGCCTTGGAGCGCCTAAAGGCCACAGCCAACTCCAAGGTGCCAAAATAATTTTTGTGCATCACACTAATTATCCTAACTGCCGATTTGTTTTTTTAGCTCCGTAAACGCAGCCTGAACCTCACTTACCGCAGCCCCATCCTCAAGCGTGCTGATGTCCCCAATCTTTTCGTTGCTTGCAATTGCCTTGAGAAGCCGTCTCATTATCTTGCCGCTTCGCGTCTTTGGCAGCTTGGAAACAAAATACATCTGCTGAGGTGTTGCTATAGGCCCAATCTGCTTTCGTACCGTGTCTATCAGCTCTTGCCTGAGGGACTCTGATACAGTCACACCCTCCTTTGGAACCAAAAATGCGATTATTGCTTCGCCTTTGAGTGGGTCTGCAACACCGCACACTGCCGCTTCCGAAATAGATTTGTGCGAGACAAGGCTGCTTTCAAGCTCCGCGGTGCCGATTCTGTGTCCTGCTACCTTGAGCACATCGTCTGCCCTCCCAAGCAGCCAGAAATATCCGTCCTTGTCCTTTATGGCATAATCGCCAGTATAGTATGAGCCCGGATACTTTGACCAATAGACGGATTTGTATTTTTCATCATCACCCCACAAAGTAAGCAGCATTCCAGGCCACGGCTTTCTTATTATGAGATATCCTTTTGTGTCAGCTGCCACCTCTTTGCCGTTTTCATCCACTATTGCAAGATCAACTCCTGGAATTGGCAGTGTTCCGGATCCTGGCTTTAGTGGGATGGTTTCGATTCCAGGCAGGGGCGATATCATCATGCCTCCTGTTTCTGTCTGCCACCAAGTATCGATGATTGGGCACCTGCTCTTGCCGATCGTTGTGTAATACCAACGCCAAACTTCAGGGTTGATTGGCTCACCTACTGTTCCAAGAAGCCTCAGACTGGACAGGTCGTAAGAGTTCGGAATATGGTCGCCGTATTTCATAAACATTCTAAGTGCGGTCGGAGTCGTGTAAAGAATCGTAACTTTGTATCTTTGCACCATCTCCCACATCCTTGCAGGGGTCGGATAGTCCGGCGCCCCCTCATACATGACTTGTGATGCGCCGCACAGTAATGGACCGTATGCTACATAGCTGTGTCCTGTGACCCAGCCGATATCAGCAGTGCAAAAATACACATCCGAATCCTTGATGTCAAAGGCCCACCTAAAGGTGGCAGCAATGTGTGTCAGGTACCCCCCAGTATCATGCAGCACGCCTTTTGGCTTGCCGGTGGTGCCAGAGGTATACAGTATGTACAAAGGGTGATCACTTGGAAGACGCTCTGCCTCGCAAGAGTTCGATGAGTTTTTCATCAGGTCTTCCCACTTGAGATCTTTTGCTCCAAAACTAACTTGGTTCCCAGCACGTCTCAAGACTATTACATGTTCTACAAAATCCAGCCCCTCGATTGCTGAGTCAATCGTTTCCTTTAGCTTTACTACGCTTCCTCTTCTGAATCCGCCGTCTGCTGTAATTATTACCTTTGATTGCGAATCAGACACCCTGTCTTTTATCGAGGTTGCAGAAAATCCAGAGAAGATGACTGTGTGTATTGCGCCGATCCTTGCACAGGCCAGAATTGCGACCACCAGTTCCGGCACCATTGGGAGATAGATGGTCACCCTGTCCCCTTTTTTGACCCCAAGTGACTTTAAAGAATTTGCGAGTCTTTGCACTTGGTCGTAAAGCTGTCCGTACGTTACGGCTTTTCGGTCCTCATTTTCCCCTTCCCAAAATATTGCCACCTTGTCCAGTTTTTCTCGATGCACATCCAAGGCGTTGTAGGATGCATTCGTTTTGCCCCCAACAAACCATCGGGCAAAGGGCGGATTCCATTCCAGTGGTTTTTTCCAATCCTCAAACCAGTGAAGCAGTCGTGCCTGAGACTCCCAGAACTTGACATAGTCTTTTGACGCATCGAGGCGGATTTGCGGGTTGTTGTTTCCAAGGCCTATAGTGTAGCTTTGTGACTCCACAGGTTTTATTTTTCATCACTTACTTGTAAATCTAATTTTGATATCTAGTGAACTACTGCCGGACAAGTCCGGTGGTCTTTTCGCCTCATTTTGAATAAAAAAGGAATGCTGCCTCCCCTATGTGGCTTCCATGTTCCCAAACCATTCTGTAGTTTCAGACCTAGCAAAGTTGCTTGGCGGCGGGACTGCGGACCGAGCTGTTACTTCCTTTTGTCCGGCAGTTGTGCTCGCAGTAGCAGGCTCTGCTTGTGGCACGCTTGTCTTGGCCCCATTATCAGAAGATTCCGAAGCGGCGTTTGGAGAAGGCGTGTTTGTTGGAGTCTCGACATGTTGACCAGTGTTGGCCACAAGATAGGACACGGCTGATTGCTGAATCTGTTCTTTTTGGTTGACATCTGTGTGCACCCCTTCCAGTGACAGATCAGAGATTCTCCTCTGGATGTTTAGAATCTCTGCCTTTTCGTGGTCTATATGTTCGATTATTTCGCCAGTATGTGTCCTTATTAGATCGTACTTGGAGTCAGTGATTTCATTGCTCTTGTACTGAACTTTTGCGTCAAATAATAGCGTCTTGACTGTTTTCATCTGTGCGTTCAATTCCTCTAGACGTGCAGCCAGTTTTGCAGTGATTTCTTTTTCTGACTCTTCCAGTGTCAAAAGTTTTGACTTGTATTTTTCATGTATTATTTCTGCGTCCTCTCTCATTTCGTCGTTTTCAGAAACGATGTCGATTAACGCCTTGAGTCGCCTCAATGTTAGACCTTTCTCTCTTAAGAAGCGTTGTGCGTCGAGCCTCCATTTCGGTATAAAGATTACGACATCGCCTTGAACAACTAGTTGCTCAAATGGGATTTGAACCAGCCCTTGAAGACCGCAATCAACTCCCACAGTCTGTATGGAACCGTCGATGTCAGTTATCGTACCAATAACTTTGCCCATCTGGGTGCCATACATGTCTTTGACTTGCTTGCCGATAATCTCTATTTCGTCCTTATTCATTACTGAGAGTTTTGCGTTTCATATAACCGACAAAATGTTAACAAGCTTTCTAGTTTTGGTAAGAACAATTTAACAAAAACTTCCGCAATTTTTAAAATTCGAGACTCCGAACCGTCATTATGATCGACAAAGACGGCCTTGACCAAATACTGCATTTTGTCTCAAAGCGCTGGATTGAGCTAAGTCGGGATCCAAACAACAAAGCACTGAAAAACCTGCCGACGGATTTTTGGATGAATTCGGTTGGTGGTAGAGCTGGAAGCGGGCATTGGATCACGATGCTGCTGTACACAGAAAATGAGGGTGATGCAAATGCACTCAAGGAAGTGCTGCTGCGTTGGCAAGCAAAAGGTAGATCGTCAACACAGGACCTGATTCAAATAAAACGAAAGTAGTATATTTTAGCCCAATTCAGTTTTTGTGTCTTGGCCGACGAATATACAGATTCTGAAAAGGAGATTTTGCTAAAACACTTTTCAAATGTTGACGACTCTGTATTTGCGATAATCACGCCAAGACAGGTGGATCGTGGAGCTCTCATGTCCAGATACAGCAGAACCGACAAGAGCATGAGGCGTGTTTTCCTTGACGAGTTCTTGGCAAACGAGAATCGCGGTGAGGAGTTCTACAACAAGGTGTTAATAGAATACGGCGACGATTCCGTCGCCGAGCTTGGCATTGCACAGATCGCCATTGAGGGGATATCAAACATTGCAGTAAAAAAAATCGAGGACCGGAGGATCGGGCTGTCTTATTTGGAAAAATCATCACGCTATGTCGCATGGGACAAAAAATCGGATGGTCAATTCAGATTTTACCGAGAGCCCACCATCATGAACTCGAGATTTGCAGACGACTACATTCAAAGCTGTAATTTGGACTTTGAGATTTATTCAAAAAACATACAGCCGATGATCAACTTTGTACGCGAAAAAGAGCCAATCGAGAAACTCAAGTTCAAGGACTCCGAGTCGGGCGCCGAAACACCATTTCCAAATCTAAAATCGCAAGACGACATCAAGTCCGCCACAATGATTTACAACGCAACTACCAAGGCAAAGGCTCTTGACATCTTGCGCGGCCTGCTGCCGGCATCAACGCTTACGAATGTGGGCATCTCCGGGAACGGCCGCGCCTTTGAGTACCTTTTGACCATTTTGTTCAGCTCAGACCTTGCGGAGGAGCGAGAGCTGGCACGCAAAATCAAGCACGAGCTGGACACCACTATTCGTTCCTTTGTGAGGCGTTCAGACGACAAACACGGTATCGCCATGCAGAACTACCTAAGAGCTACAAGACGAACTGCTGCAAGACTGTCAAAAAATCTCAAGCTCGCTTCAAAATCAAGCGGAGCGCAGGTAAAGCTTGTTGACCACGAGAGCGAATCAAAGGCGCTGGACAAGATAGTTGCGGCGGTTTTGTATGAACACCAAACCGCCCCATACCGGGAGGTGCTCGCGCGCGTAAAAAAGATGAGCTTCAAGGACAAGACATCAGTTGTGAACTCGTTTGCAAAGATCAGGCAAAACCGAAGACAGAGGCCTCCAAGGGCGTTTGAAATGACACAGTACACTTTTGACATCGTGGGGAATTTCGGCATGTTCCGAGACCTACACAGACACCGAGTGCTGACTATGGAGCGACAGTTGCTCACCACTGACCACGGCTACTCTGTTCCAAGTGAGATAACCCAACTTGGAATAGAAGACGAATTCAGAGAATGTATGAAAACATCAAAGCGGGTCTTTGACTCCATGAGGGCAAAATATCCACAGGAGGCCCAATACGTAGTGAATTTTGCATACAACTATCCGTTCTTTATGAGTCTGAATTTGCGCGAAGCGTCACACCTCATTGAGTTAAGAACCATCCCGCAAGGGCATACAGACTACAGAAAGGTGGCGCAGAAGATGTTCCTTGCCATACAAAAAGTCCACCCCAATCTTTGCCGCATAATCAAGTTTGTCGATCTCAAGTCATATGAACTTGAGAGATTTGAATCTGAAAAAAGAATCGAAGAAAAAAGGAAAGCCAGTCTCTAAATGGAAAAATCCTATAATACAACGTCACATGTACATATGTATGGCACAAGAACGGATTGAGAAAACAGATAGCGAGTGGAGGGAGATTCTGACCTTGGATGAATACGAAGTCTGCCGCAGAAAAGCAACCGAGCCGCCATTTACCGGCAAATACACATATTGCAAAGACGACGGAATATACCGCTGCACCTGCTGCGGCAACGAGCTATTCAGCTCAACTGCAAAATTTGACTCAGGCACAGGCTGGCCTAGCTTTTTTGAACCGATTCACGAGACTAGTCTCAAGTATGAAACAGACACCAGCTTCGGCATGCACAGAACCGAGGTAATGTGTGCCAAATGCGATTCTCATTTGGGGCATGTGTTTGATGACGGCCCTGCACCAACCGGCAACCGGTTCTGCATAAACTCGATTTCATTGAAGCTAGACAAAAACTCAAGTTAACCATCAATTAATAAATCAGGATTTGAACACGTCTTTTGATATGTTTTCCAGCCGGAGTAGAGTGATTTGCGCCTAGTAGTTTGCGGGTTCGGTACGGTGGCCCAGAGCTTGGCAAAACTGCTTGTCTCAAGATCTGACGACCTGTACGCCAAGTACGGAATGATGCCAAGGGTAGTTGGCGTATTTGACACCAAGGGCGGAGTCATCGAGTCATCAGGCCTCGACTTGAACAGGCTTGTAGATATAAAAAAGAAGTACGGCACCGTAGGCAGGTACTCTATTTCTAAAAGAAAGCTGAGCGGCCTCGACATAATCAACAACGTGGATGCAGATGTCCTCATAGAGACCACCGCAAGCAACTACAAAGATGCAGAGCCCGGCATGTCGCACATCATAGCTGCGATGAAAAAAGGGATGCACGTCATTACTGTCAACAAAGGACCTCTAGCTCTTGCCTTCCCGTCCCTCATGGAGCTTGCAACATACAACCACGTCCTTCTCAGGTTTAGTGGTACAGTTGGTGGAGGGACACCGATTTTAGACTATGCAAAAAACAGCCTGCGAGGCGAGCAGATCACATCATTTGCCGGCATACTAAACGGCACGACAAACTACATCCTGACAAATATGGCAAAGGGCATGAGTTTTGCTGCAGCCCTAAAAGATGCAAAATCCAAAGGGTATGTAGAAGCAGACGAGTCGCTTGACCTAGACGGATATGATGCGGCAGCTAAGCTTGTGATTTTGGCAAACTGGGTAATGGGCATGAAGGTGACGATGCCCGACATAAAAAGAACCGGTATTCGCAAAGTCACCACCGTGGACATAAAAAACGCAGCCAGAAAAAAGGCGGCAATAAAGCTCATCGCATCATGTAACAAAGACCTCATAGTCGCGCCGCGCGAAATACCAGTGGACGACCCACTCTGCGTCAATGGCACTTTAAACGCAATCTCATTTACTTCAGAGCACTCTGGAACCCAGACCATCATAGGCAGAGGGGCCGGCGGTACAGAAACAGCCAGTGCAATATTGCGCGACTTGCTCGACATTCGTCAGGAAATAAGTCGGGATTGAAGTCAAATTTAATTTCCAAGTCAGAAACCACAGAAGTGCTTGAACAGATTGCAAAGCAGTGGAAATTCATCCTCCCCAAAGTCAAAAACTTTAAGATTTACGAAATCGACGATGCATCAAGCATCATAGTTGGCGAAGGACTCACCATTCTGAAGATTGGTGACACATATTTGCCGTTTTTGAGCGACACAGCAACACTTCAGAAATTTCCAAGCGTCACGGTAGACATGGGTGCAGTTAGGTTCATGTGCAACGGTGCAAACGTCATGAGGCCCGGCATACGCAGTTTTACAGAGTTTGAAAAAGGAGACATCGTATGCATAGTGGAAGAATCGCAGAGGAAATTTCTTGCCGTCGGGAGGGCACTTGTCTCAAGCAAGGATTTGGAAACGATGTCAAAAGGCGTCGCAGTAGAGAACCTCCACTACATCTCAGACAAATATTGGGAAATTAAAAAATCAATCAAGGACTAGAGCTTTTCTGTAAAAATAGAATGCCCCCTCCCACGCACAAAAACAGACGCTGTCTAGAGAATTTGCAAAAGTAGGAATTGTTGGAGATTTCTCAAATAGTAATTTTGAAAATCTGATTTGTAACACTTAAAGGAAAGAAAAATCATTACAATGTCAAGTTCCTCAAAGGGTATGGATTCTCAATAAAACTACAAGACAATAAGTTAATTCTAACAAATGGGAAGAATCCATTCACAGAAGAACAGGATAAAGAGGAATGGTTCATCACAAATCTACCATACGAAAAGATTGTTCTTTCTGGCAAAGGATATGTTTCGACTGAGGCACTATCACTTTTGAACCAAAACAGCAGAAGCGTAATTCTCGTGGATTCCTTTGGCAATCTCGTTTCTTTTATGAATGGAATGATGAACTCTTTTAATGGAACCAAAAACATAATTGCACAATGCAATACATTTCGAAAACCTGACAAATGCCTATACCTGCAAAGGCAAACAGTAAAGGCAAAGATCCAGTCCCAGATTGACTTTCTCAAATCAACTCAAAACGACTTGGTAAAAGACGACATTTCAAAACTAGAATCATACCTAAGACAGACAGATTATTCCGATCCAATCAAAGTAGAGGTTCCAAGCTCGCACGTATATTTTGCCAATTATACAAAACTCATTCCTGCAAGACATCATTTTGAATCAAGAAACAACTCACGCCAGACCATAACAAAGATAGATGCAAGCGATCCAATCAACGCTTTGCTAAATTATGGATATGCTGTTTTGGCTGGCGAGATCTCCAAGTTTGTCTGCGGAGATGACTTGGATCCGTACTATGGGTTTTATCACAAAAAACATGCTAGCTTTCCATCTTTGGTGTATGATTTGATGGAACCGTTTCGCTGGCTAGTGGATTATTCCGTGTATGTCCTCGCCAATTTTCGTATTTCCAAGTCGATTCGCAAAAAAGACTGTGCCTATACCAAGGATGGATTAGTTGTGCTTGATTCGAATCTGATCAAGAGATTCTTGGAATTGTTGGAAAGAAAGTTCCAGAGGGAAAGGCGATACGAGTACAAGTTTGGCGCATTTACTTCTGATGGATTAAAATGGGTTCAGGAGATAACGATTACAAAGATTGCTGTGCAGAATTTAGCTAATTTTTGTATTGGCAAAAACAAGGTTTTTCAGGTTTGATTGGTCAGTAATAATGTGAAAAGTATTAAAAAAGATGCAACAGATTACCTTTTTGAAGTAAAATGAGACTTTTACGCATGAAATACTGTTTCTGTGTGTTGAAAATTCCAGTAATTCGTGCCTGAACTTCAAAAAGGTAACCTCTTACCGTAAAATTTGTTTTATTTTATAGCTATTCGGTATTGCGTAAATTTATTCGTAGATGCCGTATTCATATTTTTTACTTCTAACTAGTCTTGTCGAGTTCTTTTGCAACTTTTTCTGCTGTAGACCAGAGATCTGGTTCGTTAGTGGTGATTCTTTCTTCTTCAATGAAGGATTTTACTGCATCCGATCTGAACGCTTCAATAATTTGCATCCCTTCTAGGCTTTCTAATTGATCTTTGGTGACAATATCTTCTTCATAGAGATTACACAAATATTCTAAATCACTAAGATAGTTTGATAGCTTACCTCGCATATCTTCATCGATGTGAAACGGCTGTGATCTATAGATTTCGTTGTATATGTTTCGAGATATTTCTCTATGCTCATTGCTCATGAATAGTTTATCCAATTCAAAAAGAAACCTTTGTTCTTCGATTTTTTTTGTATGCATAAGTTGTTTTTTGGCATAATGAAACCCAACTAGTATAGAGATTGGTGTTGCAATAGCTATTATCCATGATGGAATGTCGCCCCATATATCCACACGCGGTGTTAAATGTATTAAAAGATATTTGTTTCTTAAGCCTTGTAGAAAACACCAAGGATTACTAAACAATTCCTAGTTATTCTGTAGCAATTATACGCTATAATTCGGCACATCACCTCCCGATTCTGCGTCAGGATATATCTTGACATCACGTACTCGCCAAGCATTCTCTCTATCACACTAAATATCGTCTCGATTTTGCTTCTTTGGTGGTATGATTCCCAATCAAAATGCCGTTTCATGTCCTTTCTGTGATGCCCTTTGGTCTTCCAGACCTGCAGAGATTCGTATCTGGGGCGTATGATGGTACGTGGGATTCCGAGGTCTTCTGTGGCGATGTGGTTCTGCTCCGAATCATAACCACTGTCTGCCACCACCATGCCGACGGGTGCCAGTTTACTGGTACGCCGCAGCAGCGGAACAAAATCAACACCATCATGCCGTCGTCTGTGCCGTATCTTGATGCCGCATATCAGCTGCCGCCTCATGTCTGCCAGTATCGATATTTTGACGAATTTCCTTCGTAGCTTG
>DATLXX010000002.1:0-28304 GCA_035575435.1 Candidatus Nitrosotenuis sp.
TGATTATACGCATCATCGTACGAGCCATTCTCACGTATCGAGATGGCTTCATGAGACATGGTAACGATACTGTCAGCTTTAGATCTGTCCGTGGAATCGGATCTACAAATTTGTCAAAAATCGATGGTTTCTACACGGCCATTTTTTTCTAATGATATATTATACTACTGGAAAGGCGAATTTCGCGGCTTTTTGGGTCATTTTTGGACGATTTTTGATGAATTTTTGGTTTTTTGTGACCTATCCCGTCCTCGAAAGCGGCAAAACAAAGTGCCGGTATCCTTGGCGCTGCGCAATGTACTTTGCAGACATCATGTCCCGTTCGCCGCGCTTGTTGTAGTTTTTTATCTTTCTTGTCGTCTTTTGCTCGTCTACAAACTCCAGCTCAAAGTGAGAGCAGAATTTCAAATTCAGCAGACTTGTGATCTGTTTTGCAACCTGCATGTTGCCGTTTCCAATCTTAACTATTTTTTTCTCTGCCCTGAGGCCGCCCAGTATTTTTGCTACGTGTGATGCAAGCTCGTCTGGCGACGTGTACAGGCCACGTTCTATTTCCTTGCCAAGATACATCACGACAAGGCCGATTCTCTGGCCTGGGTCGATTCCAATCACCAGTTCGTGCTGGTTTAGTCCCGAGTCCAGCTTCTCTATTATTATTCCCTGAATGACAGTCGGATCCTCTTTGAGTATGTCCTCGTTTAGAATGAGCTGGCTTGCAGATTTTGGGGATTCGAACTCAGTCGTAAATATCAGGTTTCCTGGATAGTTTGGTATATCTGCAGGCAGTAACGAGTCATACCTGAGATTTAAAAACTTGAGTGCCTTGACGAACTGGAAGTAGGATTTACCATGGGTGGTGGCAATTCCGATGCGGCAATCATCTAATGCGCTGATACCATTCATTGTAAATTTGCCGATTTAAGGGTTTACGGCTTCAAAATTGTTGACACGACGCTGTCTACTGCCTCATCAAACTTGGAGTCGATTGTTGATTTGAGCTTGTCCAGCTTTGCAGCCCCGTCGGATGCTATCTTTTTTGCCTGCTGCTCTGCCTTTGACTTGGTCTCCGCAATTATCGCCTCTGCTTCCTTTATTGCCATTTGCGTGACCTTTTCTTTTAGCAAATCCAGCTCTTTTTGGGCCTTGGAGTTTAGTGCCTTTTTCATGTCTGCCACCTTGGTGTTTAGCGAATCTAGGTCGTTTTCAAGCTCTGCCAGAGACTTGATGATTTTGCTTACCTTTGAGTCTGCCACGGCGGTCTGGGCTGCTTCTTTCATACCTCAAAGCCCCCAAGTTCCATAATTAAAGCCTTCATTTGGTGCTCAAAAGCAGGATCGCTCTTGCAAGATCGCCGCCAGTCTCCTTCAGAGCGTTTGTGGCAACTTCTGGGGTGACGTTTGCTTGCTGGCAGACAAGCATTATGTCTTCTTCTGAGAAGACAGGCGTTTCCAGTTCCTTTTCTTCGTAGCTATTTGCAATTACCTGAAAAATGGAATTATCCTTTGACTTCATTTCCGTGACTGCCGGCTTGGTGATTATGATCTCTTTTTTGTCGGTCTTGATTATTACCTCTTGGACGTTTGCGACCTCTTTCATGTCAAGGCCCATCCTATCCAGCATTCGCCGCATTTCGCGGTTTCCGCCGCGCATCATGACTGTTTTTCCTCCACCGTGGGTTTTAAACTATGCCTGACTTTTACTGCCACGCCACGTTTTAGCGACATCATCATATCAGAGTTGACGACGGCGCGCCCTACTGCGATCACCTTATCCCTGTACAGAACAGGAACATCAGCCCCAATTAGTACTCTTTTTCCTGCCCACGCAACATGACTGCAGAAAACGGATTTCCCCTCCTCCACAAACGGCTTTGACTCCTCGTCCACCTCGATGCAGTTTTGCCTGAACTTTTTGCCCTTTAGCAGAATCTGCGCAAAATACGGTGTGATTGCAAGTCCTCCATCTATCCTAAGCGTGCAAAGGAGTTTTTTGTCATGATATACTTCACGGATCCTTCCAGTCTTTTTAGAAAATGTGATCTCGATATTTTTTGGAAGATGTTTTGAGACCCCGCTTCCAAACAACGCGTCCAGCGTATGCTTTAGCTTCAAAACAGGCTCCACACCAGATGTGTGATTTTCTGGTATTAATTTCAAAGCCCACATAGGGACTTAACAATCTATATAGAAGATTCATTTACTACATATCATGCAGGAACGCCAAGAAACGAGGAGGCTTCAGTTCACAGGCAAATCATCGTATATTGTTTCATTGCCAAAACAGTGGGTCATGGATCTTGGCCTAAAGCAGGGAGACCAGATAACAATTACCCGTGAAGGAAAATCATCACTAAAGATACTGCCTACAAAAGATCAAACAAAATCCACTCAGATAGATGACGCGATCTTAGAAATCGCAAGAGACGACGACAACGCGTCTATTATTCGAAAGCTCATCTCGCTTTACTTTCTTGGGTACAAGACCATCCAGATAAAACCAAAAGCAGACAGACTGCAGCCGGGACAACGCAACGCAATAAAATCTGCAGTCAAGGGCATGCTGATGGGAGCAGAGATAATCTCTGATTCGGTAGACGGCATCACCATACAGGTTCTTGTGAATTTGCTGGAACTCTCAATTGACGGTGCCTTCAAGCGGATGCTTCATCTGGCAAAATCCATGCTAAGAGACTCGCTTTTGGCAGTAAGGGAAGGGAATCTGGATTTGGCAAGAGAGGTGATTGATTCTGATGACGAAGTAGACAGATTTGGGTTTTACATAATCAGGCAGCTGAAGATCGCGATCCAAAACGAGTTTATGCTGCGAGAGATGGGTTTCACAAACCCAAGGCAGTGTCTTGGCTACAGGCTCATCGTCAAACACATAGAGAGAACAGGCGACCATGCTGTCCTAATAGCAAAGGACCTTCTTGAATTCAAAAAGTCGGTAAGAAAGGAGGCAATGGAAAAGATCGACGATCTCTGCGAGTTTGCCATTTCCGTTCTGGACGAGGCATGCCTTGCACTCTTTAAGGAGGACTTTGCGCAGGCAGAACGTTCCATTGAAAAGGCCTCAGAAACCTCAAAGTATGAAAAGAAGATAATTGAATCCATTAAATCCATCAAGGACGAAGAAGAAGCATACAGGATACGAAGAATGACGGAAAATGTAACAAGAATTGCTGAATACGCAAGCGATATTGCTGAAATCGTACTAAACATGAATATAGAAAAGGTGTTAAGAAGGCCTAGATTCTAAAGGGCCTTGCCAATGACGCAAACTGCGATTCTTATCACTTATGACAATGAGGACGCTGTAAAAGAAGCCCTTGGCCTCTGCGAGGCAGCCGGCTACAAAGTTGCAAGAATACTCCAGCAAAAGTTTCTCAACAAGGCAAAATACGGAATCGGTGAGGGAAAGCTTGAAGAGCTCAAAGAGCTTGTTGCCAAGATAAGGCCTGATGTCATAATTTATGACGAGGTACTCAAGCCCAGCCAGAACTACAACCTGGCGTCAAAGCTAAAAATAAACATACTTGATCGCGAGTCTCTGATCTTAGAGATATTTGAGAAAAGGTCGTCAAGTTACGAATCCCACCTTCAGATCAAACTGGCACAGCTCCGATATGAGATGTCGAGGGCAAAAGAAAAGGTTCGGCTCGCAAAGATGGGAGAGCAGCCTGGCTTTATGGGAATAGGTATGTACGAAGTCGACACATACTACAACGACATCCAAAACAGGATGAAGAGCGTAAAATCAAAGCTTGCCAAGACTGGAAAGCAAAGGGCCCTACACAGAGAAGCAAGGAGGAGAGCAGGTCTTAAAACAATTTCACTTGCAGGCTACACGTCGGCCGGCAAGACCACGTTGTTCAACACCCTGACTGGAGAAACCAAGGAGGAGAGCCCCGAGCTGTTTACCACACTTTCCACCACGACAAGGAAGATCCTAATAGACAAAAAGCCCGTCCTGATATCAGACACTGTTGGCTTTATCAGCAAGCTTCCTGCATATATGATCGAGGCCTTCAAATCCACACTCGAGGAGCTCCGGTACGCAGATGTTGTGATTGTTGTTGTAGACATAAGCGATTCTGAGCTGGAACTGAAGAAAAAGTTTCGAAGCTGCCTCAAGACACTGTCTGATCTTGATGTAGACCAGGAACGCGTTATTTTTGCCCTCAACAAGTCCGATTTGATAGGCCCGGACGACATAGTCAGAAAGGCCGAACTTGTGGGCCTTGGTCAGAGTAAGAAGTGGGTTCCAATCTCTGCTACCACCGGTGAAAATATCTCAAAGCTGCTTGAGCTTGTAAGCAGGATGCTTGAGACATCAAAGCAGCAAATAAAAGAGATCCCGCCAAAGCAGGATCTGGCAAAGTTCTATGAAGAGGATTGAAGTGTTAAGAATCGGCCAACGCCTCGTCAGGGATGACAGGGTGACTACGCATGTGGCGCTTGTCGCAAGGGCGTTTGGTGCATCAAAGATATTCATGAACGAGGTAAACCCGGAAATCAAGGACACACTTGAGAAGGTAAACAGGTCCTGGGGCGGTAGTTTTGAGTTAGAATTCATCGATGACTGGAAGAAGCTCCTCAAGTCAAAGAAAAAATCCGCAAAGATCGTGCACCTGACGATGTACGGCGAAAACATAAACGACATACAGGAAAAGCTCAGAAATGAGGATGAGATCCTAGTTGTCGTGGGTGCAGAAAAGGTTCCGCGCGAAGTTTACGATTATGCAGACTACAACGTTGCCGTGGGAAACCAGCCACACTCCGAAGTCAGCGCCCTTGCAATAATTCTAGACAGAATTCAAAATGGAAAGCAATTTGATATCAAGTATAGCAACGCAAGGCTGGAAATAATCCCAAGCAAGAAAGGCAAAAAAGTTGTGGCAAAAAATGATTGAGATTTTGCCGATCTTGTGGGATTACAATAGTTCTAAAAATTCCTTTTTTGTAATTGATTGGAAGCAGGCAGCAATGAACATGTCAGTAGTTTGCGGAAGATCTACCATTCTGTTTGAACATAACCATTAATTATAGATAAAAAACACCAAATACAGTTGGTCGAGTCATACGAAGATCCGTTTGTTAGGATCGCAGCAATGATTGGAGGCGATGAATACCTCAAAGTAGCTCGCGCACTGCTCAAAGCAGAGGACGCAACCGACGAAGAGATCGCCAGCTCAACGGGGCTTAGAATCAACATGGTAAGAAAGGTGCTCTACGACCTTTTTGGAAAGGCCCTCATCACCGGAATCCGCGTAAAAGATGAACGAAAGGGCTGGTTTGTCTACAGGTGGCGCTCAAGAAAGGACGAAGTCGAGAACTTTATCGAAAACCAGAAAAAAAAGATTGCAGACAGGCTGCAGCAGAGACTGGACTATGAGAATTCGTCCCAGTTCTACCACTGCGGCAACGAGGACTGCCCAAGGATCACATTTGAGACTGCGCTTGAGATGTTCTTCAAGTGCCCAAGATGTGGAGGCGTCGTAAACCTCAAGAAAAACGACAAGCTCAAAAAGGCACTAGAGTCAAAAATCACAGAAATAAGAAACGACATGCGACGTCACCTCTGATAGTGCAATACAATCTCACTACCATAACGCACAGTTTTTCTCAGTTTTAGTTTCATCGAATTGGCAATCTTGGCAAATCCTTCACCTTCCACCAGAGTGGTCGCAGACGTTCCGCCAATAAGACAGGGCGATATAGTGACAATCACTTCATCCACAAACCTTTTTCTCACAAAGTCCCAGTTTGTTGTCCCACCTCCCTCAAGCAAGATGGTCCTGATTCCTTGTTCGTAGAGAATCTGTAGGAGCTTTTTTATCTCTACTTTGTCTTTTCCTACAGTAATTATCCTGACTGGGTGTTTTGCAAGTTTTGCAAGATTCTTCTTTGGTGCTTTTTTTGACACAGCTATGATTGTCGGAATTAGCTTGGACGTTTTGATTATTTTTGAGTTTATGGGAATCTCGGCGCGCGAATCAAGAATTATTCTGGTGGGATTTTTTCCCTTTGCATATCGCACAGTAAGTAGCGGATCATCTTTTTTTACTGTGTTTTTCCCCACTACTATTGCGTCGCAGCTGGCGCGCAGTCTGTGCACCCGCACTTTGTCGCGCCCAGATGACAACTCCGAGTCGCCTGTCTTTGTGGCTATTTTGCCGTCAAGTGAGACTGCCGCGCTCAGAATTATGTGCGGCCTAGATTTTTCCATGAACTATTTTGCCTCCAACCATGACTGCCCTTATTGAGGACTCTGATGCCCTGTGCACTATTGCGGCGTGTGGATTGAGCATCGGCTCAAAATCAAGCGCATGTTTGTCAAAGAATATGCCGTCTGCCACATATCCAGGCTCAATTGAACCTATTTTCCTTCCAAGAAGTATGCCACCATTTACTGTGGCCATTTTCAATATCTGTTTTGGGTCGAGTCTTTTTTTGTGCAGACCCATATGCACTTTCCATGCGTAATCCATCTCCTTGAACATGTCTGGCGAGTTTATCATGACGTTGTCTGTCCCTATTGCAACGGTGCACCCCTGTTTTTGCATGGTAACAAAGTCAGGAATTCCTTCTGCAAGCGATGCGTTTGCTCGCGGACACACCACTATGCCGCGCGTCTTTTTTGCAGCCGCATTAAGATCGGATCTTGAGGCATACGTCATGTGCACCAGAAAGTGCGGCCTCGCAAGAAGCGCCCTTGTAGTCTCTGATCTTTTGGTCATCTTTTTTGAGACGGAGGAGCTTTGCTGCGTTTCTGCACTGTGTATGGCACGGATCTTTTTTGTACTCGAGTATGAACGTAAAACAGAGTCGCTGTTTTCATTTGGCCCGCTGATTCCTATACCGTCGCAATGCATAAGGATTGACTCCAGTTCTTTTTTTCTGTCAGGTGGCAGCGGTACGTTTTTTTTGATCTGAGTTTTGTCCTGGTAATACTCGACTCTGCCAAGGATTACGCCCCGAATCGGCACCCCCTCCAACGCCTTTCTTAACAGCATAATCCCGCCAAGGCCTCCTTCTCGGAAATCGACGAATGTGGTAATCCCCTTTTTGAGCATGGAATAACAGGTGTTTTTCATAAAATCTGCAAGATGTTCAGGATTTGATCTGCTCAGTATTCTCCTTTTTGCGCCCAGCATGGGGTGTATCTTGCTGTCCACTGAGCCTCTGAGTGCTGCGTCTTTCCCTATGGAATCACCTATGTGCGTGTGCATGTTTACAAAACCCGGCACAAGTAAAAGCCCCTGGCAGTCAACGCTGCTCTTGCCGCCAGAGTTTGTAAAAAAGCCGTTTGATGTATGCAGGGTTGTGGAGGGAATGTACTCTAGATTTTTGCCGTACAGAACGCTGACATTTTTTAAAAGCATGACATTTCGTATATGGTTGGTTTTTCCTTTCCTGCCTTCCTGATCTCCCTGATCGTGTCAAGTGAGTTTGTTGCAAGCTTGACTGCCTCCCTTGCGGTTCTTGCCGATCCTATGCCACAGTTGAATGTGATTCCGAACTCTGTTTTTGCCAGCTCCAAGAATTCCTGTGCGTCTTTTTTTGCGTCATTGGTGCCCACCACCATAAAGTTATCTCCGCCCATGAAAAACGCAAGAGATTTTTTTGTCATAAAAAATTCGGACATTCTGGCATATAGCTTGAAGATGAGGGAGGAGATTTCGTAGGGAGATTTGGATTTTCTTGCCGATGTGATGTTTTCTACATCAAAGTGCATTATGGTCACTTTCTGGTTTGCGTTGCCGTTGACAAATCCGTATACCGTGTTTTCTTGATCCAAGACGACAGGCTTCATCTTTCCCTCGTATGCCTTCAGATTAGCGTCGAACGGATTGTCTGCATAACCTATAGACATGGACAACTTGAGGGCCGATGCTTTTGCCAAGCTTCTCTGGATTTCGACATGGTCTGCAAGTGTGAGGCCGTTTGTGATGACAAAAAATTCGTCGAACCTGTTGGAGAACACAAGGCAATTTTTCTTTGAGAAGAGACTTTGCAGCTCCCTGTACAGGTTCGCCTGCAGCATCTGTAGCTCATGCTCCCTGTCGGAACCAAGCGTCAACGTCCATGGCCCGTACTCTGTTATCTTCACTATGGTGAGCTGAATCATCGAATCTTTTCAAGCTCCTTTGATATTTTGAGGACTGCCTCGACTGCTCGTTCCGCGACTGGCCTGATTCGCGCATGCGCCTGTCTTTGCTGCATTCCAGGGCCGCTTATTCCAAGCGAGACAGGCTTCTGATATTTAATGGAGAGTTCAGTGAGTGCCCTGGCTGTCGCGTTTGCTATTGTTTCGTCATGTTTTGTCTGCCCCTTTATGATGGCGCCAAGCGTTACTACGCCGTCTACGTCTTTTTTTTGCAAAAGAGCGTCAACTATTATAGGCATGTCATAAGCGCCTGGAACCTTGCACGAGTATTTGACATCCAGTTTGAGCGCCTTTGCCTTCTCCAGTGCCACCTGGAGCATTCTTGATGTTATCTCCTCGTTGAACTCCGCCGTGACTATTGCAATATTCAAAATCAGTGCACCTTTGAGAATTCGAGGAGTTCTTTGCCATCTACAAAGGGGATGGCGTTTTCCTTTGCAAATTTCTGCGCCTTTTCAACTGTGAGCGCAGAATAGGTTTGCGAGTCCATCATCTCGCAGATTGCCGTTACCGGGGTCAGCTTTGCAAGCTCTGCAAGATACACGGACATTTCTGTGTGCCCCTGCCTGCTTGCAAGAAGGCCGTTTGATGCTAAAAGCAGTGGTACGTGTCCAGGTGTGGTAAATGAGGAGACAAACTCTTTTTTCGGGTTGTCTTTGTGGTAGATGTTTGCCATTTCTTTGATCGTCAGGGCCCTGTCCCTGTCGGTGATTCCTGTGTAGGTCCGCTTGTGGTTAATTGAAATCGAAAATGTCGGATGATCCCCGTATGGCGCCGTCCCCATGATCATCTGCTTGGAGTCCGCATCCAAATCAGAAGACCCTGAAAGTATTTTGTGCATGTATTTTAGGTTAAGAGATTTGGCAAAAGAATCCTTTATCGCGAGGCAGATTAGCCCACCTGCATTTTGCCGCATCCTTGAGATGTGCTCAGGTGTCACAAACTGCGCCGCAACCACCATGTCCACCTCATTTTCTCGGCCGCCTGAATCATACAGCAGCACAAACTCGCCGCGCTTTAGTGACAGTATGGCATCTTGAAGACCCATGAACGAAGTTGCTTTTTCATGAATAATAAAGGTTACTAAAAAATTGGTAATTACCACTGAATTAGTAATGATTCATTCGTGTTTTAGAAGATATTTGCCTAAAATGTCGGTTTCAATATTAACCTTGTCGCCGACCCGCTTTGTCTGAAAGTTTGTCACTTCGACTGTGTGCGGGATAAGACACACCGACGCGAGATTTTTTTTGGCGTCGACTACGGTTAGGCTTATGCCGTCTATTGCGATTGAACCTTTCTGCACCACAAACCTTGAGAGATGTTTTGGTATCTCGAACCACACCTTGATCTCTTTTGGCCTTTTTTCGATTTTTTTTATGGTGCCCACTCCGTCGACGTGACCCAGAACAAAGTGACCCTCCATCCTGTCCCCCACCTTGAGGCTCCTTTCTATGTTGACAATGCTGCCCACTTTGAGGTTTCCAAGGTCTGTCTTCTTTGTCGTTTCGTCTATCATCTCAAAGTCACATTTTGATTTTGAGATCCCAGTTACAGTAAGGCAGACGCCGTTGAGTGCAACGCTTTGGCCTATCTTGAGGCCTTTTGCGTTCTTGCCAAGATCCACTGTCATCTTTACTGCGCTCCTTTTGTTGGTGTTTTTGCTCATCGAGAGCACCTTGCCTACTCCTTCGACTATTCCTGTGAACAATTCAAGCTAACAGAATGCCTACATGGTATAAAATGATTCTTTTGTATCAACAGATTCAATATTGATAATCATTGAGTTGTTTTAATAGAAATCTTCACTTTGGTATGATATGGCAGAGAAGCGATGCGATTGCGGCAGTTGCGGCCACGAAGTGGTGGACGAGTGCTATAAAAAAGAATGCAAATGTTGCCTAAGTTATCACCAAGGCCCGTTTGGAAGAAACAGGTGACTGGCGTACCGCAACCTGATGGCTTGACATATGGACTTTGAGATTGTTGGGGGGTTGTGGGTTTATTGCCTGACCAGATGATACGTTCGAATTCTTGGCAGGCATTTGTCAGCTATAATGTCTTTGGGAATTCAGATGGCGGGTTTATTGTTCCCAGTTCTTGAGCCCTTGCAAGGTTGCCCTCAAAGAGACCTTTTCCTATGTGGATATTGTCTATGTGTGAAGACAGTGATTTTTTGTCATCAAACATAGAAGAACAGTACGGGCACTTGATCTTCTTGGGAATTTCAAGCTCGGGAAGAGCTATTGCTTGTCTTGCGATGTTTCCTACCAAGGCCTTCTGTGATGCAACTCCAACTGGCACCTTGTTATCCATGACTACGACTCGGCGAATGTTATTTCTGCTCATCACAGCTATGGCATCTTTTACTGTGGCGTTCTTGTTTATGGCGACAAGTGGCGTTCGCATTATTTCTTTTAGTTTTGTCTTTGTAGGATCTTTTCCTTTTGCCACAACATCAAATAGAATGTCCCTTTGCGTAACAATACCATTTATGTCGTTGTTGTTCATGATCAGCAGGCTGTCTATTCCCTGCTCCTGCATTTTCTTTACTCCTTCAGACACGCTCTGGTTTCCATCTTCAATTACAAGCGATTCGTCCGTGAATTTTGAGATAGGTTGCTCAAGCGCATTGCCCATGCTCTTTTTCTTGATTTGCGTCGATTTTAAGCCCCAGATCGATTCTCAACCTTGAGAACTGCCCTTCTCAATATTTTTACGGCGGTGGTGCCAGATGGTTGGCATTGGCATCAACCTTAATGGAAAAGATCTTGTTTGGAGTTGCAAAGCAGTGGATTGCCGGAGACACAATATCCGACGCCTTGTCTGCTGCTCAGGATTCTTACAGAAATGGTATGGGAGTGATCATCAACAAGCTTGGCGAATACCACACCTCAAAGCAGGTGATAGAAAAAACAATTGATGAATACAAGATAGTCATGCAGTCATTTAAGAAATGGCGCCTGCACGCAGCCATCTCAGTCAAGCCGACCCAAGTGGGCATGTCAAGAAGCAAAAAGGAGTGCCTGCAGAACTTTGAGACCCTCATCAAGGCCGCCACCTCGTCGCAGACCTTCGTGTGGGTCGACATGGAGTCATCTGAGCATACAGATGACACAATTCAGTTGTACGAGAACCTGTTTGCAAGATACGAAAGGCTCGGCATAGCTTTGCAGGCAAACCTCAAAAGAACCCAAGGTGACCTAGTAGACCTTCTTTCTATGGGAGCAAAGATCCGGCTGGTCAAAGGCGCCTACAAGGAAGATGGCAGTGTCGCATTCAAGACAAGATATGACGTGGATCAAAGCTATCTGAAGCTGTTGAAGATTTTGTTTCAAAAAGGCAACGAGTTCGGCGTGGCCACGCACGACACTAAAATGATTGGAACCGCAATCAAGCTGGCAAAAAAATATGAACGCAAATTTGAGTTCCAGATGCTCCGAGGCATAAGAGATGAGCTCAAACCAGATCTCCTCAAAAAAGGCTTCTCACTTTCAGAGTACATCCCGTATGGCACAAACTGGCTTCCGTATTCCATTCGCAGGCTCAAGGAACGAAAGCGAAACATTCTGCTTCTTGGAAGCTCCTTTATCACCAAGCACAAAATCCCAAAAACCGTTCGTAGAATTCCTACTTGAATGTTATAAGTCAAGGAGTTGAGCTTTTGCTCAATGAAGATAGCGGGAATCACACTGATTCTACTTGTGGCAACTCTTGCAGTTCCATTGGAGCATGCACTTGCGCAGGTTCCAGTCTCGCCTCCACCCACAGGCCTTACCGCCACAGCTACATCCAGCTCTCAGATTAATTTGAGCTGGAATGCACCACAAAATAGTGTCGAAAATGGCGTAAACGGATACAAGATCGAACAAGACACCGGATGTGTCGGAATATTTTCAGTCCTTGTTGAAAATACCACGACCACCGTCACTTCATTCACAAGCACAGGCCTGTTAAGCGACTTTTGCTACACATACAGAGTATCTGCGCTCAATTCAGTGGGCACAAGCGCCCCGTCCAATACAGCTTCTGCCACCACTTATGGAGTGCCAAATGCACCCGCCGGTTTAGCAGTAACCGTAGTATCTAGTTCCTCATTGAAGCTAAGCTGGAATGCACCAGCCGATGATGGCGGAACCCCCGTAACCGGATACCAGATCCAAAGAAACGGCACGATTCTTGTGGCAAACACAGGCAGTAATCAAACCACATATTTGGACACAGGCCTTCTCCCACAACGCCAGCAGACTTACAGGGTAGCTGCATGGAATGTAGTAGGCCTTGGACCCTTTTCGGCGAACGTGACCAAGGCAACAAACCAAACATCCGCTCAACCAACACCCAAAGATAACCTTGGGCAGGCAGTCTCCGATTTTGTGCACAAGAGAAACGAATTGTTCAAAAAACAACGCCAAGAGACTCTAGACATAATCAAAGAGTGCAGTGAAAAAATGAGAAATGCAAATGCGACGCAAATAAAGGAGATAAGAGACGGCTGCAGCGAGGCACTTCACTCAATAAAAGAGAAATACAAAGACGCAAGAAAGCAGCTCCAGCAGGAATTCAAAACATTCAGAGAGAGTACCAAGCTGATGCTCAAAGAGGCAAAGAAGGCCAATTTAGTAGAAAAACGAGATGTAAAAGAGATCAAGCAGGAGTCCAAGTCGTTCAAAAACGAGACAAAGCAAGCTGAAAAACAACTAAAACACGACATCAAAGAACTGAAGAAAGGAATCAAAAAACAACAAAAAGAGTTGAAAAAAGAACAAAAGAAGAACGACGACGATTAACTAGACTACCCAACCTTCTTTTTATGAAAAAATCAAGCTTGGATGTTAACAAAGCAGCTTATTTGTCACACTAACAGCTGACTATAACCTATCAACTATGAATGTGCAGTACGATCATGCAAACAAAACAAACTCACTGGAACTACCAGGTTCGAGCACCATTTAGAAAAGTCATTGCTTGGGATGTGCTGTTTTTCATCCTTGGCGTTGGTGTAGGTGCAGGTATCGGTGCATTCCTAGCGACAGCCTAGGAACGCCGTTTTTTTTAAAATTCCTTTAGCTTGCTTTCCTGGAATGGCTCTGAGCTGTACCAGCAGTACCTGAAATAGTCAACGCACCATTCATGAAACATTGGGTCTGTGCTGTAGAACGCTTCAGTTATGTCTGGCTCCCCTTCTATGTTGGGGAACGATATTGTTGCCTCTTTTTCATTGAGAACGATCGAAGTCTGGATCGTCTTTGTCATTTTTCTTTCAATTAGGCCTTTTTCGATGAGTTTGTCATAGTTTAGCTTCTGGAGTAATTTCTTTCTGCCTTTGGGCACTATTGTCGACTCTGCCAGAATATAGTTGAACTTGATCCCTTTTTCGATTCTTTTTACCTTCGGCTCGATTATGTCAAGGGGAATTTCTGTCAGCATCTCATAGATGTACTCGT
Organism: Candidatus Nitrosotenuis sp.; assembly: GCA_035575435.1. Taxonomy (GTDB): domain Archaea; phylum Thermoproteota; class Nitrososphaeria; order Nitrososphaerales; family Nitrosopumilaceae; genus Nitrosotenuis. The sequence goes on from DATLXX010000002.1 coordinate 13,617, forward strand.
TTGCGTTCTTGTAGATGGACTTCCACTGTTCCAGTATCTTGGTGACGCCCTTGATGTATTGCGAGTTTGCCAGCTGGCCTATTCTCATTATGAATTTGGGCGGAATGTCGCCAAAGTTGTGATCCTCAAAGTACTTTCTGTTCTCCGAAAGAAAGATTATTGACGGTATTTGTGAACAGATTGTCTTGCCGTATGTGGTGAGGGAATAATAGCCATCAATGTCCTTTGCGATAAAACCGCCGTCTTCTAGCCGCGCAAAGTTTCTGTGCACTTCTTGCGCCGTAGCGTCTATTTCTTTTGCCATAGTGGTGACCTTGGATTTTTTCTCTAGCAACTTGAATATGATCTGCAGTCTTTGCTGGCTAGACAGCTCCAAGAAATTGTTTGCGGCCTCTTCGTACAGGTTTACCAATCTACGACAACTCTTATTTGTCACCAATAAAAAAATGATGAGATTCAATCATCTGTTTTTTGCGCTCAGACTGAGTTAGCACTAGGCATAATTATTGGCATTATTTATTAATTTAATTTGCCAATGTCCACTGTGGCATATCTGCGTCTCAAGACAGTCAAAGGCGAAAAGTACGCTTACCTGGTTCGAAGTGTGTGGGATCCAAAGAAAAACACCTCAAGACAAGAGACAATCAAGTACCTTGGAAAGGCCTCCCAGGTAACAGAAGAGGACATTCCGGCTGAATACAGAAGCGAGCCCAGTGTGATTTCGTTTCTTGCCTCCGACGATGTAATGGATTTGAAGAAGAAGGAGGCGATGCTATCAAAACTAAGGGATCAGTTATTTCGATTCTTCATTCAAGGCGACATCGAGGGTGCAAAGAAGCTCTATGAGGATTATAGAGTCAAGTCCGGCACCGCCAGTTTTTTTGAAAAAATCCTCACTCCAACCATGTACCACATAGGCAATCTTTGGGCAAAGAAAGAGATCAGCATTGCAGACGAGCACGTATGCAGCAATGTAGCAACAACCCTAGTCAAGATAATTCTTGGCAGAAACACAACCCAGCCAAAGAAAAAGACCGTCCTGATTTGCACGCCGGAGGGCGAACAGCACTGCCTTGGAGCAAGTGTTTTGGAGTCGTACCTTTCCTGCAGCGGATTTAGGATCTATAATTTGTCACCATCTGAGCCCCATGAGTCAATCGTGAGGTTTGTCGAATCAGCAAAACCCGATGCTGTTTTTGTCTCAGTGACGCTTCCAGATAACATCAAGCCTGCGCAACGATTGGTTAAAAAAATCAAAAGCAGATCACCAGTTCCTATTTTTGTGGGAGGCCAAGCTGTAAGAGGGGATTATGTAGATTTTGATGCCGATGTGATCCGTGACTCGAATCTAAAGGAACTTCCAAAATTGCTCAACCAGCCTCTAATCAACCAAAAAATTAGCACTAGACAATATATTTATCACTAGTTTATATAATAAAACCGCAACCTTAGATCAATGAAACCGCAAAACCCACCACACAGTGCAGACAAAATTAAGATACTTGCGCTGCTTGTGGCAGTCTCGCTGATTTTTGGCACCATGACGGTTCAGGCAGCATATGCAGACCAAGCAAAAGAAGGCAAACAGATCAAAAAAGAATCAAAAGACAAAAAGTCAGACGAAAAAAAGATAAAAAAAGAAATCAAAAAACCCAGCAAGAAAAAGCCGGCCGATGTCAAAATTGCAAAAACGCCCCAGGCTGCAAAAACACCAACAGACCAAGCTGAATTAGAGCTGAAAGCCTGTAAAGAAAAGCCCACAGAGCGTGAACAGTACGAATGCGAAAAACAAATCAAGACAAAACAAGAGCTTGAGGCGTTCAAACAGAAATCAACAAAACACCAAGTAGGACCGATTACTTTCTATTATGCAGGAGCCAAAGTAGAAAAAACTGGTGGAAAAGACATCGTGAACCTCAAATTCCTAGTTGAAAACACGGGTTCAAAAGACAACGTAACCTTGTACTGCACAGGACCAGCAGTCTGCAATTACGACGTCTCCGATGGCAAGACCACCTACAAGTACTCCTCACACGACTTTACCAATGGTCAGGTGGTGCTAAAGCCTGGACAGTCAAGGTACATCAACATGTTGTTTGGTCCAGCCATAGGCTATGGAAGCTATGTTGATTTCAAGTTTGACCCAACAAAGCAGTATACCTTCAACATAAGGGAGCCATGGGGTTCTGCCAGCATACCACTCAACTTACAGTGAGTGTCGCTCTGCCATCCCAAATTTTTTGTGAAAAAATTGCTCCAAGCACTCCAGATGCTGCACCTACCATAACCAGAATTGGCGCCATTGTTGGCACCATTTCAAAGTAGATCTGTGATGTGAGGCTTGGCCAGATGATTCTATGCCATAGCACCTCGTTGTAAGTATACGTGATCAGTGGATAGTACATGAAAAAGGAGACGGAGCCAAAGATCCCACCTGCAAGACGGATCTTCTTTGTTTTTGATACTAGTGCGTCCCCCACCACGATAGGGGCCAATCCCATCAGGTAAAAGGGGATTGTGTGGACAATGGAGCCATTTGGAATTACGGCTGTCAGAGTCATCATGCCAAAAAATGCTGCTCCCGTCACACTTGCGGCCCCGAACCTGTTTTGCGTAAGCAAAGTAGCGGAAACAAGAATCACAGAAATCAGAAACGGATACGACACAGACGCAAATGACGCAGCAAACAGTGGATCTGGATTGAAGTTAAAGTGCTCTGTTTCAGAAAAAGGAAGCGAAAACGAGTAAAGCAGCCCTGTGATCGAAAACCACACGGGCACAAGCGAAACCACAATTAACATTCTGGCATATTTGGAGCCACCGATGTGCTTTGCCGAGTTCATCAGTGCGCCGACACTAGTTAGTACCATGCCACATATCAGAACAAGGTGTGGAGGGCTGAGCAGCCCGTCGAGGCCGAAATTAGAGTGCCAGACAAAATCTGCCGGACCGGCGACCAGGAGAAGCACTATTCCAGTGCCGCATACCTTCACCCCCCTCCCAAAGTTTTGCGGCTTTTGTGATTTGAGCCAGCTTAGAAGCAACACCAAAAATCCACAAAGTGCGATCCCAACCCCTGTGTAAAGCACCAAGTGTGGCGGAGCAAAGAACGTCTCCGGTTTGTTGAGAATATGGTTTGTGATGTCCCAGCTTCCGCCACTTGTGACCAGAATTATTCCAAGGCTGACCACCAGGTTGCTTGTCAGTATCATCGAATGGCCCAAGCCGCCTTGTGACTCCAGCTGTCTTTTCATTGCCTTACGACCTCTACACTGTATTCCTGGACAAATTCATTTTGCTGGTCTTGCAGCCCGTGCGTTGGAAAGTGCGATTGGTCGTCAACGTGCGGCATGGCTACGCTCTTTGCATATATTTTGAATACCCCGGCTTCCTTTGGCGTAATTTGCAACGTCATTTTGAAGGTGTCTCCGTTTTTTGACGGCCTGCTGTACGCCTCGATGAACGGGTATTTTGTGATGATCGTCCTTTGTCCGGCAGTGTACTCTGAGCCCACCTCTTGTCCCTTTTGTATCATTCTTGGGGACTGTAAAAAGTCATATGAGACCACCTTGATGTTTTCCAGATCGTTGCTTTGTGGGAAAGCGATCGTGACTGTCTGCAGGTCTGCTGCATCTCCATTGTTGTATGCAGTTACCTCAATCTCAAACGACTCACCCAGTGTTATTTGCTTGGCTGACAAGGAGACCTCAAGCGCAGGCCGTGGGTGAACCACTGTGACACCCTGGTACACTTGTGGGAACACAAACATTGTGAGTGCAAAGTATGCTGCCATGACAGATGCCGCAATGAGATAGATTTTTTTCAATTACTGGCGTATTTGCGTTTCTTTATTTACAGATTGGGTTGGCACTAGCGTTCTGATTTTGGCTTGTCTTATATATCGAAATCTGAGACGCAGATGTGAATGCGCGTTTGGGACGTTCCCCCGAGTGTTTTGTGCAAGAACCATTTGCTTGGCGAGCACCGAGAGATACATGCGATTTGGTCGATTCTCACTACTGGCAAGAGAGGCTATCTGCATCACCCAGAAACAATCCGATGGAAAGGCAAACTGAATGCGCTGTATCTCAGACACAATATGATCGCCGACGAGATGATCCGGCGGGGATACGAACACAAAAGCCCCTTGAACAGAAAGTTTGCAAGCGGCAGCAAGATGCAAACGGAGTTTGTCGATCCGCTACAAAAACAAATCAGGATACTAAGACACAAAAACTGCGACTGTAGAATTTAAGTTATTTTTTTGCCAGCTCTAAAAGCGCCTTGGCCCTCTTGTAGTGGACTTCGTCGATCATCTTTCCTTCCACCACCGTTGCGCCCCTGCCACTCTTGGTAGATTCAAGATATGTGTCACATACTTTTTTTGCCCACGCCAGCTCCGCCTCGTTTGGCGCAAACGCCTCGTGCGCAGCCTGGATCTGGTCTGGATGTATGATGCTTTTTCCGACGTAACCCAGGCTCTTGCCAATTGCGCAGTCTTGTTTTAGGCCTTCCACGTCCTTCAGATCCTGCCAGATTGCGTCTATTGCGTATACGCCTGCGGCCCTTGCGTCAAGCGGTATCTTGGCCCTTGCGTATTTTGCGCCCTCGGGCTGTTTTGTGTACTCGATGCCCATGTCGTTTAGTAGGTCGAACACGCCAAATACGACTGCCTCGACCCTGTTGCTGCAAGAGGCAATTTCATATGTGTTGACAACGCCCTGTGCCGACTCGATTGAAGGCATCAGTGGAATTTTTCCAAGCTTTCGCTTCTTTTCAAGGCCTGATACGATTTTTTGGATTTTAAGCAGTTCTGTTGCGCTGTTTACCTTTGGTATTACTATGCCGTCGAGCCCCTTTTGCACTATTTGCTGGAGGTCGTCTGGGATCTTGCCTGACGCAGGTGAGTTTGTTCGCACATAAACATCTGCAGCGTAAGAAGACCTGAGCTCCAGTGCGCCCTTGATAAGTTCTCTGGCCGTTTTCTTCTCGGCGTCCGGCACAGAATCCTCAAGATCAAAGCAGACAATGTCAGCTTGAATGGTCTTTGCCTTTTCTAAAAAGCGTGGGTTGTTTCCTGGGACAAACAAAAGGCTGCGAAAAAGCCTCGACATAGAAAAGACTTAGGCGCCTTCAGGTTTCATCAAGATTTTGCCAAATAGGCCTTTGCCTGTCAGCATCTTGGTGTGAGCCTGCGCTGCCTGCTCAAAGCTCCACACAGAGTCGATTACCGCTTTTATCTTTCCCTTGCCCATCCAGTAGAGGCCGTCTTCTAGCTCTGCTCTTGTTCCCTGAGTTGAGCCAAGGATGTTTGTTCCCTTGAAGAAGATGTGTCTAAGATCTGTCTTTGCGTCGTATCCTGTTGTTGCCCCGCATGTAACCAGTGTCGCTCCATACTTGAGCAGTGTAAGCTGCGGGTTCCAGTGGGTCTGGCCTATGTGGTCGAATGTTATGTCCACTCCAGGCGCTCCACCCGTGGATTTTGCTATGTCTTTGGTGATTTTGAAGACTTCTTTGCTCCAGTCCTCCTTTCTGTGGTCAACTGCATAGTCTGCGCCAAGCTTGAGGCATTTGTCTAGCTTGTCGCCGCTTGCAGTAGCAATTACTGTGCATCCGTATAATTTTGCAATCTGGATTCCAAATGTTCCAACTCCTGAGCCTCCGCCCATGATGAGCACTGTTTGGCCCGGCTTTATCTTGGCTCTTCCGACCAGCATGTGCCATGCAGTCAGAATAGTCATAGAAGCTGCTGCTGCCTCATCGTATGAGACGCCATCTGGGATCTTGACTACGTTTACCTCGGGTAGGTGAGTTATCTCGGAGTAGGCTCCCCAGGTGGGACCAGTCTGGAATCCCCAGATGGTCCTTTTGGTGCAGTCGTATTCGCGTCCGTCGGTGCAAGCTTTGCATACGCGACACGACATGTTAGAATGAGAAACTACTCTGTCTCCTACCTTGATAGTAGTGACGTCCTCGCCCACAGCAATTACATCGCCTGCTGCGTCGGAGCCTGAGACGTGTGGTAGTGGTACTGCGACTGGTTGACCGCGCATTCCCCAGATGTCGTTATAGTTTAACGCCGCTGCCCTCACCTTGAAAACAACTTCGTTTGGTTTTGGTTTTGGATCAGCGATTTCTTTTACTTTGAGAATCCTAGCATAATTGTCATCCGGCGCATATTCTTCATAAACTACGGCCTTCATGATTTGAGTTCAACAACAACCCCTAATTATATTTTGTTTGAGTTATTTTCTGTTGATTTTGAAATCTCGTTTTGGTTGCTGGATCGACATCAGTATTTGTTTGAGCTGTTCGTCTGAGAGCTGCGAGCTGATTCTTCCCTGTGATGCCATTCCAATCAGATAGTTTTCGACCAGTGCCGCAAGATCCGGCTTTACCATCCTGACGTTGTTCAGTCTCAGCCTTGCCTCAGAGGAGAGAAGCTGTTTTAGTATGATCTCTTTTTGCGCCGCAATCTGGGCGTCGCGTTGAGGGTTTGGTTCTTCTGGCTCATAGCTCATAGTGTGTCACTATGAATATATCTTCAGAATCGGGTTTTGTGCTGCAAGCTCATCTAAGATGTCTGATGCAAGCCTGTCAAGTTTTTTCATTCCTTGGTGAGTCACTACCCTGCCTTTGCCTTGTACCTTTTCGACATAGCCAAGCTTTTCGAGCTCGTGTATGGCGTTTCTGATTATTGCGCCTCCTGCGTCCCGGTGGTGAGAAAGCGCATAGCCAACTGCCTTTGAGCCGCCGTACTCTGTCCTAAGGTCGTTTACGCCGATTGGGCCATGCAGGTATATCTTTCGGAAAATGGAAGCGCAACGCTTGTACCACCACTCCTTGTCGTGTGGAGGCCTTTGCTTGTGCGAGCCGGTCTTGACAAACGATGCCCACTCCGGCCTGCCAATATTTTCGCTTTTTAGTATCTCGGCTAGTCTGGATATGAAAACGTCTGCTGGGACATCGTATACTTTTGCCATGTGAAAAACACACTTGCAAGAGGCCTTATAATCATTTGGGACTTGGTATGACTTTGCGGTACGTGTGGCAGCAGAACTGGCAAGTTATTCGCACCGACTTGAGAGTAGATCTACCAAGTCGGATCTTGGAGCCCACCCCTGGCGCAATGAATGATTTGCATTTTTTGCAGAACTGCATTCTGATCTCATACGGGAGTTTTATTTTGTGTTTGGTGCTGATTTTTCTTGCAAGACTTGCCTGCCTTTGGGCAAGCTCCGGATTTTTTTTTGCGTTGGCTTGGGCCTCCTTTAGAAGAATTTGGATTCTCTCTAGTGCTATTTTTTTGAGATCCGTCTTCATTAACAGTTGGACTGTCTGGTCGACTTAAAAATCCGATCATAGAGTTTGTTGGTTAATATGGCTGCACCGACTGTTTCCAAAAATCGGACAATGCACACCAGAATATCCAAAGTCAATCCAAAAAAGCCATCACTTTCAAAGATAAGAGAGGCCGCAAAGCTCATCAGGCGTGGGAAACTGGTAGCGTTTCCCACCGAAACGGTCTATGGCCTTGGCGCAAACGCTCTAAATCCTGCTGCCGTCAAGAAGATCTTTGAGGCAAAGGGCAGGCCTGCGGACAACCCACTCATTATCCACATTTATGACAAAGACGACGTTTTCTTTTTGGCAAAGGACGTTCCAAGTATGGCCAGAAAGCTTGGGGATAGGTTTTGGCCTGGTCCGCTGACTATTGTTTTTAAAAAATCAGAGATTGTGCCCAAGACAGTTACTGGCGGCCTCAACACGGTCGCAATACGCATGCCAGAAAACAAGATAGCTCAGCTTTTGATCAGAGAGGCTGGCGTGCCGATTGCTGCTCCGTCTGCAAACGTTGCTGGGAGGCCAAGCCCCACTACCGCAAGACATGTGCTGGAGGATCTTGCCGGCAAGGTAGATTTGATAATAGATGGAGGCAAGGCAAAGATTGGCATCGAGTCCACCGTAGTCGACGCAACTGGAAAGACTCCTGTGCTGCTAAGGCCTGGGGGCGTCACACTAGAGCAGCTTCAAAGAGCTATAGGTAAGGTAGTGGTACACCCAGTCGTCAGGGGAAAGACGGCCAAAGTGCACAGATCCCCCGGCATGAAGTACAGGCACTATTCCCCAAAAGCAAAGATAATTCTCATCGAAGGCAAGGCCTCAAAGGTAAATGCGGAGATGTCCAAGCTGCTTGGATCATTTAAGAAGCGGCGAAAGCGGGTCGGTATACTTGCGACCCAGAAGACCTGCTTGCAAAAATCTGATCTCACAAAGTATCTTGGACCAAGCCACGAGAAGATTGCGGCAAATCTTTTTGAAGCGTTCAGAGAATTCGATGCAAAAAAAATCGACGTCGTCCTTGCCCAAGGGATCAGCAAGACAGGCCTAGGACTTGGCATCATGAACAGGCTCGGCAAGGCAGCATACAAAAAAGTGCAGGTTTAAAACGCCGTGTCATGAGCCTAGTTTGCTGAATATAATATGCAGCTAGGGTTCCTCTTCAGTTTCTTCTATCTCTGACTCTTCGATCTCTTCTTCGTTTTCTTCTTCGGCTTCGTCCTCTATTTCCTCTTCGTCTTCAAATTCTTCTTCTTGTTCCTCTTTGGTTTCATCATCATTTGTGGTTCTTAGCTCCCTCTTTTGTTCTCTCATCTTCTCTCGTTCTTGTTTCAGCTCTTCTTTAATTCTGTCCCTTTCCTCCTCCATTTGCTCACGCATTTTTTTGATCTCTTCTTTCACCTTTTCTCCGTCGACGTTGTCTTGTCTTAGTTTTTGCACCACGTCTCTGAGCTTTTCCCTTTCTTGTCTCATTTGTTCTCGCAGTTGTTCTATTTCCTCACTTGATTGCTCTCTGATTTGCATTCTGATCTCATGTATTTTGTCTCTGAATTCTTGACGCTGCGCATGCAGATTGATTGCGTCGATTATAGCTTGTCTGTCAACATCTGGCGTATCTTGAATTAGTGCTCTTATTTGATCCCTGAACTCCACAAAAACATCATGAAAACTGCGCCTGAGTTGCTGGTATGACTCCCTTACCTCCCCTAGATCTTCTCTGCATTGCTCTCTTACACTTTGTCGCTCTTCAGGGGGCGCGTTTCGGACTGATTCCCGGCACTCAGCGATTATTGCTTTTGTCTCTTCTTGTTGTGCTCTGAACTGTTCTTTTGCTTTTTCAATGAATTCTGAGATTTCCCTGCCTAGTGTTTCTGCATCATCCGTTTCTTCGCTTTCTGTTTGAGCGTCTGCTTCTGTGTGTTCTTCCTCTGTTTCTTGTGTTTGTGCAAATGCAAAATCAAGATGGTTGGTGACTGGTGCCACCACTCCTGTTAGTAAGACCGACATTAAAAACAACGATGCGACCCCTAGCTTTTGCATGTTGGTGGATCTCTTTGTAATTTCATTTAACAGTTACTCATCATAGCTAAGTGAGCTGAAAAACAGGTGCTGGGGAATGGTTGGATTTACGCATTTTGCAGTTGGCATGATTTCATCCATAGTATGATGTGGTAAAGATAATCCTGCTACAGTTTCAGAAAATTATAGAGTTGATGTTTTTGCGTCGCCAATATCTTTGCCATATAGATTATTTGCGCTCAATTCTCACTTGCATTTGTAACATCGGGCATGATCAAAAAGCTGACAAGTCTTGCTTTATGATATGGAATCGTCTCCATTCTTTATCTCAATTACTTGATCGGGGTTTGTGAATGTCTCTATGACAGGACCCTTGGCACCATCTCTTTTTTCCAGATCATATTCTTCTGGTTTGCGTCCTCCTAACTCAATTAATGTCCTGACTTGGACATGATTGGAGTTAAGATCATGTTTTTCACCGTTTACAAAAACAACGGTTTTGTTGTGTTCTTTTTCTATATTATTGCTGTTGTGCATATTGTAGGGAACTTATTTTTGTTAAAAACAGTTTTTTTCTTACAAGCGAAGAAATAAAGCTGATTGCACGAACAAAAAATGCAATACTTTTCTTCACATTGAAGAAAAGTGACTTTATGATCTAGATCATCTTTATAATAAATATTGGATCAACAAAGGTACGTTTGCCACAGAACGCCATTCCTACCTGGATTTCTACTTTTCAAAAATACTATGATCTCTATGGAGGCGCATTAATTGCACATAATGGGTTTTCTACAATCGATGTAGGCGTGTATGTTTTCTTGATAACGCAGAGATGGTTTTTTGACCAACCGAGATATTCTTCATACAGCATAGTTACTACTCTAAATTCAATTCCAAATTTTCTTCCAAAAAAAGATAAAATCAGTTATACAGAAAAATCAGTAAGCGCGTCACTAAAGAAATTGGAATCATTAGGGTTTGTTCAGAAATGTGAGAATGCTGAAAAAAAAAGAGCACTGGTGGAAGCCCAGCGAAAGCATTCTATGAAACAACGAAAATAATTGATTTACAGAAATCGATTCAGGCACAGCTAGATAATCACAGAGAAAAAGTCTTGAACTCAATATCAAGACTGGCCGACATTGAAGAATCACTTAGTTTAAAGGATAACAACTCAAAGGGTGAAAAAGATGCCGGAAGATAATGAGGTTCTTCAATATCTCCTAATTCCGTTGCACATTGTCTCTCTTGCCGGAGATTCCTTTAGGGGAAAGACTAGATTGCAAAAGATTGTATTTTTGACACAAAAGAATTCAAAAGATGCATTCGACTTTCAATTTGAACCTGCTCCTTTGGGGCCGCTTTCACACAAGCTAAATCACTATCTTGAAAGAATGATAAAGATGGATCTTTTGAGTGAAACAATAAGCACTACTCCGTCAGGAAATGATGTCATAATATACAGTCTAACAAAATCAGGCAAGAATTTGCTTGACTTTGGTTTAAAATCTGGATATGTAGATCCTGAAATCCAGAGCTCAATAGCATCGGTTTCTTCCACATATGGAAAGATGGCTTACGTAGAATTGTTAGATTATGTACACGATGAATATCCAGCGTACAAACTATAACTCAAACTATCTGTTCTTAGAATTGGAAGGACGAATCAGGTTACTTTTTTATTATTTTCTTGAATTTGCCAAACATTCCTTGTGACTTGTAATTTTCATCATAGTTGTTCAAGCAGGATTGGCTACAGAAATTCTTTGTAACTAGAGCGAATTTCTTGGATGTAAGGTGTTGTGAACAGACGTAGGATAAACATTCTACACATTTTTGTCTGTGGGAAGAACAAACAACAGTTTGACAGCCTTTGCAGGAAATGGTACTACAACTTTCACATAATGTAGACCTGCAAATACCACATTTAGTTTTTGGAGCATGTTCTGAGCAAAAACTTGTCATACAATCTATGCAAATGTTGGAAGATTTTTCACATAGTATTTTCTCACATTTCTTACATGCGCGACTGTGTTTATCACAACAAGTGGCATGGCATTCTGTACAAATAGCAATCGTAGAGTTTTTGCACAAGCTACATTTTGCCATTTCATCATATAGCCAAGAACCATCATAACCAAAATAGACTCTTCTGTATGATTTGTCTCCAAGCCTAAAACTAACATCCCAAGTAGGCACATAGATGATGTGTTTGCCCAAAATTCTAACATCGTCTGGACGAGGTCTTTTGATTATCTGTTTTTTCTCGCCCTTTGCATTTGTATAATTTACTCTGATCTCATTTTGTGATGCAATTTTATCACGCAAATAATGTACAAACTCTTTGTCATTTATTTCAGGTTCAGATTTTTTGATTGTGAAACCTTTCTCTTGTACTCTAACGTGAATCTCCGCATTTGTATAATATTTGTGAATATGCTTGAAGATGGGATCGTTCTCAGCTAACACCTGATTCTTTTGTGCATCTACAATTACAATGTCATTATCTGATCTTTCTTCTAAAATTTCTCCAGTGCCAGGATGAGACGCAGAGACATGCAGACTATAATCCACAATAAGATATGGGTCAAGATGTAATTCTGCACTACTTGAATTTCCGATTATGTCTCGATTTACAACATAATCTGGTGGTTCATCATAATAATTTACAGGAATCATCTTATCACATTCGACTGTTTTACCTAATCCTACTGATTTTTGTGCACGAATGTTATCTCCGATTGTGGGCCTTTTACTGGCAGCAAGTCCCAACATAGATCGAAAATATTCCTCAATTTCCCAGTTTTTTTGTGAGTAAGCTAAATTCTTCAGTTTTGAAATTTCTTCATAATCTAGCAAAATTACATTCATTCCTTTTTTTTCCTTGACATGTCGTGCTCTTGGCGGCAGAGTATCTGCAATAGATCCGGATGCAGCAAATATTCCATATTTCAGCTCTTCAAATTCGAGCATCTCGATCAAGTGGGAAAATTGCTCCGAGCCTGGAGTTTGACCATGCCAGTCTTTACAAGAGACACCAATCAAAACACCAGAAAGCGGATCTTGCGCAAGAACGTCCAAATCACCAATCTGTTTTCCGTATTGCATTACCTTGTGTGGCTGTTCTTTGATTACGAACCCAGCACTATGTAAAATCAACGCCACTTGGGCTTCAAACGATTCACCAAGTTTTGACAATGCATAATCAGAACATAGGTTCTAAAAAAGTCTTCTCTGTTAGGATTTTTCAAATTCTTTCCAATGATCATCTATTTTTTGCTGTAATGATTCAAGCGTCATGATATCAAGATATTCAGTATCAACAAGATACCTGCTAGAAGATTTTGAGCCTGTGTTTTTAGTTACTAACTCAGAAACTATGGATTTGTTTTTCCATTGACTCATTTCAAACCATCTCATAGGAAAATTTTGATTAGAAAAATCAATCTCCTCGGTTCCTATAAAGTACATGTAACATTTTTTCTTGTTCTGATTTAAGCTGTTGTAGAGGTTTTCATACGCAATCATCTGACCTTTTCTTATTGTGATTTTCTTGTGGTGGATTTTTTTAAATTCAAAAATAATAAACCCACCTCTGTGCTCAATTAACCAATCTATGTCGGTTCCTCCAGAGGCCTTCATGTTTTTTACAATTATTTGTCCAAGTACCTTTCTGCCATGATTGAATTCTTCCTCATCGAGAATTGTATATTTTGGATCTGAATCTATTTTGTATTGATACTCTTCATTCGGATTACGTTTCTCTGGTGCGTATTTAGTTGAATAAAATGAATCTATAAAATTGGGATTTTTCTCATCATCCACAATTTATCATGAATCTTGTGATGGATTAATTTTACCTAGCATTTTCTTGTAAACCTTAATTTTTGAGCCTGATTTCAGGTTCTTTTTCATATACCATAGTGTAGATTTGTTAATTCCAAGCTTTTTACGCTCAGAAGGACTCATTTTCAGTATTTTTTTCTGTAATGTAACATCATCATTTCTTTTGATTTCTAATTTCGGCACATCGAAACTGATTTTTTCGGTCTTGTCCGTGATGTAATTAGCAAGTCGTAGAATGGTTTCATGCAAAATATTTGAAAATGTGTAATTTTTTCCCTTGTATGGAGCCTTGGAATTAAAGTTAAGGCGTATCCTTTCGATTAGTAATTTCGCAGTCTTTTCTCGTAATCTGATATTGTAATTTTCAGTCAGAATAAAGTCAGATTTTTTGAGTTTTGGAGTACTTTCCAGCAATTGTATGATAGAATAATCAATAATCCACCGAAATAATTCCTGCAAATCATATACTAATGGTGTCCTATATGGGTAAATTTCATGCAAAAAGCCGATGGTATAATCAAGACCAAGTGAATTTACCGACTTTTTAATCTCTGATTCTAAAATAGCGTAGCCATAATTGAATAATGCATTGATCTCATCTGACGCATTATAGTTTCTGGCAGTATCTTTGCCAACTCTAGCCTCAAAATTAAATTCAGGGGAGAGTTTTTCGGTAATTTTTCGGATATTATCAAAGTAAATGATGGCAATTCTGCCTTCATACATTAGTAATTCAGAGAATAATTCAGATTTGCTCTGCATATCTAGATTTATTTTTGATAAAAATATGGAATGTTCCTTTGCAAAACTATTCTGTATTGATTTGATATCGATATTTGAATAATACAAAGACAGCTCTTGTAGTAGATTCAGAGTAGATTTTACTTTGGAATCTATTATAGTACGGGCAATCTCAAATCTTGTGCCCAAATCCAGATACTTTTGGTATGTCTTATGCGTAATTGACCTGATTTTGGACCTTCAGGTAACGCAACAGACAACAAATTGCCGTTCCAGTTTAGTATTGTTAATGGAATGTCGTGTTTTGATAGCCATCGTAATGATTCGAATGTGATATTGCCAGTGTGGCCATCAATTATGATATTATCATGATTGATCTTATGTGGTAGAAATTCTAGTTTTTCATTTTTTAATCTGTTTGTGATGATTAATTTTCTCTTGTCTACATTGATAGATGTGCCAAATCCTGATACCAGTAACGGATTCAATTGTATGACAAGTGATTGTTTGTGTTTTATTCTTTACTTAGCTTCTATTCTGGTATAATGTTATTTTTGAAAAACTAGTTTAAAATATATTTTTGAAATTATAGATCTGTAGCCGTGTAGAAACCATCCCAAAATCACACCATAATTCCTAGTTGTTCTATAGCAATTATATGCAATAATACGACACATCACCTCTCGATTCTGCGTCAGGATATGCCTGGACATGACATACTCTCCAAGCATCCTCTTT
>DATLXX010000003.1:0-34917 GCA_035575435.1 Candidatus Nitrosotenuis sp.
TATTAGAAAAGGACATAGACGATCCCATCGAGGAGTCATAGGCGTAGAGTCTGCAATTGTTATGATTGCTTTTGTAATCGTGGCAGCAGCTTTAGCTTTTGTCGTTCTCAACATGGGTTTCTCTACAACACAGAAGGCAAAGACGACCATCATATCTGGTTTGAGTGAGGCAAGCAGCAGCTTGGAGGTGGCAGGCAAAGTCAAAGGAATTGGCTGTACCTCTAGTGCAAAGGGTTGTTCCACACCATACCTGAACGCAACAATCATTCCAATAAAGATCGCATCAGGCGGTGACTCTGTCAACCTTGCGGCATCAACTGCATCAATCAAGTACATCAGCAACTCCAAGTCATTTGACGACATCTACGATGGTCCACTCCCAGCTACGACCACATACAGCAACGCGACACTGGCATTTGCAGCATGCAACGGCATACTCTCGTCATGCACAGCAAGCACAAACCCAGTAACAAAGTCGGTACCGTCATCGACATTTGCGACAATCTACTGGTCAGTTGACACCAACGACAACGCAATACTCGACCAAGGTGAGCACGCAAACGTCGCAATTGCATATGCAATCAACGACAGACCAACATCTCTTGACAAGATCAGAGTCGAGATAATCACACCTACAGGCGCTGCCTTGACGGTAGAAAGAAACGTACCAAACATTACCACAACAGTTGTAGACCTAGGGTAAACCAATGGAGTGTTTTTATGATCGCTCCAAGCAACCTTTTTTCTCTTTTAACTAAAACGCTCAGTAGCCTTACACAGGGCTTCAGAATGTTCCTAGCAGGAAGCATAGTGGGGACATACGGCCTTGTACTCTATGAAGCATTCCCGAGATATCTTTTTGACATCAACTATTCACTGTATTACTTTGTCATACCGGCAAGTGCTATCGCATCAGTGCTGGTGGCGCTGCCAAAGTTTCTTGGGCCAAAGGAGTTTGCACCAAAAGCCCAAGCCACAACGCAAGTCGACCCACTAAGCGAAATAATAGGAGGGGGTTCAGCTGAAGCTACAATAACAGGAACACCTGAAGAAAACCTAGACATCTCAAAAATTGGCGGTTCCAATGCGGAGCTGGATGCGTTGCTTGCAGGAGGGGCACCGCCGGCCGAAGCTGTGAGTGACACAGTGACTACGGAAGTGCAACCCGCGGTTGCTGCAGGGTTTGATGAGACAAAAATTCGAGAGCTGATAGATCAAAAATTCGAGCCGGTGGAAAAAGACCTGACCACCTTCAAAAAAGACCTAAACAAGATCAAAGAAGACATGAAGATAACAAAAGAAAGCGTCGACACCCTGACTGAATCGTTTGAAGGAACACTCACAGATATGAAGGCATTCCAGGCAGAGATATCAAATCCGCTCAACTTTATGAGAAAATACTTTGAGGCGCTAGACCTCACAAACCTCTCAGATCCCTCCCTACCACTAAAGCAAGGCATACTGCAAACGGCGCAAACAAATCAGAGCAACTCCCAGCCGACAAATCCGCCTCAGGTAGCTGCGCCACAAGCTAACCAAGTACCAATAATAATTCAGACGGCAGGAAACGCAAATGCGGCACCGCCTCAAAACATTCCATCACCAGTGATCACAGGAAGTGAGATGGACAGGCTGATGAAGGGAACCGACCTTGACAACCCGATGAACTCCGTGATGAAACCACTATTTTCTGGAAACCTATCTGTCGCAAACATGATGGCAATAGTTGAGCTTGTCGGTGAGATGTTTGCAGAAAAAGGAGAAGACTGCATCGACTTGCTTGTGGAGCAGTGCAAGCTCATGGGCCTCAAACCAGAAGACGAGCACACCATATACAACATAATAGACATGCTCAAAAACTCTGGAATGTCCACTGAGGAGGCAATATCGCAACTGTACAGATTCTCAAAAATCGTGGGCCTCAACGACAAGGAAGCAGACGCATACTATGCGAGAATGAGTGCACAAAAAAGACCAAAGCGCGAGGCAAGAGACTAGATGGCGTCAGGAATACTGACTGAAGGAATACTCATTGTGGCATCGATCATAGCTGCAACCGTGATGACCGGCATCGTCTTGTCGCAGGTTGGCTCATTTGAATCCACATTTACCTCCACCTCCCAGAGCCAAAAAAACGAGATGCTCACCAAGATAAAGGTAATCCACGCAATGTACAACAGCACCGCATCGCCTGAGACGCTTGAGGTGTGGGTAAAGAACATCGGAATAGACCCGATCACTACACCCACCTCTATGGATGTCTACTACGGTGAGGTGGGATCCTCGCAGCGGATCACATACAGCGCCTCCGGCGGCCAAGACACATGGAGGTTCCAACCCTCAACTCCACCTACTATGATTCAAAAAATGGACACAGTCCAAATCAAGATAACCGACTCGGATCTGGCAACAGGCAAGACGTACGCAATCAGGGTGACTGCTCCAAACGGGGTCTACGCAGACTATATACTCTCGACGTAATCGGAGATGAAAATTGGGGCTAAGCATCGCAATTTCTGGGGGTATAATCCTGTTTGCGTTAACCTACATACTGCTTACTTTACCTGGAATAGTCGACCAGACAGTCTCGATCACCAAGGCGTCAACTGAGATCTCCCAAGTGGAAAATTCGCTACTCAAGACAAACATCAACATGCAGGCAATCTATGCCGCTTCCGGCTCAAGAGCAGTCAACTTTACTGTGGTAAACACGGGAACCGAAAAGTTGTGGAACTTTGAAAAATTCAACCTAATTGTCACCTATCCGGTATCAGGACAGACAAGAAGCGAAATGCTAAGCTACGCAGGCACCTGCTCGGGCGCCCCAAGCAGCGGAACCTGGTGTATCTCGGCCTTCAACTCAGACAATATCGATCCAAAAATACTGAACACCGATGAATCAATAAGCATACGCTCAACGGTGACTCAAACCCCTATTTCTGGAACAGTCAGCGCCGCTATATCCACTGACAATGGAATAGTTGCAACGAATGCGACCTCGACCTGATACCTAATATTCGTTCGAAAAGACCAAACACGATCTTATATCAAAATTTTTTTCACAATTCATGTTGAACATTGTAGCGGGCATACCGTATGTTATAGATACTGGACGGAGGTATCTGGTTGACTGAGATCATCCCATGTGGAAACGAAGAAGTCGACAGACAGTTTGGTGGTGGAATCCCATTCCCCACTCTGATGCTCATTGAGGGTGACCACGGCACAGGAAAAAGTGCACTGGCGGCCCAGTTCATGAAGGGATTTCTTGCAGCAGACAAGAGAATCCTGTGTGTCACAGAAAACACGGTAAAGGAATACATCGAGAACATGAAGGCGATCACGTTCAACTTTTCTACGGCATTTTTGAGAAACAGGCTGACCATTATGCCCCTGCACATGTACGGCGTGCAGTGGAACAAAGAGCAATCATCATACCTGCTCCCTGTGGTCGGCAAGTACATAGGTAACAGCTTCAAGGAACACAACTGCGTCGTAATTGACTCACTGTCTCTTCTGACAATGTTTTCCGACGCAAGCAGGATACTGGAATTCTTTACACAGTGCAAGTACTTGGTTGCGCGCGGAATGAGCATCATAATCACGATTCATCCAGATGACATACCTCCTGACCTGAGAATGAGGGTCAAAGGAGGAGTCGACGTCTACCTCAAGCTCGGCTCCACCAACATAGGAGGAAAAGACGTCAAGACGCTCAAAATAGTAAAACTGATCGGTGCCAAGGAAAACACGGAATCCGGATTTGCCTTTGATGTCGACATGACCTTTGGCATCAAGATCGTCCCGATATCTATGGCAAACGCCTAGAGGATGGTGCGGGGAGGTCATAGATTTTGCCTTTTGACTTTGCGCAGGTAAGAGACAAAAGATTCATCGAGGAGCTCAAAAAATCACCGCACCTTCTAAACTACGTGGAGATGTACACAGCTAGGGGAAACCCCCTGCCGCTGTTTACAGAACAACTCCAGGCTGAGCACAAAAAGCTCAAAGAGCCAAACCTGATCTACCCGACAGGCGAGCAAACCTACATCCACATCAACCCAAACACCACCTCAGACGACGGCTACATGGAATATGTGATAGTGGAGCCGGACATGCCTGACAGAAAGATAATGGAGCTTGCGGACAGGATGTTTGCAATCAAGTCTGCAGGCATGATCCCGCCATTGGAAATCACAGAAAGGTTCAACATGATAGAGACCTACCTCAAGGACAACACCCAGATAGTCGACTCGCCCGTAAACTACGACACACTAGGAGACATTTACAAACTCAAAACACTTCCGGTGAGCAAAAAGGACTGGATCGGATTCAGGTATCACTTTCTGCAAAAAAGGGCGGGAACCGGCATACTGGATCCCTTCCTTGCAGACCCCAACTTGGAAGACATCTCGATTATTGGCGCAGGAAACGTCTACGTCATACACAAGTCATTTGGCGCACTCAAGTGCCCCTTGTTTTTGGGCGTGGAAGAAATCGACGAGCTCATCATAAGTATGTCGGAACAGTTTGGCAAGACTGTGTCACACGCAAAACCTGTAATCGACGCGGTGCTTCCAGATGGGTCCAGAATCAACATTGTTTTTGGCAAGGACATAAGCAGGAAGGGAACAAACGCAACAATCAGAAAGTTTGCAAGCACGCCACTTTCCATCACCCAAGTGCTCACATCAAAGGCGCTGGACTTTCGCGAGGCTGCATACATGTGGATGATGCTGGCAGAAGGAATGAGCGTATTCATCAACGGAGAAACTGCATCGGGTAAAACCACCACACTTATGGCGCTTACAGCCTTCATCCCGTCCAACTGGAAGATAGTCACAATCGAAGACACGCCTGAAATCACGCTGCCACACTCAAACTGGATCAACGAGCAGACAAGAGACACAGGAAACGAGAGCTCAAGCGTCACAATGTTCGATCTGCTAAAGGCGGCCTTAAGACAGCGCCCCAACTATATCTTCGTAGGAGAAATCAGAGGAGCGGAAGCTAACATCGCGTTTCAGGCCATGCAGACAGGTCACCCGGTGGTGAGCACCTTCCACGCAGCAAACATGACTGCGCTGATCCAAAGAATCACCAATCCACCAATGCTAATTCCAAAGACAAACGTTGAAAACCTCAACATAGCACTCTTCCAGGGGGCGGTGCAGGGACCAGGCGGAAAGAGAGTCAGACGCGTCCTTTCAATCAACGAGGTCCTCGGCTACAACCCAGAGGGCGGAAACATCATGTTTATCCCAGTCTTCAACTGGGATCCGGGAACCGACGAAGTCAAGTTCAGGGGCAAAGGGAGCAGCGCGCTCTTTGTGCAAAAGGTGCTCGAAAAACGTGGCATGTCAAAAAAGGACGAAGGCCTCCTCTACGAAGAGCTCGAGCTTAGAGCGAAGATCCTGCAAAAAATGATGGAAAAGAGGATCTTCAACTTTTACGATGTCTTCGACTCTATATCTCACTGCAGGGAGATAGGGCTTGAGGCATTCTACAAGGAACTGGATGCATTATGATCACAATACCTATCCTCAAAAACATCACTATCGCAAACCTCCGAAAAAGCGACGAAAAATTCGTCTATTTTGTGGCATTCCTGTACAGCATCTCGACCGGCGAGATAGGGGGAATAGACCTCATCAGGACCGCACGAGACACCAACTACGGAAGATACACGGAGGCGTTCAAGGAGGTATACCAGCTTGGCGTGGGGTGGGGGTACGGTGTATCGAGAGCCCTTGAGATGATCGCAGAAAAGGTCTCTCCAGACAAAAACGACCAGCTAAAACAGCTACTCATCAAGGTGGCCCAAGTCATAAGACTGGGGGACGCACTGAGGACGTTTTTTGCAGACGAGCTCAGGTCGACGCTTACAAGCTATGTGATTGTGTACGAACAAAAACTAGAAAACGAAAAGCTGTTCTTGGAGATGTTCTACACTCTGATGTCCACTGCAGCCTTCATGATAGCCGCAAACTCGATCATGAGCATGCTCATGGGACAGGAAAACTCGGAAGGGATACTCTTGCTGTCGTTTATCGGAGTTACCACAAGCATGAGTGCGTTTGTCTTCATGATGTACGTGATGTTTCCGCGAGACAAGCTTGGATACGCCTCCGCAGACGCCGACCTCAAATTCAGACTCAAAGTCTACATGGCACTGGGGGCGGGTGCGGGAATTGGGGCGGCATTGCTCATGACGCAGGCCCTCTCGCCCACATTAATCATAGGAATCGCTGCTGCACCGCTGTTGTACCCAGGCATGATCGCAAGAAAGATGGAGCAGAAGATAAAACAGGCAAACGAGTGGTACCCTGAATTCATCAGGCATTTTGGCGAAATATACGCCACACTGGGTTCGGTGGGTGGCACCCTCGAAGCAGTCTTGAGAAGCGACTTTGGGCCGCTCCAAGCTCACATCGAGCACTTTAAGAACCGAATCAAGCACAGAGTGGAGCAAAAGCTCGGCTTTGAGCTGTTCTCAAGGGATACAGGAAGCCAGATAATTGCAAACGGCAACGAGGTCATCTCATACGCCATGGACAAAGGCGGCGACATGAATGTGGCAGGAAACTACGTTGCAGACATCACGGTAAAGATCAACGAACTGAGGGCAAAGAGGGCCCAGACCGCAAAGACGTTTGAGACGATCATCATTGTGCTACACGCACTCACCCTCGCAGTATTTGGGCTGATGAACAAGCTCACAGGCATATTCTTTGAGCTGGTGAGCACGGTGGAGGTAAACACAGACACGTTGAAGATCACTCCAATAGACCCGCAGTTCATGGCGATGATGATGCCAGCAATGGTGCTCATGACATCGGTAATCTCTGCAATGGCGCTCAAGGTCTCGCAGGGCGGGCTGTACAAGACCGTGTTCTACCACATAGGACTGCTGATGGTGATCGGCTCGGTGGTCATGTTTGCGATGGACACGCTGCTTTCCGACTATCTCGCTACTCACGTACTGGAGTTTGTCAGTCCATCTGTATGAGCGAATCAAACACACATTTGCCTATATCTCAAATTCAAAATAAAATACTGATGGACTCTGAGGCAAAGGTGGATGCACCATGATGACACAGGCAGTTGCCACAGACACAACCCAGGTGGTCTCATTTAACATAGTTGGCAGCTCGGGCAGAAAAGAGGATTATGCGGTTCCAATAGAACAGGTGCGCGAAATCAGGGCCGTAGAAAAAATTACCAAGGTGCCGCGCTCTGAACCATACGTCAAAGGAATAATGAACCTGCGCGGCCTCATAATACCTGTGATCGATGTAAAAGAAAAGCTAGGTCTCGGCTCAGGCGCCTCAAGTTCAAAGCAAAGAATACTTGTTGCAGATGTCAAGGGCTCGCTTACAGGCCTGCTGGTAGACGAGGTGGATCAGGTGATGAGAATCCAGACAAAGGACATAGAGGCCGCGCCGCAGGGTGCGTTAGAATCATATCACTACGTCAAAGGGATTGCCAAAGTCAACGAAAGGCTTCTTGTCTTGCTGGACGTTGAAGGCTTACTTGGAGGGCAAAAAGAAACGCAACAAAGTGCTCCGCCAAAAGCAAAACATGCAAAGCCAAATGCGGAGGCACCACAAAAAACCGAAAAGACTGATCCGCTGCCCACAATAGATGACATTCCTGCCGAGCTTGCCGAGGTATTCAAAGAAGACGCAGAAGGAATACCGCCTACCCAAATACATAGAGACAACTGAGCTTGCCACTCTGGCAACAGTCTCTGACACAAAATTCCCACCTCTTTATTACCTGGTTACGTTTTGTTTTGCGCATATGGCGCAAGGGATATCAAAACTAGAAGAGATTTACGACAAAATCGAGGCAGAACAAAGTAAGCCAATGGGCGAGGCGGACGGGTACAGATGGGGTCTTGACTACCTTGAAGACATCGTAAAGCAGCTCGAAAAGCTGGAACAAACAGCTCTGAAGAAAAACGACCCGTTATACCATCACAACATCAAGATCTCCATACAACGGGCAAGGGAGGCGCAAACAGAGCTGAACCAAAAGCTTGGCAAGCTAGGAAGGCCCTAGCATTCCAATAATTTTGTATGATCATCTCAAACACACTTGATGATATATCATGAATTGATTTTACGGGATCTAATGCAAGTTGATTTCCAAGTCCCTAGTCTTATCAGAAATGTGATGCAATGGCATAATTGTCTGTGGCTGATCGAGGTGGGCTCTTAGATTGCTTGCCGAGTCAGTATCGCCACAAATCAAGGTATTGATAATAAACGACTCTAGTTACATGTGCACTTTCCTTAAGGACCTAGTCTCAAGTGAGACGATCAAAGTTTACGACGTGGCAAAAGACGGCCAGGAGGCGCTAAGAAAGATCGCGCTGCAAAAACCAGACGTGATCCTGCTAGACTTGGAGATGCCACGCATGGACGGCCTCACCTTCATAGAAGAGATGGTAAAGCGCGGCACCCTGATTCCAACAATACTGGTGAGCAGCTTCGGCAAGGAGGGGGCAAAAATAGTTCTTGATGCGCTGGAAAACGGCGCAATAGATTTTGTCGCAATCTCGCCTGCGGGCCCGGAGGGAATGCACAACCTAAAGGACACACTGACTGAAAAAATCATGACCGCTGCAAGGTGCGATCCATACAAGCAGGTCATTGAAAAAATTAACAGTCTAAAACCAAAAAAGAAGCCAACCGTCTCGGCGCAGGCAGCCTCCGTATTAGTCACAATTGCGTCATCCACTGGCGGGCCAAACATAGTGCAAACCATACTCGCAGGCTTGCCTGCAAATCTTCGTGCGGGAGTCATCGTAGTGCAGCACATGCCAAAAGACTTTACAAAGAAATTTGCAGAGCGACTCGATGAATCCTGCGAAATCACGGTAAAGGAGGCACAGGACGGCGACCTTATCACGGAAGGAGTCGCACTCGTTGCGCCTGGTGACTTTCATCTCGAAGTCGACCCGCAGCTCAAAGTCAAACTGGTAAACGGCCCAAAGCGCTTTGGCGTGAGGCCAGCAGCAAATGTGACCATGGTATCGGCAGCGGAGTGTTTTGGCGCAAACACGATCGGAGTCGTACTCACCGGCATGGGTCACGACGGTGCATTCGGCATGAAGACCATAAAGCGAAGGGGAGGCAGGACGATAGCCCAGGACGAGCAGTCATCCGTAGTGTTTGGGATGGCAAAGGCAGCATGCGAGCTAAACGCCGTAGACGTGCTCCTGCCGCCAGAAAAAATCGCGCCCGCAATAATTGAGGAGGTAGAAAGACTTGTCTCAAAATAACTATCATGAAATGTACGTGTCTGAGGCGCTAGAGCACGTAGAAACGATCAACGAAGCATTGCTTAAGCTAGAGGAGGAGCCGGACAACCGCGAGCATCTGGATCTGATATTTCGATCTGCCCATACCATCAAGGGCATGTCGGCAACAATGGGCTACGACGACACAAGGGAGCTGTGCAAAAACATTGAAAACATATTTGACAACATGCGGAAGGGACAGGCAAAGCTAACACCGAATCTGGCAAGCGCTCTTTTCAAATGCATTGACCTCCTAAAGGAAATGATTGGTGATGAAAAAAAGAAAGTCGATCTAAAGCCATACCTTCGGATGCTCGAGCATCCAGACGACACCCAGGTGACTGCAACAGAATCATCAAGTGCCACAAAATCACCCACCATCCGCGTAAAGATGTCGGATCTGGATTCGCTTGTGAATCTTGTAGGTGAGCTTGTAATAGCAAAGATGAGGCTTGAGCAGACACTTGCTAACAAGGGCTCAGATGAGTCCCACCAGGTAAGAACCGAGCTTGACAGGCTGATCACCGACCTGCAGTACCAATCAATGAAGCTGCGACTGGTCCCAATAGATCAGATATTTAGCAGATTCACAAGACTCGTAAGGGACACATCCGCGGCATTGGGAAAGGAGGTAAACCTCATCATGGACGGCTCCGGCATCGAGCTTGACCGAACAGTGCTTGACGCCATCACGGATCCGCTTTTGCACATTCTAAGAAACTGCGTGGATCACGGAATAGAACATCCGCAAGAAAGGGCCGCCGCAGGCAAGCCAACCACTGGAACCATACGGCTCACAGCATACGGAGTAGGCGACCAGGTTGCAATCAAGATAGAGGACGACGGCAGGGGAATAGACATTGACAGGCTAAAAGCAAAGGCGGTAGAAAAGAAGATTCTGAGCGAGGAGGAAGCAAGCAAACTCTCAGAAGAAGAGGCAATTGACCTGCTTGGCACACCAGGGCTTTCCACGGCAAAAGAGGTGACTGATGTCTCAGGCAGAGGTGTCGGAATGGACGTGGTAATAACCCAAGTCGAAAACGTAGGAGGCAACGTCAAGATCACAACACAAAAAGGCAAAGGAACAACAATGCTTCTGACCATACCGCTGAGCGTCTCAATAATCGGGGGCCTTCTCATAAATGTATCAGGTGACAAGTATGTTCTACCGCTATCGAGCATCTCGACCACGGTCGTAGTGGACTCGGAACAAATCAAGAGCATCCACGGCGAGGAGGCAATTGTTTTGCGCGACCAAGTGGTGCCGCTTGTCCGCGTCGCCAAGCTGCTCGGAATTGAAGAAAAGAAGGCAAAAACGGACAAAATCACTGTAGTGATTGTAGATAAAGGAGGCAAGCCATACGGCCTTGTAGTCGATTCGTACGACCGCAAGCAGGAAATTGTGATCAAAAGACTAGGAAACGAAGCGCATTCGTCGGATCTTTTCACCAACGCTACCATCCTCGGAGACGGCAGCGTTGCGTTAATCCTTGATCCGGCGCTTTTGGTCTAGGTGACACCAAGTGAGTACACTGGTTTCGCTAAGCTCAGAAGAGTCTCGAAGACTCACCAGCGTCTTTGATGAATACATAACGTCAAAAACATCTGTAGCGCTCTCCACACTTTTGGGTGAACCAATTGAGCACCAGATTCAGATCTTTTGCATAGCAAACATCAATAACATCAGACTTGACCCAGACGAAATCAAAATGTGCGCCGTAAGACTGAACGGCAAGGGAGACACCCACATAGAGATTCTCTACACCATACAGCAAAAGCACGCAAAAAAGATGGCTGCCAAGCTGCTCTGTGCCAATGACATCTGCGAGATAGACGAGATGGGGGCTTCAGCAATCCAGGAAGTGGCAAACATAATGACTGGATCGTTTTTCAATGCACTCTCAAACGGAACCGGATTCAGAGTGGATCTGTCTACACCTAATTTTACAAACGATGAACTGCATTCGCTGATTGGGACATCGGTCAAAGATGTCGTAAATCCGGTAGAGTATGCCGTAATTGCAGACGTCGAACTGATAGGGAAATCAAGCGGCACAAAACTGCACATGATAATAATGCAGAATCCAAACGACGCAAGAAAGCTCCTCTCAAACCATTCATCCAGATCCGACGGAAGCACTGGAGCAGACTCGCAAGCACAAGATGCCAAGTACGAGATCGGCGGTTCCAACTCTGAACTTGACGCGTTGCTTGACGACATACTAGAGGAGAAGCAATAATTGAGCTTCACAAGGCAGGAGCAAGAATCTGTCATCATAGAAATCCCAATGGGCGGTCTTGGCATCACCACGCCGGAAAAAAAAACACTTCAAACATTTGTCGGCTCCTGCGTTGCCGTGTGTGTATATGATGCGACAGCAAAGATCGCAGGAATGGCACACGTCATGCTACCAAAAAACAACACATCAAATCCAGAACCAAAACCTGAAGGCAAGTTTGCCGATGTCGCACTAAAGATGCTCGTTGAGCGGCTAGTTGCAAACGGAGCCGACGCGAGCAGGCTTAGAGCAAAAATGGCAGGAGGCGCAAACGTCTTTCGAAACGAGGGAAAGCAAAACACGTTCAACATTGGGGGAAGAAACATAGATGCGGTGCGCTCTACACTCAAGGAAAAAAAAATCCCACTAGTCTCAGAAGACGTTGGATCCAACAATGGAAGGTGGGTCACCTTCGACGCTTCGTCGGGCCAGATGACGATCAGGGAGAGAACAAAGGGAGTGACTGTGATTTGAGCACGACTGAGACGATCACAGACGAGAATCTCACCCAAATAGAAAAGATAATGCTTCAAAGGCTGGGCAAAGACCTCAAGCAGTTCAAAAGGCCGTTCCTGAACCGCCGCATCAGTGCAAGAATGAGAAGCGTTGGAGCAAGGACTGGCTCAGAGTACGCAAAACTACTCGAAGAGGACAGTGACGAGCCGGCATTGCTGTTTAGGAGCTTTTCAATCAATGTGACAGAGTTCTACAGGGATTCGTTTGTCTGGCAGTCCATGTCTACGCAAATTCTTCCACAAATAGCAAAGTCAAACAAAGCAGTCAATGTCTGGAGCGCCGGCTGTGCAACCGGAGAAGAGCCGTACAGCCTTGCGATACTGCTAAAGGAATCCATCCCAACAAGGAGCCTCAAATTCAACATCATCGCAACTGACATCAACAAGGAGGCAATACAAAAGGCAAAAGAAGGCCGCTATGCCCAAAGCAGCCTCAAGAACCTTGGGCGGGACATCGTATCAAAATATTTCTTAATGCTGGATAACAACACCTACGAAGTCAAGCCGGAGATAAAGGAGACTGTAAGCTTTGAGCACGGCGACATGCTGTCGGTGAATGTGGCGCAAATCCACATCATCACGTGCAGAAACGTCCTCATATACTACGACAAGCCGGCGCAGGAGCTCATCTTCAAAAAATTCCACAAAACTCTAACAAACGACGGCTATCTGGTGATAGGACAGGATGAGACCATGATGGGGATGTGGGCTGCAAAACTTTTCTCATGCGTTCTGCCTCGAGAAAGAATCTATGCCAAACTGCCTGATGAGGGAGCGCTGAAATGATATGCACTCTAAAATATGATCCGCCCAAATTGTGTGATCAACGCAAACACACTGGAGATTATTATTTTATCATAAAAATGACATACATGAGTTCAGTAAACATGTTGCCAGCCCTAGGCAGGACGGAAAAGGTGTCTTGATATGTCGGTTCAAGCAGTTTCGTTTGACTCGTTTCAGGCAGTGACCTTTTGTCTTGATGACGGGCAAAAAAAAGAAGAATATGCAATACCGATCGAGCAGGTGCGTGAGATCCGCGCCGTGGAATCGATCACCAAAGTTCCAAAGGCAAAATCATACGTCAAAGGAATAATGAACCTGCGCGGCCTCATAATACCTGTGATCGATGTAAAAGAAAAGCTAGGCCTCGGCTCAGGCGCCTCAAGCTCAAAGCAGAGAATACTTGTTGCAGACGTCAAGGGCTCGCTTACAGGCCTGTTGGTAGACGAGGTGGATCAGGTGATGAGAATCCAGACAAAGGACATAGAGGCCGCGCCGCAGGCAGTACTGGAATCCCACAACTACATACAGGGTATCGCAAAACACAACGACAAGCTAATCGTACTTTTAGACGCAGCTAGACTCCTTGAGGACTCTGGCTCTGAAATACAGCAAGCAATGGAGGGAAGCATACAATGAGCTATGGCGCAAAGAAAATCCTTGTAGTCGACGACGCATCATTCATGAGGACTGTCCTCAAAGACATCATCAAGGGAAACGGCCTTGCAACAGAAATAATTGAGGCAGCAGACGGCGTCGAAGGGGTCAAAGCATACCAGGCCCAAAAGCCGGATCTTGTGACCATGGATGTCAACATGCCAAAAGCTGATGGCATTCAGGCGTTGCGTGCAATCATGAAGATAGACCCATCAGCAAAGGTGGTCATGGTGACATCAGTTGAACAAAAACAGATAGTTCAGGATGCTATGAAGCTTGGCGCAAGGGACTACATAGTAAAGCCGTTTGACCGCAGCAATGTGGGCTTGGTTCTAAACAAGGTGCTAAGGCAAAGATAGGAACGAAAGCATGCAGACCCTTACCATAACAGAACAGGAACTACAGCGAATCTCTGAAATTTTTCACAAATGCATCTCTACAAAGACGGTGGATGCGCTCTCCGTAATACTAGGGGAGCCAGTCCAATACAAAATCGGCAAGACAATTCTTCTTGACATCACGGAGCTTGACGAGCTTACACCTGCGTTCTCAGAGTCAGTCAACATGTCGGCAGTATACCTCAAGCAGACAGGGGACATCAACGTGGGAGTTCTGTACTACATGCCAGAAAAAGATGGAAAAAGATTCGCGGCAAAACTATTGGGCAAAAAAAACCTCGGTGCGTTCACAAAGCTGAGCAAGTCGTCACTTTCTGAGACTGGCAACATACTCTCGGGCTCGTTTTTCAACGCACTTTCAAACGAGCAGGACTGCAAGACAAGCTCAGATGTGCCAGGATTTGCAGTGGACACGTTCAGGTCACTCCTTGAGTTTCCTGCTATGGACATCGGAATAGAGACGCAATCTCTTGTTGCGTGCACAGCGGAGTTTTTCACCTCAAGCGATCTAAAGATGCGGATGCTCATCATCCTAGATCCGCTGGATGCAAAAAAACTACTCAAAAAACACTAAATTTTTGGCTTCTTGACGCCTATTGCCAAGGACGTAGCTACTGCAAAAGACAAAACCAAGAACGCGAGAGCCCCGAACTCGGGCACCACTGTTATTCCAAACTCCGTGTACTTGCCGGTTCCTCTTATGTTTTCGAATCTAATGGAGGTATGGCCCTGTTGAGACTCTGCAAAAGTATAGTCGGCAAAGTCGCTTCCTATCTGGGCGTTGGCGGATTTTTTGTACAGCTCCTTGCCTCCCTGCAAGATCACAAAGTCGTACGACGTGTTGCGGAGCAGATCCCCTGTCTTGGCATCTCTGAATGTGTAGATGAACTTGGTGTTCTTGTTAGGTTCAATTACAACCGGATCCCACGACAGATCAACCTGGATGGTCTCGTCTTTTGTCATGGCGACCACTGGGAAAACGACGTCGCTTTTTGGCTCAAGAACAAACACCATGCCGTGCGGCGTCTCGATGCCGGCATTTTTTTGCGCCTGCTTTAGATACCTCAAATTGTCCTGGGAGATGACAAAATGCACAACCCTTTGATCCTCGTAGCTGTAGTCGTCGACTGTGATGGACGCCTTGAACAGCTCTATTCCGTTTAGCCTTCCAACATAGCTTGGGGCAAAAAACGCATCAAACGTTTTTGGGAAATGTACTTCCTCGTGAACCACAGACACATGAGATATGTTTTGCTCGGCCCACTCAAACGGCATCTCAAACGTAACAAGGTTCGATTCAGGGTCATATTCAAAACTCGTTATCTCGTCATAGTATGATTTTATTCCAAACTCAACTTCGCCTCCGTCAGCTTGCACCTCATAGATCTGATTTGTAGTCAATGTCACATCTGCAACAAATGTGCCAAGGCCGGAAAGATTCTCTGAACCGCCAATCCTCTCCAGCCCGATCTCAAAATGGTAGAGGCCGCCGGAAGTAAACACGTTTCCTGCAAGCTCTGCAGGATTTGATTCGGTTGCAACCCATGCACCAATATCATGACTCCAATCCGCTAATATGTGAGGCTCCCCATCGGAGGTGCGCACATCGATTATTATTCTCCCGTCCTCTGCAAAAAAATAGTCCTTGAAAACCAAATTACCATCGTGAAACATACTGATCAACAACTTGACATTGTCTGCATTCAGGTTGGTCACAGCATCAGAAGCTGTCACTATGATCCTTTTTTGCACGTTTTCTGCAAACTCCGTCGGCGTGACCTGCACCGTTATGTTCAACTTTCTGTCGCCCACGTTTATAGATCGTACTGTGTCCATGCCAAGACCATGTCCATACACAGATGGAGACGACATCAGCAGGATGCCGCCAAACACAACAGACAACAAGAATCTCTTGTTCATAATGTCACCAGCTTGACTGTGTCCATTTTCTTGTTTATCTTGAAATTGCGTGTAAACGCCCCTATCCTACCTGCCTCACCATCAAGCATGAATAACTCGACGCATTTGTTGCCGTGGATCTTGCTGTGCAGGTGCGTGATTATCAGATCCTCAAAACTGTGTTTGATGCCAGCTATGATGTGGTCAAACTCGTCATTGTGGACCACAAGCAAAATAGCATGCAATGTACCTGAAAGCTCGCTTTTTTGTTTTTCTTCAGATACATAATTTCGTATCCCGGCCCTGATGACTTCGGACCTACCTGCAAAACCCATCGACTTTTGCAGCTTGTCAAGCTCGGCGAGCAGCTCCTCATTTAATGAAATCGAGACAATCGGCATGGTGGTCTTATTATTAAATTTGTTATAAATATAGCCATTGAAATTATTAACAATTTATAGATTTATTAATAATTTTACGCATAAATGGGTGTGAGAAAGCCAATACTTGCAGGAATCGTCGCCGGGGTAGTCGGCATAGCTGTTGCATTAGCCGTGGCGCAATCTGGCACCATGCAAGACAAACC
Source organism: Candidatus Nitrosotenuis sp. (assembly GCA_035575435.1). Taxonomy (GTDB): domain Archaea; phylum Thermoproteota; class Nitrososphaeria; order Nitrososphaerales; family Nitrosopumilaceae; genus Nitrosotenuis. The sequence goes on from DATLXX010000003.1 coordinate 16,425, forward strand.
TCAAACCCCTGCGCAGGCTCATCCGAAAATCAAAGTCATCGCATCATTTTATCCGCTTTACGAATTTTCAAAAAACGTCGGAGGCCAAACCGCCGATGTATCAACGTTCACACCAACAGGAGTAGAACCACACGACTGGGAGCCAAGTACAGGCGACCTGCTTGAGTTAAAAGAGGCCGACGTGTTCGTGTACAACGGTGCGGGGATGGAGCCGTTTGTGGAAAAGCTGCAGGACTCCGGCGAATACCAAAATGTTTTGTTTGTTGAAACTGCCAGTCAAATAGAGCTGATCAAGGCAGAAGACGACGAACATTCTGAAGAACACGACCACGACTTTTTGTATGACCCACACATCTGGCTGGATCCAATCTTGGCAAAGCATCAGGTTGAAACTATAAAGAACGCCATGATCCAAGTCGACCCAGTTAACGCTCAGCACTATGAAGACAACGCAGCAAAATATCTGGCAGAGCTGGATGCACTTGATTCTAAAATAAGAGTGGAGCTATCAAAATGCAAAAAAGACACCATCGTAACATTCCATACTGCCTTTACGTACTTTGCAAACAGGTATGGCATCAAGACATTTGCATTATCTGGCATCACACCAGAATCGGAAGCTACAGCAACTGATCTGAAGAACACAGTTGACTTTATCAAAGAAAACGACATTAACGTAATCTTTGCCGAAGAGCTAATTGATCCAAAGCTCGCCACTGCACTTGCAGATGATGCAGGAATTCAAGTCTTGATTCTCAGCCCGCTCGAAGGACTATCAAAAGAAGAGCTTGCCAAGGGTACCACATATCTTGATAAAATGGAAGAAAACCTGCAAAAAATCAAAATTGCACTTGAATGCCAATGAAAGCCCTCGAAGTATCTAATGTATCTATGTCATACAACGGCGAGCCTGCCATAGACAACGTGAGCTTTAGCGTAGAAGAAGGAGACCTTCTTGGAATAGTGGGTCCAAACGGCGCAGGAAAAACCACTTTGTTTCGGGCAGTCTTGGGGCTGCAGAATTATACAGGCCAGATAAAGCTGTTTGGCTATGAAGGCAAAAAATACCTCCCATTGCTTCCTCTTGTAGGATATGTATCACAGAAGGTCAACTTTGAGACAAACTTTCCAGCAACGGTGTCCGAAATAGTTGCAATGGGGCTTCTCCCAGAAAAAAGCCTCAACAAGTGTGCGGCATTCTTGCAAAAAAGCGGATTTGCCTGGAACCGGGTCTACAAAAAAATATCCAAAGACCATGACAAGGTAATAGAGGCGCTAAAGACTGTCAACTTGGATCAGCTCAAAGACAGGAGAATAGGCGAGCTGTCAGGGGGCCAGCTGCAGCGCGTCTTCATTGCAAAAGCGCTTGTAAAGGATCCAATTCTGCTCATACTTGATGAGCCTGTGACCGGAGTTGACGTGGATACACAAAACAAATTCTACGATGTGATTAAACGGATCAGCGACGAAAACAAAATAACCATAGTGTGGTCCTCGCACGACCTTGAAGCAATTTCAAAGCTTGCAACGAGGGTGGCGTGCATGAACAGAAAACTGTTCTTCCACGGTCAAAAAGAGGAGTTTTTTTCCAACAAGGAACTGCTCAAGACATACGCCGAGTCGGCAATGCAAATGCACATGCATGATCATGACTAGAAATGAGCCTTGAAATTCTAAGCTACAGCTTTATGCAAAAGGGATTGATTGCAGGCTCTGCCATCGCAGTCATCTGCTCTCTGATGGGACTGTTTCTTGTGCTGCGCCGACACTCTTTGTTTGGGGATGCGCTCTCGCATATGGCCTTTGGCGGAATCTCGGTTGGAATGTTTGCGGGAGTCTACCCATTGTGGACAGCATATGCCGTATCAATACTGGGGGCGCTGGGGATGACAAAGCTGAGAAAAAGCACAAAGATCTCAGGCGATGCAGCAATCGCGGTTCTCTTGGTGTCGGGGTTCGGCATAGGAGTGCTTCTCATCTCGGCAAGCGGCGGATTCTCAGTTGATCTTTTCAGCTTTTTGTTTGGCAGCATACTCCTCATAAGCACGGAGGACACGGCTCTCATCGTAGGAATAAGTGCTGCAGTGGTGACAGCAATAGCCGCCCTAAGAAAGCAGCTGATGCACTTTACCTTTGACGAGGAACAGGCAACAGTAAGCGGCATCAACGTAGATAGGCTCAACTATATCTTTGTGATAATTGCGGGAATCACTGTAATTACGTCGATGCGCCTTGTGGGAATACTCCTTATCTCGGCCCTCATCGTGTTGCCAAACATTACTGCCATGCTATTTGGAAAAGGCTTCAAAAAAACAATCTGCATATCAATGTCGATCTCAGTCTTTTCTGTTGTGAGTGGTATAATCATGTCGTACTACTGGGATCTTGCTCCCTCTGGCATGATAGTGATGATCTCGGTAGCCATTCTTGTCTCTGCCTTGGTAGCAAAGTACCTCGGATTGATAGGCCAGAGATCAGTCCAGCTACCTACTAAAGCGTGAAAAATCCTTCTTTGCTTCGAACTCTGATTCTGCCTTTCTTAGCTTGAATTTGAGCTCGTCGTATTCCAGTTGGAGCTCTCTTTTTTTGGCGTTTATCTGGTCGTAGACGTCCTGCGTTTTTTGGATCCTGTCTCTGAGCTGCTCCAATTCTGATTTGAGCGAATCCCTCTCCGGCTTGAGGTACGCGATGATCTCCCTCACCTCCTGCAATTCTTCTATGGCGGCTCTTTTCTGCTGGTGCTCCAGCTCAGCCTTTTTCATCTTTGCACGCAGCTCTGCAAGCTCACCTTCGATCACGTCTTTTTCTATCTTTAAGTGGGTTATGATCGCTTTGAGCTCTCCCATCTTCTCCTTTTCGGCTTTTTTCTCTTCATATTCGGCCTCGGCTTTTTTGATTCTTGCATTCAACTGCTCTATCTCCGCAACAAGTGTGTCTTTTTCGGCCTTTAGTGTGGAAACGTCAAACCGAACGTCCTCGAGCTGATCTCTTGCCGATTTTTTCTCCTCGTACTCTTTTTCGGCCTGCTTTATCTTCGATCTTAAATCTTCCAGATCCGACTTGAGAGCTTCCTTGTCAAGCTTCAGATAGTCCAGAATGGATCTTACGTCGTCAAGCTCCCTTTTTGCCGCAAGTTTCTCCTCGTACTCTTTTTCGGCCTGCTTGATTTTCTGTTCAAGCTCTCTGAGCTCCTCCTTTGGCGCCCTGTTCTGGCTTTCAAGATTCTTGACTTCTATTTGGAGCTGGTCTCTTTTTGCTTCAAGTTCTTTGATTTTGGACTCTAGGCTCTCAATCTCCTCTTTTCTCAGATCTTTTTGCTGGTGCTCCAGCTCAGCCTTTTTTATTTTCCATCGCAGCTCCAACAGGGTCTTTTCTCCCTCTTTTATCTGCCTCTGTATGGCTGCAAACTTGTCAAATTCATGCGTTTCATCCACAGAACTCAAACCTACAGAGCCAGCAGACGTTGCAACGTCAAACTCTGAGAACTGCCGTAGGTCGCCTTGATTTTTGGAATCTTGGTCGGTGTTACCACCAATGTTTGTCACTGTGCGTGCATGGTTTACTTGTTCTCTGAATTGAACCAGATCTGCTTCTTTGCGTTTCAAGTTGTCTCTGAACTCTTGTAACTCATTGCGTATCTGGTCGGTATCAGATTTGATGTCAGACAGATTTTTTTTTGCGTAGTCAGCTATGAGGCTTGCAATTTTTTCTTCGTCTTTTAGGGACAGTGCGACGGTGCATCCTGCCTTGGCCTCGACTGCCGGTTCTTGTGCAGTTTCATTAGAAAAACTAACACCATCATAACTGCATCCATTTTCATCACACAACGGATTTTCAGAATTCAAGATGTTGGCAAGCTTTCTTACTCTCTGGATACCCTCCCTCATCGACGAAGCCATCTTTGCAGTCTCACTCATGTCGCCTGCCATGGAGGCAATTGACTTGGTGCTTTCTTCAAATATCTGGCCTGCTGTAGGTACAGGCTGCTTGTCGGCAGGTGCTGCATCCACCTTCTCGGCGGTCTTGACGCCGCTTTCCTTTAGCCGTTTTGCAAAATAACCGGCACCTTTCTTTTGGTCAGAGTCAACAACGCGCATAAATCAAGTTGCACAAACCTGGATAATACCGCCATGTCGTTCGAAAAGAACAAACTATTTTCAGTCCAGTATCGAATCCAGTCTCCGCTTGTCATGCATGCTTTTTACAAAAAACAGCGAGGTGGCTATTATTCCAGCAGACACAAATGGTGAGGCCAGCTCAAAGTAGCGGATCTCAAAGCCTGAAGGCTGCTCTGTCACGCTCAGTGAGGGGTCTTCGGTAAGGGTGACGCTGCCAAGCTTGTTGCCGCGCTGCTCTACGAACCAGATGTTGCCGTTTTTGTCCGCAGTCACAAACTGCGTAAATGTGGACTTTGTTGGTATGTCTATTTCTGCAAATTCGCCTTTGTGGGGGTCGTACACTCCAAGCTTGTCTGACGTGTGCTGTGCAATCCAAATGTTCTCAAATCTGTCTTGGACCAGGCCAAAAGGCAGGGAGCTTGGGTCGGTAAGCGGAACCGACTCGAATGTCTGCAAGACCGGGTCGAATTTTGTTATACTCAAACCCACATGCTCAGAAATCCAGATGTTTCCATCTGTGTCTATGAGCAGAGCAAAGGGCTCCTTCAGCGGAGAGGCAGGCATGAATTCTTGCATATGTCCGTCTTGTGGGCTGATCATTCCTATTTTGCCTGCCTGTGACTCTGCAAACCAGATGTTTCCGTCTGCGTCTCTTGTCAGGGCTACAGGCCCTGAGGGGTTTGTCGGAGTCGCATACTCGTCAAATTCGTTTGTTTGCGGGTCATATCTCAGGAGGGCATGCCTGTCCACCAGCGCAATCCAGATGTTGCCGTCAAGATCTGACTCCAGAGAGATCGGAATCGACTTGGCGGGAAGCGCAATGAGGTGGAACTCTTCTGTTGCAGGATCAAAATATCCTATCTTGCTTTCGGGTGTGTCTGTAAACCAGACTTTGCCATCGAACAGCTTGAGAAAAACGCTCGTCTTTCCCTCAAACTCGTATGGCGTAAACTGTTTTTGCGATATGGAAAACTTCCACAGTCTGGGCTTTGAAGTATCGCTTATCCATATTGTGTCGTCTCCGTCGTATGCAGGGTAAAGTGGCGCTGCCTCTGCAGGGAGGCCATACTCAGATACGTCTGTTCTCAACTCGGAAACGTGTGGTTTGACAAACACAACAAAGCTTGTGGCCTCATTTGCATGATTGGTTCTCTGTGCCTCAATTTCTACACTCCATTTACCTGAAAAACCAAAAGTCATTTTTCCCTGATACGTTGAAGCGGATGATTCCAATTTGTCCAGCGGAACTTCCAATGGCGCAATGTTTCTTTGCGGATTTGAGATCTTGATGCTGATGCCACTGAGATCCTCAAGCGGGTTTCCCTGAGAATCTGAGGCGGAGACCAGCACGGTGTTGGTTCCAACTCTGAACGGCTCCACATTCAAATCAAATCTGATGTTCTCAGAAAACGCGCTGGTATCAAGACCATAGCTGATTTTTTGTACCTGCTCTTCTGCCTGAGTGGTGGGAAGAGAAGAGTTGGTCAGCAGCGCAACCACGCCAAGCAGAATTATGCCAAGTGCCGCCTCTGCCTTTAGGGATCTTTTCAGCTTTTTGTGCACGACAAGGCCGCCTGATGCAAGCTTGCCTTCTGCAGCTTTTTGTACCCTAATCTGGTTGTAGCCGCCAAGTGCCACCATGGCAGAAGCAATAGCTATCTTGGCAATTATCAAATAACCATAGTAAGATTGCCCAAGCGCCTCCACGTCGTCCTCGAGCAACCACAAAAGAGTGGGGCCTGTAATTATGATGACTCCAAGAGAAATAATAAACATCGAAGAAAATTTCGGAATCATCAATAATGTGAGGCGTTCTTTTTTGGAGTCTTCCAGCTTGGAAACGACTGGCAAAAGTATGAACGCAAAAAATATCACGCCGCCTATCCAGACAGATGCGATGAGATTGTGGATATAGTCTATTACCAATGCAGACAGCTGCTCACTTGCGGTGCCGTGCCCAATCAGGGTGGTGGTGCCAATCAAAATCAAGGAAAGCCCCAACACAACTGACTGTTTTTTGTGTGATACGGGCGGCTTGTTTTCCATCAGGAACCAAATCGCAAGAAGGATCACAGTTACTGTCATCCTCAGTATCCAAACAGAGCCAAATGATGTCTGTAGTATACTTGAGGCCGAGGCCTCAAGGCGTATTGTCTGAATCACCAGCATCAGTATGTTTGACGCAAACACCAAGAAAAGCCCAATTCCTGTTATGGAGGAAAATTTCGCATGGTAGAACTTTTGAAGCTCAACAATACTTTCTTTGATAGATTTCTTTCTTTCTACTGCCTTCCACATCGCAAGCGAAGAGATTGCAGAGCCCAACACAATCACCTGGCCGACGAATCCTGGCAATCTGGAGGCAGCCTCCGGAAAGTAAATCGACTCTGTTATGTCTTTTTGTTTTGGTGGCGGCACGCTTACGTTGCCTACGCCGAATACAAGCGTCTCGGGAACCAAGTGGCCGTCGACTTTGGAAAGAACCTTGCTTGATACAGTGTATATCCCATCTGTCAGCGGCGGAGTGGTGACTGCCAGCACTGATTCGTCTTGCAGATACCTTGTGTCTTTGTTGTCTATTTGGTTTCCATTGCTGTCGAGAACTCTGATCTCGCTAAAGTCGAGCTCAACTGCTTCTGAATATCTGATAATTATCTGGGTGGTACCTGCAGGGACAGTAGACGATGGCTTGGGGTTTGATTCCACAATGATTGGGTGCGCGTATGCTGATGAGATGCCTATAATAAGCACCATCAATAAGACAAGAAGAACCTTTTTCAATTTACCATCCGGTGGCCGTTTTGCTAATTTAAACAGTCTATCTGTTTGAGCGTTCTACCAGTCTGCACAAAGTAAATAACTTGAACGCAAATACCCAATCACATGAAAAGTCTGCTCGCTGCGCTTTTTGTTACGGTTCTAGTATCTGGGTTTTCTGCCGCATTTGCACACAAAACAGTCACCGTCGAACAATACGAGATCGAAGTCGGATGGCGAGATGAGCCGCCGCTTGTAAGTCAGCAGAACGCCATCGTGTTTTCAATTACTACAGAAGAGGGACAAGGCGTCAAGTCTGGGGTCACCAACGCCTTCAGGGACCTCACAGCCACTGTAAAGTCGGGAAGCTTGACAAAAACACTCGACATACTGTCTGATGTGAAACCAGGCCACTATTACTCCAAAATAATCCCTACCAAAACAGGAACCCTCACTGTTGAGCTGACAGGAAGCATCGGGGGGGGGGTGCCAATCAACGAACAAGTTGACATAGAAGATGTAGAGAGCCTCGACATAATCGCATTCCCGCCCGCAGGCTCGGCCGGCCAGGCAGACACCGCACAGCTGAAGAACGCAATGGCGTCAATTCAAAAGGATGTAAGTGAGCTCAAGTCCAAGGTAGGCAACACGGGTGCAGGCAACGTGGATCTGTCGAAATCATACGACTTTGCAGTGTTTGGACTTGCAATAGGTGCTGCAGGTGTGATACTTGCAGTAATCGCGATGATAAAAAGAAAATAAAGAATTCTAAAGTTTTGGAATTACTTTAGATCTTGTTGTGACAGCAATTATGCTCACTATGGCTACTGCAAGAACCATCATTGCAATTGGGCCAAACTCTGGCACCACTTGCGCAGATATTGTCTCGCCAATTGGGCCTGTCCAGTTTGCTTCGTCATCAGGCAATCCTATACCTAGAATTATGATTTCAAAGTCTACTGGGCTGTCTGATTCAAGTGCTGCTGTTGCAAACTCTGCCATGCCAGTGTGCGAGTGTTGTCCTTCCTCGAACATGACTTCGTTTCCGTCTTGTGTTGCAAGTATGTCAAAGTTGACATGCTCAATTGGATTGCCGTCAGCGTCTGTGAACTCGACTGTTACTGCCAGTTCTTCGCCTGCTGTTGGCACTCCTGCGCTGATGTGGGCCATTACTGAACCATCTTGAGTCATTGCAACTGCAACGCCTTCATGATCCATCATACCTTCTTCATCTGCATGTTCTTCATCTGCATGTTCCTCAGCTCCTGCTTCTTGAACTATGACTACGCCTGTCATCCAAGGATGAACAACGCAAAAGTACGGAAATTCGCCGGCCTCCTCAAATTTGTGCGAGAATGTCTTTCCTGCCATGAAAAGGCTGCTGTCAAAGTTTCCATCTGGGCCACCATCTAATGTACCACTTGTCACGGTGTGTCCTGCAGTGTCATCGTTTGACCATGTGACTTCGCCGCCAACGTCTATGGTTACTTCGTGTGGAATGTAACACTCGTTGGTAGCTTCACAACCTGGTGTTGATGAACCTGGAGCAATGCTTACTTCAGCTTTTGCGTGATCTGCAAATGCCGATGGAGCAAACACCATCAAAGCTAGTACTGCAAAGATGGAGCCTATGGCTATTGTCTTCATTGGTAGTGCTCATGTATGGACACATAAAAATCCTTATTCAGCTTTCCACTATGCGATTGCGCAGCTTGATTATGACCAAAGCCGGCACAACAAAATACATTGCCGCATTTAGCAAAATTATGCCGGTGCCATAAGCTAACATTTCTCCTTCCGAATCAATTTCCGCAGAGCTAAGTATGGACAAGCTTGACAGCATCGGAGTAATGCCGATTCTGACAATCTCCTTGAATGCGGGGCTCTGCCTTTCCCAGTCAGCAATGGTAGGCGAAAAAAGATAGTAGATGCTGTTGAATGTGCTCATGAATGCAGCACCTGAACCAGTGCTCATCACAACTCTGTCGCGCATCTCTCTGAGGAGCTGGATCTGGGGCGCAAGCTCTGTGCCGTATGCCGCAGTTGCAACAAGGCATCCGCCACCTGCGTTCCCTGACTGTCCGGCGGACTGAATCAGGGTGGAAAAAGTAACACTCTCCGGCGGAATGGGCTGGAACAAAATTCCTTCGACATCAACTGTTATTTGGTGTTCTCCTGCTTCCTTGAACTCGACTGGAATTGTAACGGTGCCGGTTGATGTATGTGTCAGTGGAATTGGGCCAAAGATCGCGTTGCCATCTTTTGTTACCAAAACCTTGTAGTCTATGTGTTCTTGAATTCCAGACGTAGTTGGATTCACAAAGTCAATGTGCAGTTTTGTTAACTCTCCAATTACTGGCTTTGATGGCTCTGTGGATATTCTCACAATCAATGTGCCTTTGTCTGTGGGCTGCTCAAGCTGAGCAAAAGCAGGAAGCAGCAACAACGGCAACAAAAACAACAAAAGAAGACAGCGCATACCTAACTCACATCTAAAATGTATTAATAACTTTCTGAGTTTGCCACGATCCTAAACTTATAATGCTGATTGATTCTACATAAATTGAAATTGAATGCATATGTGTTGATTGTCTGTCTTGCGTGTAGCTGCACACTCTTGATTTCATCTGCTGATTTTGCAAGTGCGCAGACTTCCAACTCTAGTCAAAAAATCCAAGATGTCGTGTACACTGCAAAATTTGTCTGCGGTTCCATATCTGACAACAACGGGCCGCTAAGGCCTGGGCACTATGACACATCAATTAACGTGCTCAACAAAAAGGCCTACACGGTGGGAATCCTCTGGAATGCAGTAATAAACGACGGGCCTTCCTCAATTGGCATATTCAAGAATTTAGATCCTGAAAAATCAACATCGCTAAGCTGCAGGGACATCAAGGAGGTCTTTGGCATAGAGACAAGAGAGCTGGTGGAAGGCTTTGCGCTCATCAAAGTCCCGCTTGCGTCGCTTCGCGGCTTTGGCAGCCAGCAGATCATCCCGGAATCACAGGACGCCCTTGACATGCTTGACGTGCAGGTCTTTTACACGGCAAACGCCCTTGAAACCCTGCCGCACGAAGTAGTCCAGGAAAAGATCGCCTTTTACATTATACAGGACGGAACAGGCAAAATACCAAAGGAATCATACAGAAAGCTGCTTGACATCACCATACCTTCGACGCTCAATGAAATAACCGACACAGAGCAAAAAGTCAAGTCAGCAGTGGCAAAAAAATTCGGCATTGACAAAAAAGAGCAAGAAAAAATCCGGCTCAGAATAAAGAGCATATCTGTAGGTGTGGGCGCGCTATTGGATGATCATGCGGTATCTTTGCATGTGGTGAGGCCGCAGTTCAATTAAGTTCATCTCAAAAAATCTTCTTAAAAGTTAAATATGTTGCAAAAGGGCCGAATGTGTGTTCAAAAAAATTTTCGTTGCAACATTCACCGTTTTACTTTTAGCTCAAACGCTCACGTATGTGCCGTATGCAGCAGGCGACGGACTCACGCAGGAAAACCTTCCACCAGCAACATTTGGCAACAGGCAAGCAGCACTCTTCATAAAAATCAGCCCACCAATTCTCACAAAAGATACGGTGGGAGACACATACCTGCAGCTGAGACTGTATGACGCAAACACAGGACAGACAATCCCGCACGTTTCGTATTTCATCTCTGCATGGCATGATGACGAGCTGAAGCTGAGGAACCTCTTCCATGCGCATTCTGGAGAACTAACACTAAAAATAGTTCCAAAAAACATTGACGTAAACGACGTCATCATCTACGGCAACGAGGTGCCCCAGCTGCCGGGTGCGTGGACCGCCTTTAACGACAAAATCGACGTGCACGCACCGTTGCTGACCGATTCAGGACTGTATCATTTTGAGATCAAAATATTTGGAATCGACTACGACCAAAACATCTTTGCAGACCAAGACATCAAAACATTCAACTCCTGGCTCAGCGTCGGCGACATCTCTGAACACACAATAAAATATGGAGCCAAGTCATACCCAGTCTCGATCATATCATACTACGACCAGATAACTGACTTTAAATTCGACGAGGCAAAAAAATCTATTTCCTTTTCGATGCCGTTTAATTGGGATACCACCAGATTCAAAGACCAAACAATCTTCGTGCACCAGGAGGTCCGTGTGCCAAAGGCCTTCAAAGAATTCACCGACACGACAGCATTTGATGGCAAAGTAAACGGTATCCCAACAGTAGGCAGAATGCTCATCCTAGACCCGTATTCTATGGAAGACACGGCCATCTTGCACTTTTTGATAAACAAAGAAGACCTCCTGAACATGGCAAAGACAATCCCTGCGACCAAAAAGACGATGGACTTTGTCGTGGCGCCTGCTTCATCTATAGCAAAGAACTCCTTTACGGTAAAGCTCGACTCTGGGGCCACGGTACAGGTGTCATACGACGCCAGCCTGGGGGCAGGAGACACCATACCACTCCAGATGACGTTCTTTGACGACAAGGGGCAGCTCCTCAAGTTCGTCCGCCACGGATTCAGAATAGAGGACAGCTCAGGCAAGGTGCTTGTGGAAAATGCCGGGGACGAGCCGCAGCAGCCTGGAATCATGTCGCCTGAGGGGATCGACATCCAGGAGGTCAAGTTTGCCGCAGAAGGCAACTACAAGATCACCTTGGTAATCTTTAGCCACGATTTAGACAACCTCACGACATACCAAGGAATAGGTAGCGCCACATTCAAGGTAGGCAAAGCCGGAACCACACAACCCGGTATGCAAGCTTACGAGATCCCGTCCTGGATAAAAAACAACGCCGGCTGGTGGGCCCAAGGAAGCATAACGGATAACGACTTTGTGCAGGGCATCCAGTACCTGATTCAAAAGGGAATAATCAAAGTGCCACCGACAGAGTCAGGTAGCGGTACGACGCAGACCATCCCGTCCTGGATTAAAAGAAACGCCGGCTGGTGGGCCGATGGCTCAATAGGTGACTCTGACTTTGTGCAGGGCATCCAATTCCTCATAAAACAAGGAATCATCAAGATATAGCCAAAAAATAATAAAAATACACAGCTGAACAAGATTCTTTCGTAAACCAAGTTTTACATTATTATAAGATGTAGAATTTAGTCATTCATGCTTCCAATAAGGGACGAAAACCCCAAGCCACCAGGATTCAAGCCCAAGGTGACCATTGCCCTCATTATAGCAAACGTGATAGTCTTCTTTTTTGAAGTGGCAGTGACAGGCCAGTTCTTCGAATTCAGCAACAACAGGGCAGCCGCGTTATTTTACGAGTGGGGCGCCGTCCCCGCTTGCATAATGGGCGAGCGCTCCCTGAGCATACAGCAGTTTGCGGTGTCATGCCCAGACATGCCAATGGTGGGCCTGCTCAGCTCGATCTTTTTGCACGGCGGCCTGATGCACCTTGGCGGAAACATGCTGTTTTTGTGGATCTTTGGAGACAATATCGAGCTCAAGTTCGGCAGACTCAAGTTTCTTGGCATTTACATGGTCTGGGGAATTGTCGCAGGCCTTGCACACATAGCGGGGGATCCAAGCAGCCCCATTCCGGCAGTAGGTGCATCTGGCGCAATATCTGGAGTCCTTGGAGCCTATCTTGTGATGTTTTCGCGCGCAAGGATCACAACCTTCATCATGATGGGGTTCTTTTGGAGGACGGCACACATACAGGCAAAATGGTTTTTGCCTTTCTGGCTCATCTTCCAGAACATTATCCCGTTTCTGATCGGAGGATTCGGATTTGGGGCGGGAGGGGTGGCCTATCTTGCACATATTGGCGGATTCCTAATAGGCCTTGCAACAGGCTTTCTGTACAAAAAAACACACCAGTCTGAATTCATGTACGGATCAAGGTACGGATCAAGGTACGGCTGGAAGGGAGACTATTAACGAATAAATCAAGCAGAAAAAACAACCCCTCATGCCAATAATCACCGTGTCGATGTATCCGGGAAGGACTCAACAACAAAAGGAAGAATTCGCAAAAGCAATCACAAAATCCGCAGTTGAGATCCTCAAGACAAAGGAAAGCCACGTAATAGTTGTCTTTGAAGACAATCCAAAAGAGAACTGGTACATGGCAGGAAACCCACTCTAAGCATCACTTTTTATTTTCACAATTTTCACTTAAAGCATGACCAAAGTCGCAGTAGTTCAGCTTACCGCATCTACGCACAAACAAGAAAACTTGAAAAAAATTCTCAACTACATCAAGCAGGCTGCAGACAGCGGCGCAGAGTTGTGCGCATTCCCTGAATTCATGATGTTCTACACAAGCTCAAAACAGTCGCCAAGAGAGCTTGCCGCACTTGCAGAAACGATCAACGGGAATTTTGTAAAGTCGATTGCCGCTGCCGCAAAAAAGCATTCCATATTTGTGGTCGGCACGATGTATGAAAAAAGCAAGCTCAAAAATAAGGTGTATGATACCGCATTTGCAATAAACAAGTCCGGCAAACTTGTCTCAAAATACCGCAAACTCCATCTCTATGATGCGTTGGGGTTCAGAGAATCTGCAAAGCTTGCCCCTGGCTCAAAAATCTCAAAGCCAGTCAGTACCGGTGTGGGCAAGCTGGGCATGCTCATATGCTATGATTTGCGGTTCCCAGAGATGTCGCGTATCCTTGCCGCATCCGGCTCCGAAATCCTTGTCGTGCCGTCTGCATGGGTCAAAGGCCAAAACAAAGTGGAGCACTGGCTCACTATAAACAAGAGCCGCGCAATCGAAAATGGCTGCTACGTGATCGCGCCAGACCAGGTGGGAAACATCTACTGCGGCAGAAGCCTCGTAGTGGATCCATTCGGCAGGATCCTCCTTGACATGAAAAAAAAGCAAGGAATAGGATACGCCAAAATAGAGCCAGCCAAGGTAAGAAAGACAAGGCAGGCCCTGCCCCTCCTCAAAAACAGAAGGACCGACGTCTATTCGGATCTCAGGCTTTAGGTAGACGTGTGGGGCAGTTAATGTTTGCGCACTGTCTCTTCCACTTTTGCCTTCTGGAATAGCGAAACAGCAGCTTGGGCCACATGCAATACTCACAAGGCGTCTTTGTCATGCAGAGCATGGCCTTTTGGAGGAGGGGGGATGACGCCCTGCAGCCGTTGTAATAGTTGGAGCAGCCAATAAAGCGCTTTTTTGTGGCCCGTGAGCGTATCACCATGAGCTTGCCGACCTTGCATCTTGGGCACGCAACTAGGCCGTTTTTTGGCTCATTTGAGCCCAAAACGACGTATTTTTTCTTGCTTGCGGACCAAGACAGGTAGCTGTTTTTGTCAAAGTACTGCCGGATCTCGGCCCTAAGCAAATTGACTTTGCTTGCAGTGATCCTGATCCTGTTTCTTGCAGACCTGGCAACCAAAACAGTTCCAACTTGACGCATCTTACTGAATAATTGGTTGAAGAATTTTTATATGGACTGGGTCAGGTAGTGTTGTGGAAAAGGTTTGCGTTCTTGGTGCAGGCAGCACCAAATATGGAAAATTAGAAGACAGCATCACAGACATCACCATTGAAGCATCAGTCGGAGCAATCGAAAGCGCAGGGATCGATCCAAAAGAGATCCAGGCAGGCTACATCTCAAACGTCTTTGGAATAGCAGACAAGCAGGTCCACCTGGGGCCGGTTGTCATGAGCAATCTGGGAATTCCAGAGAAACCCTCTTTATCAATCGAGTCTGCGTGCGGCAGCGGCTCAGTATCATTCAGGGAGGCATTTGCAAATGTCGCAGCGGGATTTTATGACGCAGTTTTGGTCACTGGCGTGGAAAAAGTAACACACACCGGCACGGAATGGACCACGACATACTTTTCTTACTGTTCTGATTTCTTCTACGAGGGTGGTGCAGGTGCATCATTCCCAGGCCTATTTGCGTCAATGGCGCGGGCTTATATGACTGAATTCAAAGCGACGGAAGAAGATCTGGCCCTTGTAGCAGTCAAGAACCACGAAAACGGCCTGCTCAATCCAAAAGCCCACCTCAGAAAAAAGATCACAGTGGACGACGTGATGAAATCTGCGGTGGTGGCAAGCCCGCTCAAGCTTTACGACTGCTGCCCGTTTTCAGACGGCGCAAGTGCGGTCATATTATGTAACGAAAAATTTGCAAAGGCCCATTCCAAGAACTACATCGAAGTGATTGGATCGGGAAGGGGTGGATCACCTGCGACCCTGCAGGGCAGAGACCACATGACGACCATCCCGAGCACAAAGCTTGCAGCGCAAGCGGCATACAAGATGGCCGGCATTACACCAAAAGATGTCGACTTTGCCGAAGTACACGACTGTTTCACAATCGCAGAGATAGTGGACACAGAAGACCTAGGATTCTTTGAGAAAGGCAAAGGGGTGCAGGCAGTAAGAGAAGGGAGAACCTCGCGCAACGGCGATATTCCCATAAACCCCTCCGGCGGTCTAAAGGCAAAAGGCCACCCGATTGGGGCCACAGGCGTAGGACAGGTAGTTGAGGTTTTTGAGCAGTTAACAGGAAAGGCAGGAGAAAGGACAGTTAAAGACGCCCACATCGGCCTTACCCACAATTTCGGCGCAACAGGAGCAAGCTGCGCCGTGCATATCTTCAAAAGCGTGTAAGACCTTGTCAATTAAGCAAGAATTCATAGACGCCCTCAAGTCTGGCAAAGTACTCACAAAAAAATGCACCAAGTGCGGCCATCTGCATCTGGCAACCGTTTATTTCTGCCAGAACTGCGGCAACAAGGGCTTTGAGAACAAATTTCTTGATGGTACAGGCACGGTTGCCACGTATACCATAATCACGGTTCCGCCTGCAGGCTTTGAGCAGTACACGCCGTACGCATGGGTGGTCATGAAGCTGGACGGATACGACCTCAGAATATCTGGATTCCTCGGCGGCATTAGCTCACCTGACCAGCTGCCAGTGGGTGCCAAGATCAAGATAGTAGGATACGACGACCGCGGAATACTTTTGGAAAAGCAGTAAATCAATTTTAGTGAATTAATTAACAAATTTCAAAAAAGATTCTTAATAGTTTCAAGAAAAGATCATCGTCGTTGTCTGTTGATGTAATCTGCGGAAAGTGCGGGGCAAAGATCTCCAACATGAAGATGCTCAAGTCGATCAAAGACGTCATGAAACACTACAACAACAAGTGCCCCTCATGCGGCCAGACACTTTCGACGTCGGACTTTTCAGTCGAAGCAAGCAAGAACTGATCAAAAAAGTTTGTTGTAAATTACGTCACAAATCTTATTTACTACTGATCTTTAGGCATACTGATGAGCATCGAAGTGGCCACTGGGACAGTCGATCCCAAAAAGAGCGGCGGCATTTTGCAATCAACATCAAAGCGCGTCAGGATGATCTTCTCCGTAATGGCAAGCCCCAACAGGATCGACATTTTGCGGATCCTCAACTCAAAGGGGCCACTCACCTATTCTGAGCTCAAGTCCCTTGCAGGCTTTAAATCAAAAAAAGAAAGCGGCAAATTTGCCTACCACCTAAGAAAGCTTCTCAGGCAATCCCTTGTGGCATTAAACAAATCGGAGCGCAGATACACGATCACAAATCTTGGCAAGCTAGTACTGAGCCTTGCAAGGCAGATCGAGGAGCGCTCAATCATCGAAAGCGGCAAGATGTATGTGAGGACCTCGCACGAGTCCATCGAAGAGTTCAACTCGCACAAGATAATCCAGTCACTGGTCAGGGAAGGCAGCCTCCCTCTGGAGCTGGCTCAAAAGATCACAGAAGAAGTGGAAAACCGCATCTACAAGTACCAGACGACATACCTTACAGGCTCACTTATCCGGGAAATGGTAAATTCGGTGCTCCTTGAGCATGGCCACGAAGAGTACAGAAACAAGCTTGCCAGGCTCGGGCTGCCCGTATTTGACGTCCAGGAGATGCTCACAAACGTTGACAATATCGATAATGGCTCGCAGGGGCTCTTCTTTAAGGCAGGCCAGGCGGTATTTGCCGAAAACCTCCTTTTAAATACACTCCCAAAGGATGTGGCAGACTCGCACCTCTCAGGCGACATACACATCTCGAATCCGGGCATATGGTCGCTTTTGCCTGATACGATCTTCTTTAACGTAAAAGAGCTCATCGAGGACGGACTGGACCTCAAAGGCAAGTACCTTGGGGTCACAAGAATTCCTACAGTGAAGACGCTTGACAACCTCATGTCGTCTCTTTCCATGATAATCTCGCTTGTCTCAAGGGAGGCCTCAAAAGAGGTGATCCTCGACGGGCTCGTACAACTTTGCTCAAAGCACGCAAAGAACCTCTCCGAGCTTGAAGAAAAGCTGGTGGGCGCCTTTGCAACCTCTTCGGTATCCTCAAAATACACAAAAGAGCCCACGCTGGTCTCATTTAGGATCCAGCTTGGCGCCGAGCCAAGGCTTGTGCAGGCAATACTGAATGCATACAAGGCGTATGCCAAGATGACTCCGGTGCCGCAGGTGGGCCTCATAATTGACTACGCGACAGGCAAGATCTCAGACGTGTCGCAGACAGTAGCAGAAATAATCTCGCTTGGCGGCAAAGTCTTCTTCTCAAAGGACGAGTCTTCGTACAGCGGAGTGCTGCGAGTCAAAGGAAAGAACAGCACGTCATCGATCAACTTGCAATCACTTACGATCAACTTGCCAAGACTTGCGTTTGAGTCAAACAAGGACGAGACGTACTTTAGAGCCAGGCTAGCCCTGCTGATGAAGCCTGCGCTTGCAGCAATGTCTCTGCGCAAAAAAGACATCTCCGATCTCACAAGGAGGGGACTCAACCCAGTCTTGGCGGCAAACACCCAATACATGCAGCGAAGCTCTATCTGTCTTGTTGTGAATCTGGTAGGACTCAAAGAAGCCGTATTCAGCATACTTGGATACAACGATGACAAGGAAGGCCGCGACGTGATCCACAAAGTGATCCAAACCGCAGTGGATGTGGCAGAAAAGAAGGGCAAGGAGACGGGCGACACGGTCATAGTTTGTATGACGGAAAGCGACGGAACGGCAAGGTTTGGCTCCCTTGACGGGGAAAAATACGGCAAAATGTCGGTTCTAAAATCCCTCGAAGGGGAAAGTTATTCGGAAGGTGTAGTCGTTTTATCGTCTGAGATCGATTCCTTGAGCCCCAAGTCAGAGAAGGTAGCCGAGGCAAACAAGATAGCCAAGCTCCTAAACGGCGGACTATTAGTCAGGCTGCGCTTTGATAAGGACTCCAAAATCGACGACATCAAGAAGGCAATAGAAAAGGCAGGCGATCTGGTAGGCTCGTTTAGGCCAAGCAAAGAGGTGCCGATCTGCGGAAACTGCGGCTTCAAGGACGAAAAACTCTTTGACAAGTGCCCAGTGTGCAAATCACCATACGTCCTAAGCTAAAAATCGAAATTCGCAACATCTAATTTTGTGGGATAAAAATTAATCAGTGTTGGAGGATCGATCTGCTTTGAAATTAACTAAATTCGCATTCGGGCTTAGGAACGACCTTTCCAAAATTTCTTGGAATGGTGTAAACATTGTTGAGCTAAAATCTGAAATCTTTGGCAGTCAGGGTTATATCCAATATGGTTTTACCTAGTGAGGGGAGACATTATGACAACAGATTTTTCTCAAATAGAAAGTTC
>DATLXX010000004.1:0-157507 GCA_035575435.1 Candidatus Nitrosotenuis sp.
TTAATAAAAACACAGGTGACTGCTAGTCCGAAAGGATGTGTATAGTCACTGAATCCTGGCCGGTGCTGGTACCTAAAACTTGGGTTCAACCGAGCTAAGGGCCAGTTAACGCCGGGAGTAACTCTGACTCTCTTAAGGTAACAATTGGATTGCCTTAGTAAAATCTGGCTGTATGCTGGAAAGTCTGAGAATGTCAAGCTAGATTTTCAAAATTTTGAAAATCTGAAAATGCTGTGACTGCAGATAATCAGCAGGAAAGACTAGATGAAAATCTAGAATCCTCAGAGACTATATGCCAGAAATCGTTTTGAACGATTAAGATATAGTCCGACCCCTGTAGCGATACAGGGAAGTTTGCATTTGCAAACTCGCCTCATTGTTCTAACAATAAGGTCACTCAAGTAACAGAAGTGAGCCAAATGCCTTGTCGGGTAAGTTCCGACGTGCATGAATGGAACAACGAGAGCCCCACTGTCCCCGCCTACAACCCGGTGAAGCTACATAAGGTGGACGAACAGTCCATCATCTTCCATCGGGGAGAGAAGACCCCGTGGAGTTTTACTGCAGCTTGTGCTTGCGGTATAGTAGACATTGCATAGCGTATCTGGTAGCCATGCTTAACTTCCTCCGGGAGGTTAAGAAGCGCCGATGTAACACCAGACTCTGTTTGCAGTATCGCTTATCAGGTGAAGACCTGAGACACGTGCAGGTGGGCAGTTCGGCTGGGGCGGCACCCCTTTGAAAAGATATCAAAGGGGCCCAAAGTTCAGCTCAAACGGGTCAGAAATCCGTTGAAGAGGGCAAAGCCAAAAGCTGGATTGACTGGATCTCCAAACGCACGGGATCCAGAGACGAAAGTCGGGCTTAGCGATCCTTCGTGTGCCCACTATTGGGGCCCGGAGGTGACAGAAAAATTACCCCAGGGATAACAGGCTCGTCGCGGGCGAGAGCTCCTATCGACCCCGCGGTTTGGTACCTCGATGTCGGCTTTTCCTATCCTGGTCCTGCAGCAGGGGCCAAGGGTGAGGCTGCTCGCCTATTAAAAGGGAACATGAGCTGGGTTTAGACCGTCGTGAGACAGGTCGGTCTCTGCCTGATGGAAGCGTGGCTATCTGAGGGGAAGTTGCTCCGAGTACGAGAGGAACAGAGCAGCGTGGCCACTGGTTTACCGGTTGTCTGACAAGGCAGGCCGGGCAGCTAAGCCATTTGGGCTAAGTGCTGAAAGCATCTAAGCACGAAACCCTTCCCGAGACAAGATAGCCCTTCTTACGATGGAGGTCGGCAGTAGAAGACTGCGTTGATAGGATGGAGGTGTAGATCACAAGCTACGGCGAGTGGTGAGCCTGCCATTACTAATAGACCAACGCACTGGTTAGCCACATTACATAGAGACTATGCGCGATGATTTTTTAATTTTCATTACACCTAGTGTAAACTAGGAACACGACTTGCACAATTCGTTTCAACAAATGATTCAGTTATGAAATTCATAACATTTTCTAAAATCCACACTATGCTTTTTATACTGATTTTTCAAAATTAGAACAATTGATTAGGGCGGCAATCATAGATGACGACAAAGACACGGTGGGGGTATTCGCAGAGTACTTGCGACTGCTGGGGGTCGATGTGGTCGCAGTCGGGTATGATGGCAAGCAGGCAGTCGAGATCTACAAAAAATACACTCCAGACATTCTATTCTTAGACATATTGATGCCAGAGTACGACGGAATTTACGGTCTCAGAGAGATCAGGGCAATGAACCCACAAGCCAACGTCGTCATAATAACTGCGGACATAAACAAGGACACGGAGGACCGCCTGGAAGGCCTGCGTCCAACAGAAATCATCTTCAAGCCGTTTGAAATGGACAAGCTAAAAGAAATGCTTGACGGCTTGACAAAACAAAAAAGCAACGACTTTATCACAACCGACGCAAAGAAGGCACTTGTAAGCTTCACTATAACGGAAACGCTTTTGGAGCTGAGCCCGTCGGCTGCAAGCCAAGTTGGTGATAGACTTTATGCCAAATATGGCTGCTATTTCTCTGACTGCCTTGAGCATCCTGAATATCTAAAAGACATACTGGGTGAGTTATTTGGAACAGGTTCGTCATCGATAATAATGATGATCAGGGAAAAACTCGAAAAACTTCAAGACCAGCGACCCATATCGAAATTTCTTTCGGATCTTGCCAAGTAAATTGCAAACCCAGGCATCACGACCCTACAAGGTCGTTTCATTGTTGCTACTGGTAATGGTCCCAGTCGCAATAATTGTCGCAAATTATTTTGGAAAGGATTACGCTACAGCCACATCAGATCTTGCAAATTTGTTCATTACGACCCCTTTACTGTTTACATCAGTCTTGCTTTCAATAAGGGATAGGGGGCGAGGTGATCTCGGTAAGGCGTGGGTGTGCTTTGCAGCTGCAATCGTGCTGTGGTTTGTCGCCGAGCGCATATGGATGATTTACGATCTGGCAGGTGGTGCGCCGTGGCCATCGGAGGCAGACTATTTTTGGCTGGCAGGGTATCCAGTCTATCTGGGGTTTACTTTTTTCTATCTGAGGCAATTTAGAAGCTCAATCTCAAAGACGCTGATGTTTTCTGCGTCTGCGGTCACCGTGGTTGCAGCTGGGTTCCTGGCAAGTTTGGTTTTTGAAAAAGAATCGTTTAGCATTGAGGCAATGCTTGGTGCAGCGTACCCGGTGCTGGACACAGTGTCGATTACCCCTATAATCATAGGCCTTGTTTTGTTTTTCAGAGGCCAAGTGAGCTTTCTTTGGCTGTGCCTCCTTGTTGGGATGCTCTGCTTTGTTGTAGCTGACTATGGGTTTCTTTTTCTCTCGCTGGACGAAGAGTACTATGGCGGCCACATCATCGACATACCGTATTTGTGGGCGTATCTTTTCTTTTTGTTTGGCACTAATGGTTATGCTAAGACATTTAGAATGCGCAGCAAGGACAACAGATTCAACGATCAAGAAAAACTCAGGTAATTTTGTGGCACGTTGTGTTTAACGGGGAGTTTACCAACTTTTTTATGCTGGAGGCTGTTTTGTACCGTGATGACCGAATCACTGCAGCACAGATTCTATGATTCAAAATGCAAGCAGCTCACCTCGGAAAAAGAGATACGATTCGCAGGAATAATCGACGAGCGCGGCCAGCTGATCGCAGGAGGCTTCAAGGAAGGCCTCACACCGCTTGAGGCAGACGAGTCAAAATTGAGCGGTTTTATGGAGTTTGCATCCAGAATCTCGCTCCGAAAGGAATTTGACAAAACTCTTGGGCCTATAAACTACATTGCGGCAAGACGGGACAGGCTGGTTCTGATAAGCTTCCCGTTCCCAGTGAGCAAGTTTGTGCTGCTGATATCTGCGGAACCCACGGTGGACATTGAGAGTCTCGCAAGCAAGGTGGTGACCATCTTCAAAGACCTTCCGTCCACTGGGCGATTTGATTCTGAAAAAAGCTAACTTTTTGTAGCTTGAGTATGAGGGTATGATATGAACGAAGCATACGTTTTACTCAATGTCGATTATAAAGAACAAAAAAACATAATCGAACAAGCAAAAAAGGTACCAACTGTCAAAGAAGTCAAGACAGTGTACGGAATTTATGATATCCTGATAATCCTTGAATCGGACAACATGCAGGAAATAAAGCATGCCATAGATGTCAACATACACAACATAGATGGAATCAACAACCTGACCTCCCTTATTTCAGTGAAGTAATTGGTCCAAGAGTACGAAGTAATTGTGGTTGGAGCAGGGCCCGCCGGACTGTCTGCTGGAATTTTTGTTGCAAGACAAAAGGCGTCATGCCTTGTAATATCAAAGGACCTTGGAGGCCAGCTAAACCTCATACCAAAACTCGAAAACTATCCGGGCATGATGATGTCGAGCGGCCCGCTTTTGGCAAAGACGCTTGAGAACCAATATCTGGTGCTTGGGGGCGAGATGACGTATGACACCGTAGAAAAAATTGACGAAGTAGAAGGAGGACTCAAAGTGAAAACGATCCGTTCAGAATATGTTGCAAAAGCAATAGTGCTTGCGCCTGGCAAGGTTCCAAACAGTCTTGGCGTTGCAAACGAAAGCCAGTTTGCAAACAAAGGCGTGCATTATTGCACAAAATGCGACGCACCTTTCTACCAGGGCCGTACTACTGCAACAGTGGGTGTGGGCGGTTATCTCCTCGAATCTGGAATTTTGCTCTCGCGTATGGCGTCAAAAGTGTATTTGATCTACAAGGGTGGTGGACTGGGAGGTGACAAAGACATGATAGAGGCAATCAAGAAAAAAGAAAACGTCGAGCTAATCCCAAACACGTCGATCAAATCGATTTCCGGCAGCAACACGCTGCAGCAACTCACACTGGTGGACAACACTGGTGCGGAAAAAACAATCAATGTTGACGGGCTTTTCATAGAGATGGGCTCAAAGATCAATTTGGATTTTGTCAAGCACCTAGTGAAAATTAATCAGAAAGGTGAAATCGAGGTCTCCGACGGCGGCAAGACGTCACACGCGGCCATCTTTGCGGCTGGCGATGCGACAAACATCCCATACAAGCAGATTGTTGCTGCTTGTGGCGACGGCGCTGCGGCAGGCCTGTCTGCATTCAATTACATAGAGAAGCTAAAGGGCAAGCCTGGAATACGAGCTGACTGGAAAAAGACAATCGGCGACACAGTGTTCCATTATTAAGATATGATCAGTTAACTTTTATTTTCAGCATCTGTTGGCAGTCATATGGGTAAACAAACCGAACCAAACGTGGTGGGCGTTAACGTTCTAAAGCAGAATGGTGTGGACATAGACGAGCTCATCCGCCTCCTTGTGTACAACGCATCAGTCGAGTTTACCGCGTACTATTATTTTACGAACCTGAGAATGCACTGCACTGGCATCGAAGGGGAGGGAATAAAGGGCGTAATCGAGGATGCGAGATTGGAGGACCTGAGCCACTTTGAGTCATGCCTCTCAAGAATCTACGAGCTTGGGGGAAGCCTGCCAAACGACGCAACCGAGTTCATCAAAATGTCTGGTTGCGAGTTCCTGCAACTTCCGCCAAACAAGACAGACATTAGGGCAATAATGGAAAAATGCCTCAAAGCTGAACAAGGCGCAATCGTCAACTGGAATAAAATCTGCCAGATGACTCACGGAAAGGATCCCGCCACATACGATGTAGCAAAGGACATTCTGCGAGAAGAAATAGAACACGAAGCGTGGTTCTTGGAGCTTCTCTACGGAAGGCCTTCTGCCCACATGCGAAGAAAGTTCCCAGGCGAAAGACCCCACACGCACAAACACTCAAGGGCGCTGGGCTAATCTTTCATATCTTCTTTTTAATGAAATAACTTATGAAAACACGACTCTTGCTTGCCGCATTTGCCATATTCTCGCTAATCTCATTTAATGCAGCATTTGGACACGGCGTGGGGTACGAAACACTGCCTCCACAAATGCTTGGGGACAGAAAGGTGGCAATGGAGGTGAACTCTAGCGTGGATAACGCGACAGGCAGAAAACAAATCACATTTTCAATGTTTGACACAAACACAGGAATTACGGTGCGAGACGTCAAATACCACATTCAAACCATCAAAGCATCAACCACTCTCTTTGAAGGAACCTTTGAGGCGGCAAACGGTATACTTGTCTTTGACTTGATTCCGGACAGCTCAAAACAAGTTACGGTCGCAAAAAAATCCGACGATAGCTTCTTTGGGTTTTTGATTGGCGGCAGCAAAGGCACAATTGAGGCAAGAGGCGACGTTTTTAGACATGGCGGTCTCTACAAGTTCAAAATAGATGTTCTGGAAGCAGAAAGATACTCCAGATCAAAAAACACGCCAGTCATATTTGAATCTGGGCTCTCGTTCCCCGAAGTCCGCACACTTGAAATAAATGACCCAGAATACGGCAGGCAAAAAATTCAGGCAATTACCTACTATGAGACGCTTGACTCGCTAAATTATGATGCAAAGACAAAATCAATTCGATTCACGATGCCGTTTGAGTGGACTGCGTCCAACATAAATCAGACCACTGCCATACACCAAGAAATAGTGATCCCAAAAACGTTTGGCGCTCTACAGGTCTCAAAGTATGGCGTGACAATAAACAACATACCTCTGCCTGAGCAATCAATCACGGTGGATGATTTTGGAACGGAAAACAGAGTTATTCACCTGCTGGTGTACCAAAATGAGATCTTCAAGCTGTATGAAATGCAGCACAAGACCCTAGATAAAATCGACTTTGAGGTCTTCCCAAAGACGGATGATCTCTTGGTCGTGGCGGCAACCGACAACGTTCAATACAAAATAGCTCTGACTACAAAACCGCAACATGTGTTTGCAGGAAGTGATGTTTTGCTTATGTTCAAAATCTACGATATATTTTTGGCTGACAAGGCAGTCTCAACCAGTTTTGATCTTGTAATAGAATCGGGGGAAAGACAGCTCTTCAAGACAAGCGGAAAAAGTAGTGATGCAGACAAATGGGACGAGATCGCATTTGCAGTGCCAAAAGACGCAAACAAACTAGTCCTTCGCTTCGAGAACCTTGGCGGCAACAAGCTTGCAAGAGCAGAGATCCCGATACCGCTAGTCAAAAATCATGAGGTCATCCCGCCGTGGATAAAAAACAATGCGCGGTGGTGGTGCGATGACTCAATTCTTGATGTGGATTTCCTCAATGGCATCGAGTATATGATCTCGCAAGGCGTGATCAAGGTGCGTGATGCATCAATATCTGGCTCCGAGAAGGCGGTGCCAGCATGGGTCAAAAACAGCGCGTGCTGGTGGGCAGACGGCAGCGTCACTGATGACGAGTTCATAAATAGTATTGCGTTTTTAGTCAAAAATGGCATCATAAAACCCTAAATTCGGCTCTCTTGTAACTATGCGCAAGATGTTGAGATGTTTTTTGCTCGCGATCAAACTGAATGTTAAAACTTATCTAGATGTATACTCGGATGGACGATAGCGAATGCAACAAGAATTTGTCACTATTGACAACTCAAAAATTCGCTATCTCAAGGCAGGCTCATCTAAAAGAAATCTAATTTTGATTCATGGTCTTGGCGCATCTGCAGAGAGATGGGAGAGGGTGATTCCTTACTTTAACAAGTATTTCACTGTGATTGTACCAGATTTAATTGGATTCGGCCAAAGCGACAAACCGAATGTCGACTACACAACAGAGTTCTTTGCAAGCTTTATTGGGAAATTTTTGGAGAAGCTCAGAATCAAAGACTCGACCATGATGGGCTCATCGCTTGGGGGCCAGATCGCAATAGAGTACGCAGCACAAAACCAGCAAACGGTTGACAAGCTAGTGCTTGTCTCCCCTGCCGGAGCCATGAAGCAGTCTACTCCTGCCTTGGACGCTTACATCATGGCGGCGTTATACCCAGATCCTGTCAGCGCAAAGAATGCATTCACGATGATGACTGGCAACAACAAACCTGTAAGTGATGAGATTGTGGAAAGCTTTGTTGAGCGCATGAGGATGCCAAACGCAAAGTTCGCATTCATGTCGACACTCCTTGGGCTCAAAAACGCGCCAGAGATCTCCGCAAAGCTTGAGCTGCTGCACGTGCCGACGCTAATTGTCTGGGGCAGTCTTGATCCTGTAATCCCAGTCAAGTACGCCGAGTATTTTGTCAAGAAAATAAAAGACTGCAGATTCTACCAGATGGAAAACTGCGGACACACCCCGTATGTGGAGGACCCAGAAGGATTTTCAAAAATAGTTCTCGAGTTTCTTGTGGGCAGCAGCTAGGCTTAAATAACTACTGTGGTAGATAATACCGATGGCTGGCAATGGTGACCAAACAAATTATGCGGAAATGTTCCAACAATGGGTGCAAAAAGGAGGCAAGGCACAAGCCGAGTTCGTAAAGGCGTTGTGTTCCTACATGGAGAGCAATCAAAAGTTCGATCCTCTACAGACAATCAAAGATCTTACTGCAAAGACCGTACAAGCACAGCAAAGCTTTGCAAGCAATATGGCGGCACTCCAAAAAAACGCAATGGAGCAGCTTTTCAACATGAGCGGCATGATGCAGAGCTTTGTGGGCTGCGGCGCATTCAAGACTACTGTGGGAAGCAACGGAAGAATCTCCATCCCGGAGGCGGAGCGCGAAGCATTGAAGATAAGCGAAGGAGACCTGATTCAGGTACTGATTATGCCGCTTGACAGAAAAAAGACCAAGTGACCTCTCATCTTTCTTTTATCCACTGGACCAGCTCAGGCAGGATCTGCTTTTGCGAATACGAGCTTGCAATCATGCCAACATGCCCGGTGGGGTAGACGCGGAGCGTCTTGTCTTCACTGCCTACGGCATAATATAGTGGCATGCTGCATTCTGGGGATACTAGGTGGTCACCCACTGCGGTCTGGATGAAGATGGGCATGGTTATCTGCTTGAGGTCCACCTGCTTGCCTCCAACTATCATCTTGTTTTGGATCAACAGGTTTTCTTGGTAGATGTCTTTGATCCATTGTCTGAATAGCTCGCCTGGGATGGGAGGCGTATCGCTTAGCCATTTTTCGACCCTAAGGAAGCTGTCCACAAAGTCTTTGTCGTGGATGTTTTTGAAGAATTTGTAGTATTTTTCTAGTCCCTGCTCAAACGGCTTGAGTATTGAAAAACAGTAATACATGAACTCCGGCGGCATGTTTCCGATGGTGTCGACGAGCTTGTCGACATCGATGTGCTTTGCCATGTTGCTTACTACGGTGATGTCCTTCCATCCGTCTATGACGGGCGCCGTAGCTATGAGGTTTCGCACCTTTTGTGGGTGCAAGGAGGCATAAATCGTCGCGATAGTGCCGCCTGTGCAGTACCCTTGCACAGATACGTTCTTGCTGTCGGTTTCGTTTCTGACATACTCGATGCAGTTGTCCATGTACGTGTTCACATAGTCGTCAAAATCTAGATACTTGTTGATGTTGGACGGATTTCCCCAGTCTATCATGTAAGTGTCTATTCCACCTTCCAACATCTTTCTGACCCAGCTTTTCTTTGGCTGTATGTCCAAGATGTGGTATCTGTTGATTATGGCATAGCTTATGACTAGTGGCACTTTGGCTTGTTTTTCAACGAGCGGCCGAAAATGGAGCAGCCTCACCTTGTCTTCTTCGTACACTACGTCGTAGGGGCTGGATTCTAGTGTTATCTCGTCTGGCGCTGGTACAAGCTTTGGCGCATCGGCCACATTTTTTGTAAATGTGAGGAATTCCTGGACAAGCCTTGGGTCAATTGTGTCGCTTTGCATCTGCGGCCTCCTTTTCCAACTTTGCCACGCGTTTTCTGAGCTGGTGTATCTCTTTGTAGACTTCGTCGATCTCTTTTCTTGTCGGCAGCCGTAGCGAGTGGAGGGCGACATTTAGTATGTTCTCCCAGTGCTTTGTGAGCTCCAGCTCAGCCGATACGAGCTTGCCGTAATTTTGACCAAACCTCTCAGAGTCAAACAGCTGTGTGAAATCGTTCTCAAAAATGTCGATCCAGATCCGCTTGTAGGCCTCAAGCTGCTCAGAGTCGCTTGGGAGGCTCGTCGCCTTGGCATCAACCTTTTTTTGTGCCTCCATCCACGTCTCTGAAAGCTGCTTGTAGTACTCGATCAGCCTCTGGTTGAATTCCAGCATGCTCTCGTATGACTCTATCAGCTCAGTTGAGATCTTTTTCATGTCGTTTGTCCAGTTTCTCATGGGCCCAACTGAGGTGAGCGCCACGGGTTTTCCAGACATGAGGTGCAGCAGGTCGGTCCAGAACAGAGAAACGTGTTTGAAATAATCAAGCGGGAGATTGACGTCTTGTGACATGCTAATTAAATACAAGTTTTCACAATAAAAAGATCGCCCTTCTAATATGGCTCAAACTAATCTCATGGTGGTTAATAATGGATAAGGAACAAGTCTGCAACGAAGTAAAGAAACTTGACCCAAAGATCCGCTTTGTAGGGCTAATCAACAACAAAGGCAAACTCGTGGCAGGCGGGATGGCTGAAGGCAAGAAGCCGCTTGAGGATGAAAAAAAGGACGAGATGCTATATCTTGAGCTTGCCCTTCGAGTCAGGATGCGGCAAGAGTTCGACGCAGAACTTGGGCCGGTCAAATTCGCAATGTCTTATAGGGACAAGGTCTTGGTGATGAGCTTCCCACTGAAAAATGAGATACTGTTGGTATCTGCGGAAAAAGACATGGACTTTTCAAAATTCCCATTTAGCGTACTGAAGATACTTGAGCAGTATCAAAACTGAAAACATCAGATCAGTTTAAGATAGGAAAAACTCTGATTTACCATATGTGGGTGTTGGTATTTGCGATCTTGGTGCCATTTGTGGTGCCGGCGTTTGCAGATGTGTGGGTGCCTGAAAACCAGTATTTGGGGTATTTTGACTCACAAGGGGTTTACACTGTGGTGGGGACAGTAAAGAACACTGAAAGCTATGCGGTCACTCCCACCATAACGATAACGGTTAACGCGGGAGACAAAATCACAGTCACGCAGAAGCTGCCGACGGTGTTCCCAAACAAAGACATTCCATTTAAGATCCAAATTCCACAAGTCACAAATCCTGGCGTACTTCTTGAGGGACCTGTTGTGAGCTTCCAAAAAGAAGACGGAGTGACGGCCTCAAAGGTGGAGGTGCTCTATGATAAAACCCTCAAAAAACACCGAGACGGCCATCTCACCGGCAGGATAATCAACAACGGCAACGCAACAGAGTACAACGTCAAGGTGTACGCCACAATACATGGCGACAAGAACGTCTTTTTGGATGTTGGAAAAAACATCGAGAAGATAGAAAAAATAGAGCCAGGCCAAATAATTGAATTCACAATGTATCCTGATCCTATGTTTGCAGAGGATGTTAACTATTATAGCTGCTTTGCAATAGGAGACGAGACCATAGTGCCGCTCTATGCAGTCAGAAACGGGGAGCGCTTTGACTTTAGGTATGACTCGACTGCCTCATTTACGGTGGTCGGCTTTGATGAGACTGGCACCAAGCTGCTCATAGATGGCATAAATTCGTTCAAGGTGCCTACATTTGTCAATTTCGAGTTCCCAAAGACATCCGACAGCGAAAAGTTCGACGTACTCGTAGACGAAAGACCAGTCGAGTTCATCCAGAGTGTGGACGAGTATGGAAACTGGCACGTTGCGTTTGCCATAGATGGCGCTTCTCAAATCAAGATCCTAATTAGCGGATTTGAAAACCCCGGCAAGCAGGCCGAGCTCAAGACAGGCGCCCAAAAACATGACTATGGGTTCCTGTATTACGTAGTGCCTGCCGTGTTTGCGGTAGGAATCGGCGCGTATTTCTACTCGCGAAAAAGATCTAGATAGGCGTTTTTTGCGCCTTTGGCAGCTTAATTGTAAAAGTAGTGGGATTGTTTCTCACAGTGATTGTGCCTCTGTGTCTTTCTATGATGTTTTTGCAGCTGGCAAGGCCGAGGCCGGTACCAGTCTCCTTTGTTGTAAACAACGGCTCGAAGATCCGAGATAGGTGCTCCTCGCTTATTCCGGGGCCGGTGTCTTCTATTTCAATTATGACTTCGTCACTGCTCTCTTTTGCGGAAATGGTTATGGTGCCGGCGCCGTTCATTGCTTCGATTGCGTTTGTGATCAAGTTGGCAAAGACTACCTCCATTTTGTCAATGTCGCATGTTATCTGTGGGTTGTTTTTTGGCAGGTGGAACTCGACGTCGTCTGAGATTTGGTTGGTCTCTATCACTTTTTTCAAGATATCGTGAAGTGAGTGGTTTTGTAACTTGAGGGGCGGCAGCTTTACGTAATTCAACACGTCTTCAATCAAGTGGTGCATCTTTCGTGCCTCCTCCTCGATTAGCAGAAGCTGATCAAGTGACTTTTTGTCAAGCTTGTTTTTCGAGTTTTTTCTGATCATCATGGCATAATTGATGATGACTGTAAGTGGGTTCCTCATGTCGTGGGTTATTCTGGAGGTCAGCTCGCCAATGTGGCTTAGCCTGTCGTACTTCTGTTCTGTATTCGTTGCCTTTTTTTGGTCATGTGGTGGTATATGAGCATCATATTTTATTTCATGCGGTGTCAAAAAAATAAACAGCCTTGAGTTGGGTTTTTTGCTCACGCCAAAAGTGTAAAAAATGGTGCTGAAGGACCTATTGGGATACCATGGTCTGGCAAGGGAGAATTATGGCATTTGGTCCATCAGACCTGATTTGGTATGTTGTGTGTGATTAGTATTGTTGTGTGTGTCTGCTTGATACAAACAACGCACAATATCGATGTGACGCAATTTTGAACATTCTTTTAGTTACAAACTTAATTGTCAACTGGTAACAAATGATTGTTTAATGTTTAATTATGAAAATACCAAGATGTTAGCCTTTTTTGTAATTTATGATAAATACATTGGACACGTAACCCACTCAATGACATATATCTACAAAATGATTTCAAAAGAAATCCTGATCGTTGGTTTAAGGGGGCGATGATGTGGCTACGGCATATATCTTGATTAATTGTGATTTGGGTGCGGAAGGATCGGTCATATCACAGCTCAAATCGCTTGATGCTGTCAAAGAAGTACACGGTACATTCGGCGCATACGATGTTTTGGCAAAACTCTCCTCAGAAAAAACTGAAAACATACGTGAAACCATAACGTGGAAGATACGAAAGATAAACCAAATCCGTTCAACGTTGACGTTAATGGGGATCGAAGGACAGGAATAAACTAGGACATGCACTTGGGCAGATCTCCACCGTGTTTTTCTTTATACTCGATGAGGAGATTTTTGCTTAATTCATCGTATTTCTCTGTTGCAAAATAACGAAACCTTTTGGAATCGCAAATGCAACTGGTAGTTAGTGCATCAGTGATGCTTTTTTTCAGGTTTGTGGTACCGCCTATATACAAGATCTTCATGGCAGCGTGCGTCATGTATATGCCAGGTGACTCTGGAAGCTTTGATGCCTGCTCTGAATTAAAATCAAGCCATTCGGACCAAGCTATGTCCATGGCGTTGGTACTAAGAAGAGTTTTAAATCTCTAGTTGTCAAGGAGGCTCTTTAGGCCTACACATCTGTTTCTGATGGTGACTTCGGTCACGCCAGCTGCAACAGAGATGTCTTTTTGGGAGCGGATCTCGCCATTTGATACACATGCAAGATACAGTGCTGCAGCCGCAAGGCCCATCGGGTCTTTTCCTGCCACCATGCCGATCTTTTTTGCCTTGTTTAGGATCTCTATTGCCTTTCTCTTGGTTCGCTCGCTTAGGTTTGCCATGCTTGCTATTCTTGCTATTCCTTTCGTTGGGTCGGCAACGGGCATTTTAAGGTCGAGTTCTTTGTATATGAGTCTGTAGCACCTTGCCACATCTTTTCTCCTAATGTTGATGCTCTCTGCCACGTCGTCTAGAGTTCTTGGGGTTTCTGTGTTCCTGCACGCAGCGTACAGGCAGGCTGCAATCAAGCCATGAATTGAGCGGCCCCTGACTAGTTTCTTCTCCATTGCTTTTCTGTAAATGTAGGCGGCTTTCTCTATAACAGAGTCTGCAAGGCCCATCTTATCTTTCATCTTTCCAAGCTCGTTTAGTGCCTGGCGCAGATTTCGATCCGCCGAGGTGTGTGCCTGGGTTCTGCTGTCCCATGTCCTAAGTCTGTCTATTGAACTCTTCATTGACGCAGACAGTGGTTTACCAGTCGCATCCTTGTCTGTGGAGCCAATTACTGTTGACAGCCCCATGTCGTGCATTGTAAGCGAGGTGCCTGCCCCCACACGACTCCTGTCTGATTCATCGTTTGAGAAGGCCCGCCATTCGGGACCTGACTCCTCAAGCTTTTCTGCTGCAACAAAGCCGCAGTTTCTGCAATATGTCTCGCCAGTGGTCATGTCTGTTTGTAGCGTGTTTTTTGCACATGAAGGGCATTTGACTTGTGAGGAGGTCATCGGATATGTATATGCATATTTGACTTATTAGGGCTTTTATCCAATTTCACTGATTATTTGTGTGTAGGTTGAGCTAATCTCAACATTCTATAGTTTTAGAATGATTAGATGTTATTTTTTTGTGGAACATTCCTTTAATTTTTCTGCGAGCTTTCTAAAGACCTCGTTGACGCTCACGTCAATGAGGTTGATTGTGGCGTTGTCCTTGATGATCTGTTTTTCATATTTTTCTTTTATTGCAAACATGACTGAAGACCAGTGCAGAATGCCTTTGAGCTTTTCGTCTATTATCGAGTTTGTATCTGGAAAATTAAATGATTGAAAGACGATACCGTTTGCCCAGTTGATGGCAGGTATGGCTCCACCTGCAGTCTTGCTGCTAAATGCAATCTGGCTCATCCAGTCTTCAAAATTGTATTCTATTACTTCGTGTATGACAAGGCGTTTCCACGGCTCAATGATTATCTCCAAATCGCTTATTGTGCAAAGCCTCAAGATTATATAATTTTCAAAAGATGGAGCGATCGGCAGGATCTATTAGGCCATTGTCTGTCTAATTTGAACAGACAACATCTCATATTTTATTCGGCAAATGGAGATCGGGGATTATGCCATGAATCAAAAAGAAATGGTTGAGGCACTGGCTTTTTTTGGCCTAGAAGAAATCGATTCCAAAGTGTATATGGGGTTGCTCCAGACCGGCCCAGTCTCCGTCGGAGCACTCTCATCAAAGTTAGGTATTGACAGGGGCAAGACGTATCGTGCCTTAAACAGGTTGCGAAACATGGGTGTAGTGACTACCACATTTTCCAACCCGACTTTGTGCACCGCGCTGTCGCCATCCGAAGCTCTGCAGATAATTATGGAGAGAAAACAGGACGAAATAACCACCATGAAGAACCTCTCACAAAAAATAGTCCAGGATATAGACATAATCACAAAACAAAGTGACATACAAGAAGTTTCCTCATTTGTGATAATTCAGGGACGCTCAAACATCTACTCCAGAATAAACAAACTTCTCCAAAAAGCGTCAGGAATAGTCTACATTGTTGCACCCTCAGATGACCTGATGAGGATGTATCACACTGCGATTCCTGAGAGGATACAGTTGCTAAAAGAAAATGGCACCCAAGTGCGCATACTGACTGAGATTTCCAGCCAAAAAGAACTGTCTTTTGTGGACAGACTTAATCCAACCGAGATCCGGTTAGGAAAGCTGCCATCAAAGAGCAGGATGATTGTTGAAGAAAACAAGCAGCTGATCATGTCGGGCGCTCTAAATGCATCCATGGACTTGAACGACGAGAACGACTCTGTCATGCACACCAATTCTACGGAAATGGTCAACAACATGTTCAGCCTGTGCACGTTGTTGTGGAACAAATCCAAGCAGGTGGAGGTCATGGTTGCTCCACGCAAAGTGAAGTCGCGATGATGGGGTACAATTCGGTATATTGCC
The DNA here is from genome assembly GCA_035575435.1 of Candidatus Nitrosotenuis sp. GTDB lineage: Archaea > Thermoproteota > Nitrososphaeria > Nitrososphaerales > Nitrosopumilaceae > Nitrosotenuis. The sequence continues at coordinate 15,431 of DATLXX010000004.1, forward strand.
AGAATTTGAGGCAAAATAGAAAGCCCAGCTACATGGAGCATCAGGTGGGCAAGAAAGCGGATCTAATCAACGAGCTAGTCGATCCAATCTGTGTGATCTCAAACGCAAACGAGATCCTCTTAAAACATCTCGGCAGATTCGTCGACGACGAGACAAGGGCTTATTTTGAGATGATTTCGCGCGCAGCAACAAAAACAAAGGCGCTAATAGACGAGCTAAGAAACGAAAAAGTTTCTGGCGCAGGCGCAAGGCAAATTGGCTACAGTTGAACAAAATAAAGCCACAAAAATGATTATAACACAAGATTTGCTGTGATTTATCATGGAGGGTCTTGGGGGTAGTCTTGCCGAGCTAAAACTCCGGGTGCAAAAGGCACAAGAAGAACTTGAACAGCTGGGCTCGCCTGCACCGCCCCTTCCTGAGATGATTGATACGACCAACATAATACGAATAAACGAATACCTCACAAAAAGCAACGAGGGCAAGTCAAGACTGATCTCAGCTTACGAGGATTATGCAAAAAAACTCGAAGAAATCGTAGCGACGCTGCTTTCTATACAGGCAGATCTCAAGGATATAGTAAAAACCGAGGCCTCGCTTATATCAAAATCCAGAAAAAGACGACAAAAAGTGCCAAAAAAGCGAAAAAGTAGCTAATAGGCCACGTCGCCTGCAGTCACTCTGATTGATTTTGAATTCTGTCGTATTATGAGGGCGCCGTCGTTGTCTAGCTTCACTGCCTTGCCTGATATGATCTGGCCATGTGTGGTGACTCTTACTGTCCTGCCGATGGTGGATGATTTTTTCATCCACTGATTTATGATGAGCTGGGTCTTGTCTGATGCAAAAAGTGCCAGGGCTCTTTCGAGCTCTTCCAAAAAAGACTGGACAAGCTTGGCCGGCTTTGCTCCGTAGTTTTTGTCTACGAGGGTGGCGACACCGTAAAAATTGGGGTTGTGCCTGATCTTTTTTTCTATTTGAGCCGGGTCTACTCTAAAGTTGATCCCGACCCCCAACACAAGGCTCTCAATTCGCGTCGACTCGATTGATGCATCGATTATCATGCCAGCTATCTTCTTTCCATTTAGTGTGAGGTCGTTTGGCCACTTTAGCTCAGTCGTGATTCCAAGTGTTTTTTGAATTGCGTTTGAGAGAGCAACTGCAGCTGCAAACGGCATCAATGTGACTTTGCCTACATCAAAGCTTGGCTTGAGCACAATTGACAACCAGATTCCACCCTTGGGTGAGATCCAGGTGCGCCCCTGCCTGCCCTTTCCGGCCTTTTGCGTCTGAGATATAACTACGGAGCCATCCTCGTTTTGATTTTTCGAAATAGTTGCCGCGAAATTTTGTGTCGAATCTATTGAGTCAAAATAATATACTTTTTTGCCCAATCGACTTGTTTTGAGGCCGTCTGTTATTTCCCAAGGCAGCATCAGGTCGGTGATGCCAGTGAGGCGGTAGCCAAGATTTTGCTTTGACTCTATCTTGTAGCCAAGGCCCTGAATCTTTTTTATGTGCTTCCAGACGGCAACGCGGCTGATCTTTAGAACTTCGCTTAGGTCCTCGCCTGAGAGGTATTCGGAGTGATGGGCCTTTAGAAACTGTAGCACTCTGATGAGCCCTGAGCTGTCCGAGGACGTGTATTGCAACAGTTTGCTTGATTTTATGACTGATTTATAATTTAGATTTTTGAGTTAAAAGCCGATGTCTATGTCATAACCACCGTCGCCCATGTCTCCTCCAGCATCGGCACCATCGCTAGCATCGGCTGGCTGATTTTCCGCGCCTGGCGGCACCTGGTCTGGCGGCACGTAGTTATGCATCGATGCACCAATCATGGAGAACATCATGGAAAACATCATCATGTTCATCATACCAAAGAACATCATCATCGGAAAGTCCATTCTGTTTTGGTCCATGAACTCTTGTAGCTGTTTTTTATCGCCCATCTTGTATAGCTGAACCATCTGGTTCCATTTTTGCTCCATCTCGTGGATTCGCTGCTCAAGCTCGTTTGAGCCTTTTTCTGTGAGGTGGAGCTCGATTTTCTCGCCACCAAGGAACCCCTTCTTTTTCTCAACTCGGATGAAGCCCCGAGCTTCCAGCTTTTCGAGTATCTTGTTCAGCTCTTCTGGTTCTATTCCTGTTTTGTCTCTGATCTTGTCAAATCTTTTTGCGCCCTTCTTTATGGCTCCAAGAACAATTACGTCCTTTGGCTCTTCTTCCATGAGTCTAGTTGGTGTTTTACGTATAAAGAATTTTTCGAATACGTTAAAATCGCATTGGCATCAATTATGTTCATGGAACGAGATACTCACACGGACGAGCAAATCCGCAAGATCCTCTCGCTTAAGAATGTCGCAGTTGTGGGAATGTCAAAAAACGAGGACAAGGCTGCAAACTATGTGCCAAGGTACCTCATAAGCCAAGGCTACAATGTGATTCCAGTGAATCCAACAGCAGATAAGATACTTGAACGCAAGTCGTTTGCGAGCCTGGCCGACATCGACCAACAGGTCGACATAGTGGACGTCTTTAGACCATCAGAGCAGGTGCTCCCAGTGGTGCAAGAAGCAATAAAGCTAAAACCCAAGGTGATCTGGCTTCAGGAAGGGATACACAACGAGGAAGCAGAGGAGCTTGCAAGAAAGGCAGGAATCCAAGTCGTCTTTAATCGGTGCATGCTTGCCGAGCACCAGCGGTTGTTCTCATGAGCGCCTCCTTTGATGAATTTTACCGCTCACTTGAGGAGCTGGCCGCATCTTATTCAAAAAGAGGCGTCATGGTGAAGCTGGTTCCCGGCGTGGTCGCAAACATAGTAAAGATCATCGGGGAAAACACAAACTCGCTTGATAGGGCAAAAAGCGGCCTAGAAGAAGTCTCTGAGCTCTCGTACGCCACGGCAGAACACCACCCGTACTGGAACCTCTTATTCCATGCGTGCCAGATATCAAAGATTGCGCTAGACAAGTGGGATTCAGATATCACAAAAGAAGAACTCGATGAAATAGCGTGGTCGGTAGACGAGATAAAAAACACGATTTCAAAGCTGAGGGAAAATCCGCGGAGTCATGAATAAATACTTTGGAACGCAACTTTGTCTGTGACAATAAAGATAGGAATCATCGGTAAGACGAACACAGGTAAGACGACATTTTTTAATTCCGCGACACTCTCATCATCGGAGATCTCTACTTATCCGTTCACAACAAAAAAACCAGAGTCTTCCACCGCATACGCAATCACGCTTTGTGTTCATCCTGAATTCAACATGCACGACAACCCAAAAAACTCAAAATGCGTTGACGGCTGGCGCTACATCCCAATTGAGCTAATTGACCTGCCCGGCTTGATCAAAGATGCCTGGCAGGGAAAGGGACTTGGGAACCAGTTCCTCTCAGTTGCAGCACAGGCAGATGCGTTGCTCCATGTGGTTGATGTGTCTGGCAGTATTGACTCCTCAGGAAAGATAGCTGCTGCAGGAAGCGGAGACCCGATATCTGATTTTGCAGACATTGAGGAAGAACTGATAATGTGGTACTTGAAAATTCTTGAAGGCAACAGGGACAAGGTCTCAAAGACAATTCATCAGGGAACAGACAAGATAGTTGCAATAGCGGATCTGTACCGGGGAATAGGTGTTAATAATTCGCATGTAAAAGAGGCGCTGCACGTAGCGGGAATTGAGGACAAGGAATTCGACGAAATTGACTTTCAGGAAAGCAAAAAGTTTGCTACCATATTGCGCAAGATATCCAAACCAACCCTGATTGTGGCAAACAAGATCGACGTTGAGGGGGCAGACAAAAACTTTGCGCGGCTAAGGGAGCGCTACAATGACATGATAGTGGTGCCCGCTAGTGCAGACAGCGAGCTGTCTTTGCGACGCGCGGAGCAAAAAAACCTCATAAAGTATTCACCAGGTTCTGAGCAGTTTGAGATACTAAAACCCGACGAGCTGAGCCAAAAGCAAAAAAATGCACTCGATTTCATCAAAAAAGAAATCATGGGTGAATACATGAGAACTGGAGTCCAGTTTGCCATCAACGTCATAGTCTTCAAACTGCTCAAGATGAATGCCGTGTACCCGGTTGCAGATGAGGAGAGGCTGTCTGACAAAAAAGGAAACGTGCTTCCTGATCTGATCCTACTCAAAGACGGGGCGACGGTGATGGATCTGGCAAAAGAGATTCACAGCGACCTCACAAAGGGGCTGCTATACGCAAAAGACATCAGGTACAACCTGAGGCTACCGACAACGTACCAGCTACGGGACAGAGACGTCATATGCCTTGTCACCACATCAAAAAAACACTAAAAATCAGCTTTAATGATTTCTTTTTTCATCCAGATTGTCTTGCCTTTGTGGTCAAGCAGGACTATGCCCATCTGAGAAATCTGGCTTCGTATCTTGTCTGCTTCATGGTATTGTTTTTGTGCGCGCAACTCGTCTCGCTTTTTGATTAAATCGGTGACTGCCTGTTTTTCAGATTCAGTGAGGCGCTGCACCTGGAGTCCGAGGACGCCCAACATCCTCTCAAATTCTGGCAATGCTACGTCGGCAACGGACCTGGTCATTGCCTCAGAGGCAGCAATTCTGTTTATGCCCTTGACTAGCTTAAAGAAGGAGTTGATTGCAAGGGGGGTGTTAAAGTCGCTCTCAAGTGCAGAATCAAACTCGGCTTTGCATTCTGCCACAAGTGAAGATATTTCAGATGCGTCGCTGTGTCCGTCTGCCATTACCATCTCGTAGTAGGCAGTTTCGACTTGGCGCCACTTGACGAGGTTCTCCCTTAGGAGGTCTTCGGAGTAGTCTATTGGCTTGGAGTAGTGGCCTGAGAGGCAGAACAGCCTGATCACATTTGGACCCCAGTTGTCCAACACGTATCGGACCGACTTGATGTTGCCAAGCGACTTGGACATTTTCTCGCCGTTGATTGTGACCATCCCGACATGCATCCAGATCTTGGCAAGCGGTTTTTTGGTGACTGCCTCGGTTTGCGCAATCTCATTTTCATGGTGCGGGAAGATGAGGTCTCGGCCGCCGCCGTGTATCTCAAATTCCTGACCAAGATATCGGAGGCTCATCGCGGAACACTCTATGTGCCAGCCTGGCCTGCCGTTGCCCCATGGGCTAGGCCAAGTGGGCTCGTCTTTTTCAAACTTCCAGAGTGCAAAGTCGAGGGGATCTTTTTTTGTCTCGTCGACTTCGATTCTTGCGCCGGAGATGAGATCCTCTATCTTCTTTTTTGAGAGCTTGCCGTATTCTGAAAACTTGGAAACAGAATAATATACGCCGTTTTTTGAGACGTAAGCTACGCCTGCATCAATAAGATTCTTTATCAAATTAATCATGTCTGCGATGTGCTCTGTTGCCTTTGGGTAGGCCGTGGCTCGCCTGATGTTCAGTCTATCAAAATCCTCAAAGTAGTGAGTAATGTATCTGGTGCTGATTTCAGAGGCACTCACATTCTCAGAGTTTGCGCGATTGATTATCTTGTCGTCTACGTCTGTAAAATTTTGGACAAAGTTGACCAAACGTCCCTCTGATTCTAGGAATCTTCTTAGTGTGTCAAACACGATTATAGTGCGAGCATGGCCTATATGGGATTCGTCATACACTGTCACTCCGCACAAATAAATTCGCACTGTGTTTGATGAGATCTCTTTTTCTTGGTTGCTTAGCGTGTCAAAGAGCTTCATGTTGATCACGGTCTTGGTGGCATTGCCCTCTTGTGTTCGCTTTTTTTGCACATCTGGTGGATTTTCTCGATTTTGCTTTTATCTATAGCTGTGGCGTCGGCAGTCTGATCTATTGTCATGCTTTTGTCTACCAGACAATACAGGACCGAGTCCACCTCATCATATGTGAGACCTATCTCTTCTTCTGCGGTGTGGCCCATCCAGAGGTGGGGGCTGCTCTTCTTTGATATGATCGAGTCTTTGACTTTCAAAAATCTTGCGAATTCCCTTATCTGGGACTTGTACAAGGAAACAATTGGCAAAATGTCTGCGCTGCCGTCGCCAAATTTGGTAAAGTATCCGATTAGGTATTCTGACTTGTCGCTTGAGCCTATTACGATGTAGTTTTTCAGGTTTGCATAATAGTATAACAAAGCTGCGCGGATACGCGCTCGGAGGTTGCCTAGAGCGACTTCTTGAGGCTCGACAATGTTTGCAAACTGGGAGTGGATCATGCTGATGTCAATTAACTTGTAGTCTAGTCCTAGTGTGTCCACTGTGTACAGTGCGTCCTCGGTTTCTTGCTTTGGCGAGACCTTGCTGTCTGGCATGATGAGAGCAAGTGTCTTGTCTTTGAATGACTTTGCGCAAATATGTGCAATTACTGCAGAGTCAATGCCACCGCTGAGGCCGAAGACAAAGCCATACCCCTTTGCAACATATTGCTGTAAAAACGAGTCGATATTGCGTTGGATTTTTGCGTAATCCTGCCTGACTAGCTCATCCAGTATCTTGGTGTTCACTGATTGTGGTTTGCATCATTGAATTAAAAACCGTACCGAATCTAGATGTCCACGTAGATTCCGTCTGCGCGTGCTTCGACTTTGTATGTCTGTAGCTTGACGTCTTTGAGATAGTCAAGCAATGCACCTGTCTTGATGTTATAGTGCCAAAAATGGAGCGGGCATTCCACTATGTCTCCTTCGAGCTTGCCTGGGGCAATAGAGCCGTCTTGGTGGACACATAATGCGTCGATTCCGTGGTATCCGTCCTGGTTGAAGATGGCGATTCTCTTTCCGTCTACGTTGTATTCTTTTCCTTTGCCTTTTTCAATGTCGCCTTTTTCTGCTACTTTTTTCCAGGCCATCGAATTGTCTGAAATGATGCTGGATATTTAGATTGCCATGAGAAGATTTTTTAGTCTACGCAATTGGGGTACGATATTGAGCAGGGTAAAGGATCCGTCATTGGCAGAGCAGGGCAGGCTCTCCTACGAGTGGGCAAAAAGCCACATGCAGATCCTCGCAAACACCATTAATCGATTGAAAAAATCGCAACCGCTAAAAGGAGTGACAGTGGGCTTTTGTCTCCATATCACAAAAGAGACATCGGTGCTCTTGATGGGCGCAAAGGAGCTTGGTGCAAACGTGGCAGCATGTGCCGGAAACCCACTTACCACTCAGGACGACATTGCAGCGTTCTTGGCGTCTGAGGGAATCCACATTTATGCATGGAACGACGAAACTCCGCAAGAATATGACTGGTGCATCGAGCAGGTCTTGGATCACAAACCCATCATAGTAACAGACGACGGCGCAGACATGAATGTAAAGCTGCATTTTGATAAAAAATACAAAAATATGAAAATTCTTGGCTCAACTGAGGAGACAACCGCTGGTGTAACGCGAATCAAGGCGATAGAAAAGAAAGGGAAGCTTCGCTACCCAGTAATTGTTGTCAACGAGGCGTACACAAAGCACATGTTTGACAACCGGTACGGCACGGGCCAAAGCACAATCGACGGACTGCTCAGGGCAATGAATCTGCTTCTCGCATCAAAGCGCGTAGTTGTTGCAGGGTATGGCTGGGTGGGAAAAGGGGTTGCAGCAAGGTCGCACGGCATGGGCTCAAAGGTCATAGTGACGGAGACAGACCCTGTAAAGGCACTCGAGGCGCACATGGATGGCTTTGAGGTGATGCCTATGGCAGAGGCCGCCAAGCTCGGCGACATTTTCATTACCTGCACTGGAATGCGCGACATTATTCGAAAAGAGCACATACTGAAGATGAGGGAAGGCGCGATTTTGGCAAACGTGGGGCATTTTGATGTGGAAATAGACAGCGACTTTCTTCTAAACAAATCAAAATCGGTGCGCGAGGTAAGGCCAGGACTTGACGAATGCACTTTACAAAATGGGAAGCGCGTCTACCTCGTCGGAAAAGGCAGGCTTGCGAACCTAGTTGCAGCGGAGGGACACCCACCAGAAGTAATGGCTCAGTCTTTTTCAAACCAGATACTTTCGATATTATATCTGCTCAAAAATCACAAAAAAATAGGCAGGCGTGTAATTACGGTGCCTTCGGAGATCGACACACAAGTAGCAATTGACGCATTGAATGCATTTGGTGTCAAAATAGACAAACTCTCCAAGAAGCAAGTGGCATACAGGGAGAACTGGTAAGAAGCTTCTTAAGTTGTACAAATCAAGTTTATCTGTTGAGAAAAAAGGCAATCATCACAAGCGCGTTACCGTATGCAAACGGAGAGATCCATTTAGGACATGTGGCATCCACATATCTTCCTGCAGATGTTACTACACGATTTCTCAAGCTAAATGGAGTTGAAGCATACTATGTTTGCGCATCAGATGATTTTGGAACTCCAATTCTAATCCAGGCAGAAAAAGAAAAGAAAACTCCACAGGAATATGTGGCGTATTGGAATAAGAGGGATTATGAGGACTTTACCGCATTTAACATAGGGTTTGATTTTTTTTATCGCACAAGCTCGCCAGAAAACATAGAGTTTGTTCAGTATGTCTTCAAAAAGTTAAAGGAAAATGGACATATCTATGAATCAGAGATAATCCAATTTTTTTGCAAAAACGATAAAAAGTTTCTCCCTGATAGGTATGTTGTTGGTTCCTGCCCATACTGCAAGGCAGAAGACCAGTATTCGGATTTATGTGAAAAATGCGGTCGGGTGCCAGAAGAAATAGATAATCCAAAATGCGCAATATGTGGCGCAGTTCCAACAAAGGAGAAGACAAAGCATTATTTTTTCAGGTTAAAGGACTTTGGTGACAAGCTCAAAAAATGGCTCAATGAAAATCAAAACCTCCAAAAGGACGTAAAAAAATACGTACAGAACTGGATCGAATCAGGCCTTGTGGACTGGGACATAACACGTGATATATCATGGGGCGTCCCAATACCTGGCGATGAATCCAAAGTATTCTATGGCTGGTTCGATAACCACTTGGCGTACATTTCAACCACCCTTAAAATGCTAAACGACAAGGGAATAGACGGAAAGGAATTCTGGAACTCTGCAGACATTTACCACTTTATTGGCAAGGACATTGTGTATCATCACTATTTGTTTTTGCCTGCGATGCGCCTCGGAATAAACGAAGAATACAAGCTTCCAGACTACATCCCTACTCGAGGCCATCTTACATTACAGTCAAAAAAAATCTCAAAGAGCCGCAATTGGTATATCGGATTGAAAGAATTCCTTGGATACTATCCGGCAGATTATCTGCGGTATTATCTAACATCGATAAACCCCTACTCGCAAGATGACCTGAATTTTGACTGGGACGACTTTGCGATCAGGATAAACTCCGAGCTGATTGGCAACCTTGGAAATTTGGTAAACCGCGCTCTTGGGTTTACAAAAAAGATGTTTGATGGAGTTGTGCCGGAGCCAGAAGCGTTTGATGACAAGGACAAAGAAGCTGAGAAAAAAATCAAAGGCCTTGCGTCTGAGGTTGGCGTGTTGGTGGAACAAAACCACCTTGACAGGGCGCTCAAAAAGATAATGGAGTCTTCTATGTACTTTAACCAGTATTTTCAACACAAAGAGCCTTGGAAGAAGAATCAAGGAATGAACACATGTGTGTACCTTTCTGTAAATGCAGTGTGTTCTATATCTGTGGCTTTGTACCCGTTTTTACCAACGTCTGCAGAAAAAATATGGAAACAACTAGGCATGTCCGACAAAATCACCAAGCATTCATGGAGCTCAATTTCTGATCTAAAAATAAAACCATCTCATAGATTAGGCGATGTGTCGCCGTTGTTTGCAAGAGTAGAGGATGCCGACATCAAAAAGTACAAAGAAAAATTTGCGACAAGCTAGAATTCCGAGGATCTCAACACGTGGGTACTATGATCTTGCTACTGGAAAAACATTAAAAAAGAAACCATATGATCTGTATCCAAAAAAATTCTTTGAAAAAGAGCTTGGGAATTATCCTGAATTTACAATAGTAGTTCATGGCATGAGAAACGACAAACAAGGTGCGCTTGAAAAATTCAAGATTGTACAAAAAAGACTGCGGCAACTGAGGTACAAATACCCAGTAATTGGTTTTAGCTATGACTCTAACATCAAAGGAATTCAATATAAAGCCACAATTTCTCATGCCACGATGGTAGGAAAGATTGTTGCGAGAAAAAACGGTGCAAATTTGGCAAGATTCGTCACAGATTTTAAAAAAAATCACCCATCTGTCAAAATAAGACTGATTGGACATTCATTGGGAACTGAAGTTATAGCACACAGCATTTCTTGCTTGAAAAACAAAAAAGACATGGTGGAAGCAGTTTATTTTTTTGGTAGCTCACTTGAAACAAACTCATTAAAATTAAGTAATTTTGGCAATATCTTTCAAAATGTGGTCAGACAAAAAATTTTGAATTATTATAGCAAAAATGATGTTGTTTTACAAATTTCATACAAAAACCATATTGTCGATGCACCACTAGGATATTTTGGCGGTGCCGCAGTTATCTCAAAGTATTTTCAAAAACACGTTATGGTGAAAAATCATCGTTTTCGAAGTTATGTGGCAGAATTGAATTCATATCCGTAGAAAACATGCGATGACTACCTAATTTGACAAATTCGGGCCTAAGGAGATACAGTTGGTATGTGAATAGTTGGTATGTGAATAGTGCTGACCGATGGATGTGAGATTCTTGAAGGGTCATTTATGGCAGTCACATATGATTCTAAAATCTCGGTGGTGCCAGTAAAGAGACTTGACTGTGCATCTTGCTCAATTACCCTCTCATCATTGTGGTCATCGTCGCCGTCAAAAGTGCTTCTTACTTCAATTAATTTATCTACAGCTTTCCCCATCTTCTTGTTTAATATCAATTTACCAATCTCGTCAAATTTGGTGTTATAGAACTTTAATGCAGCTACTTTATTACTGTCTTTAAAATTATCTTCTGGCAAACTCTCAATAAATTTCTGAAGTGCAACTATTCTTGACAGTCTCATTGAAGTCACATCCGCATCAGTGAGTTCATTCTCATTTTTAAAGATGGAAACATATGGTCGCTTTAGCGAGTTGTTCACAATCTTCACAATATCCGAATCATTTTGATAAGATTTTCTTATCTCTTGCAAAATAATGCGTGCATCCTTCCATTTTCCAACATTAATTGCGTTGCTGAGTTCATCAAGTGAGGATTTGAAGCTTTGATCTGTACTAAACGGTTGAGTATCTGTCAGCTTGGCTAAACTCATTAACGCGAATTCATATTTCAATAATATTCGCTGCTGATGTGTAAAGCCAACACCATTGATGCATTTTCTTTGAGGATCGTTTTCTGAAGCGAGTCCTAGCCTAACTGCTGTCGTAAACTGCTCTGTGGACAAACACACATTACTTTCAACATTGACGTTTCCGACCTGTCTCCCATCCATATAGTTGGATGTTCCTTTACTGTCGAACTTCATTATTTGTGTGCCCCAATCAGTAGATCCTTTTAATAGATCAATTGTTGTATTTGGACACAACGATGTGCCTTGTGAGTCTTTCATGTCGTCAAGACCGGCTATGTCCGCAATATCTCCTTCAATAACGCGATTGTTATTCCAATCCACCCCTTCTGTGCTTCCAGTCCATGGTAACGGTATGGGTGCAATTGGCCCATACGTGAATTGTTGTTGTGGAGTGATAGATATCACATTCAAATTTTCATTCAACTGATCTTCATTCAAATCTGAGGTTTCACCTGCGGCATTGATCAATTTAATGTCGAAGCTCGAATAACCCAACGGCCTACTTGCAACAAGATCCTTGAATTGGTAAGCATAATTCATCACGCTCGTATATAGTGGCTTGCAGTTTTTATCCTCAAAACCTCCGTGTCTAAGATTCAGATTGTGTCCTATCTCATGTAATGTCGTTCCTGCTTGTTGGTCTATGTTGCCTATGCCACGATCAAAACTTCCAAGAGAGACAATAACATCATTTCCAAGTAGCTCTGCTGAGCCGGAAGAACTAGGCGTGCCACAGATACTGTGTACAAATAGCACATAATGAAAAACAGCCCTTTTTTGATGCCAAGCGTGGAGCCATGTAGTGCTACCAACAGCACCATATTGTCCTGGGTTGTCGCCATTACTGTCATTATCAAAAAAGAATCTTGCCTTTATCTGATCAAACCCTTGCGATGGTGAATAATTTGAGCCGGGGAATGTAGTGCATGATTTGTGTAATATGTTGGTGTAATCGGACTCGTCTACCTGTATGTGTGCTCTAACTCCTTTTTGTGTAAATGAATTGATTATCTGTTGTAATGCTTGTTCGTTAGGTCTATGACCTTTCATAAAATCAATCGCAATAAAAATATCTGGATGTTCGACATCCACGTTACAAGGGTTATCAGCGGTGCATGAAAATGTGTATCTTACCGTCGAACCGACTGGATAGCCACTAACTTCTATTCTGTCACCTTTTTCCCACTCGTCACATATGCCATCTCTATCAACATCGTTGCCACATTGTGGGAATGTCGTAAGAAATTGACGGTTTCTGAATTCTTGGGATGCTGTGTCTGTACTTACAACTGAAATTGGCCCAGTGCTCCAATTGCTACCATCTGCATTTAATGTGGCAGTTAACTGGGCACCGCTTGTTACTTGGAAGATATAATGAGATACATCTGGTGTTCCAGTGGTAAATGTCAGAATGGGGCTCACATACATGCCATCCACATCAGTTTCTGTCAATGTTAATGGTATTTGATTAGAGTCAATATTGAGCACTGCGTTGCGTATGTCCCCTAATTGACCGTCCATGATATCATTTCTGTAGACAATAATCGTACTGTGCTCCAATATGACTATGGGTTGATCAAATTTGAAGTATGTTTCACCAAATGCATGATTTATCGATATGAAAAATATGGCACAAAGTAGAATTCCCAGCCATTTTGTCATTTCAATATTGTGGCTAATTCTAGTTTATAACGTTGTCGGGCTGTATAATTTATGAATTGCAACAATATAATATTCTCATAAAATAGTAACAATTATTGAAATCTCCAATATAATTTCTTGATTGTCTCTTCTGCAATTAGGATAGATTGTTCTTTTCTTGACTTGAGATCCTCATCTTCAAATCTTGATATGTAATTATTCATCGGTTGTTTGTAAACAATTTTCGTTGGATGATCGTCAAACCTCGAGTTGATCATTGTGTTTAATTTTGCTTTTGCAATAGTAATTTGTTCTTCAAGTTGTCTTGCAAATCCAACATCATACCTGTTGTATCCGTGTGATGTTGGACCCCTGTCTTGTTTTTTAGGCGGTATAAAGTCCATGCTCCATACCTTGTCAAAAGTCCATATTCTTCCTTCCGCATCAACTGCTTTGTCTTTGCTAGTTTCTGTTAACTCAATTTGGTGACCTTTGTAAATTCCAATGTGTTTCTTCGGTGGATTGAGTGATTCGCCTACCACCGTAATTCCGTCGTTGTAGTAATTCTGCCAACTATTTCTGTCATAATCCCATATCTCTGTGGCTACTATGTTGAAGTCTAGGGGGGCTCGAAATGTGTGGTAAATTGTAACTAAGAGACAATCAGCAGACCCGAATGAACTGCATCTGTTTGTTGTTGTCTGGATCTTGATGTCTTGTAGTACATTTTCGGGGTCATATGTGGAGATGGTTTTTTTGCCATCCATTCCTACGTCTAGCGATATGCCGGCTTTACTCTCATCTAAAATCTGATCTTTCCCAAGACCAAATACGATCTCTATATGTGCTATGTGTTGCGGTCCTGAGTTATCGTAGATCTTGAGAATAGCTTTATTTTCTTGTCCGACATTTACCGTCACAAGCGGATAATGTGTATAATATAACTCGACATCAACTGGATGATCGTTGTATGAAAAACCTGAATCTACTATGCGCCGGTACGTCTCATCCACACCCAAGGTTGGAGGCGTGCAATCTCCTTTACAACCACTCCCATTAAAACTTCCAGAAGTTGATGGGGAATCTACGACCAAAGTGGGCGGTGCTACAAGTCCGCCACTTCCTCTGCCGCCTGCTGGTGGGTGAGCATCTATAGTGACTTGGCTTTGGACTGCAGGCCCAGAGACTGGGGTATATGTGACAGTAGCAGTTCCTCCCTCAGATCCAAAAACTGCACGCTTGTCATTACTCATTGGCATGATTATGCCGTTGGTTAATAATCCTGATACGTTGTCTACTATCGTAATTATGTCTCCGGGTGATACCTGTAATACGTTGGTTGCAGGTGGAGGGTCTGACGTCGTTGTAGTTGTCGAAAATTTTAGCTTACCTACAAATATGCCTGTGTTCTGACCAGTCTCTACAAAATGAATTGGCACTGGTGGATTCCCAAGAATATCACTTGTCTCAGATACTGCTATTGCACCATCTGCACCTCCGGTTAATGTTTCGACAACATTGGGGTCACAATTACCGTTTCCATCATTCGGTACGCAGTCATCTACTATGGTAATGACTGCCGTGTCTGTAATTTGAAATCTCGCATCATTCTCCATGAAAATCATATTGGCACTCATAAATCTCCCACTGATAGGCGTAGTCTCAGTCAAAGTAAACGTGGTGCCTACTGGATCTGTATTTGTTGTTACTGTTGCAGTGATTATATTTATTGAGCCATCTGCTGCATGATCGTTATCGTCTATTTCAAACGTGATTGGAATTCCACCCACCGCACCATCTTCTATATTGTAATTAGTCTGCCCTGATCCAATGGTATTCCACTCAATAATGCCTACACCATAGCTTTGTCCCACAATTGATGAAGTCATTAAAAATGTAAAAATTACTATCAATAATTTTCTTACATTGCGCAAAATCTCACGCCCTCAATTAGATGATACAACACCCACGTTAGTGTAGCTGCATGAGCAAAAATAATTAAAATCCAAAAAATGATTAAATCCATTAATGATATTTTTTGAAACATCTCAGTATTGCATATGATTGTGGGCATCACTCGCATGTTGGTATTGATACACTTCGTCATATTTCCACTTTTGGCATAAATCCGTGCCTAAATTCAGTTTTTATGAATGTCATACCGTTCTCTTTTTGAGCTGATAAACAGGATAGGAATGTTTGAATCCTGACGAATATGATCTGAGTTCCTTAAATGAGAACTCATCCATGTTTTTTGTCAAGTGATACAAATCTCCACCAATAACGATTCCATTTCTTTCTGCGCAACGGTTTATCTTTGAACACATGTTCACGGCAGGACCAATCATGTCTGTTGCCTTGGAGTCAGTCGACTTCATCAGCATAACAAAACCGTAATCCATGCTAATTCTATAATCGCAGCATGGAAGTCCTTCTAATTTCATCTGACTACATAAAAACTCGCGTGAACTAATCATTGCCACACCGCACTGTAGTGCTTTTGATATGGCCAGACGATCTTGCCACCTTTCAGTCTCTGGGAAATAATACAACAAGCAATCGCCTACGTTTTTGATTACCTGGCCGTCAAACTCTATGATGATCTTTGACATTAAGTTCAAAAAGTGCTGGTAGTATCTTGACATCTTTTGCATCCCGAGGCTCGCAGCAATCTTTGTCGAGTCGACCATGTCGACTAGGCCTATACAGTAACTGATCGACTTTTCAGAAAACGTGACGTAGTTTAAAGGCCTCCACTCTTCGCGTTTTTCAAGCTGCTCCTTTATCATGGCCTTGATGGACTCAACCAAGGACTCTCCAAACAGTTGACTTTTGTATGGCTCTGTCTCAATAGGCATCTCAGTCATATGGAAATCAACTCGCATTGTCAAGTTATAGTGTGTTTAGCTGAATTTAGAAAAAGTTTGCAAACCTGCTAAAGAACGGAAATATGGCATTTCGCACAAACTAGATACATGCATAAAGACGAGTGTGAAATGATGGGACGAGGAAGCGGAACCATATCATAGTGTACTGAACTCGTATTTGAAAATCTTCGGCTTTACTTAACGAATAGACATTTACCAGCAGATTTGTTTAAAAATCTAATTTGATAATCATTAACTACGAACAGTAACAGCAAACTAGAACATGTGGCAAAAATACTTGGTTTACTTGAAGAAAAAGGCAAAAACAAAGACTGGCTACTTGAAGAGCTAAGGCGCCTGAAGACAAAACTGACGGTTTCTACTACGGCAAACAGCTTTGAGATACTGCGCTGCTGCCCAGACAAAACGCTAAGAAAGGTACATGAACTTTTGATGGATGACTATCTGGGAATAGAGGAGATTAAAGCACAGACTAGAACGCTTCACTGGTTTTTTACCGATATTGTAGGAAGCTCCGACCCAAAAATCCCAGTCAAATCCCAGATCCGAAAAATAAACGTCTTGCAGAACTGGCTGAGGAACACTCATGTCTTTAAAAAACATGAAAAAACCGCTGTGGTCTTGCCTACTGGAGACGGCATGTCTATTGGATTTGCAGATAGCTCAGAAACACCATTGCGACTTGCAATCCAGTTGCATCAGTTTCTTAATAGATACAACAAATCCAAGCCGCGCAACGACAAAATCTATGTTAGAATAGGAATAGACAGCGGACCTGTATATTTTATCAAAGACATGAAGGGAAACGACACAGTTTGGGGCCCTGGCATCATATTGTCTAGGCGACTGATGGATCTTTGTGGACCAAACCAGATATTTGCATCACAAAAAGTAGGTGATGACGTAAGCAGGCTCTCGCCTGAATACAAGGCAATATTCCACACAATCGGTGACTATGTGGTAAAACATGGAGAACAACATCTAATCTACAACGTGTACGGTAAGGACTTTGGGAACAAAGTCGCACCAAAGAAAGGCAAAGTGTTGGAAAAACCACAAGAAGATATCTTTACGCATCCAGTCAAATTTGAGTTCAACTCGGTTGAGGTAAAACTGGACGTCCTTGATAAATCCATGATGACACATCATACCTGGATTTGGGACGTTAAAAACACGGCAAAGGAACCACTCAGTCAGGTATACTATGACATAGGAGGGGATGTTCCAAAAGACTTTGCAGATCTTAACGTTTCAATTAAAGACGGAAACGGCAACAAGTTGGGGATAATCAGCCTTGATGTAAACAAACCTCATGAAAAAAAATTCAACGTCAAGCTTGCCACCCCGATCCGGAAAAACAAGAAAGGTAGACTGATTTTAGAATATGACTGGGAGGAGCCAGAACGCGTGTTTGAATACATGTTTTCTGCAAGATGCAAAAAATTCAAGTATTCATTTACCATACCAAAGAATATTCAAATCAAGAACATGATACTTGAGGTGGTCCCAGGACTTGAGGTTATGAAAAAACGTGTCGAGCCACCTCCTACCGTCACTTACACAAACAACAAAACCATGATCGTCTGGGAGACGAAAGGCAAACAGATCATAAATCGGTTCTCTGCCTATGAATTCAAGTGGTAGTCTAGTGTTTCAGTTTTGTTTCTTGGAATGCTGTTGAGACTTTCCATGAATCATTAAAGTAATCAAGGCACCATTCATGAAACGGTTCTGAAGAGCTATAGAACATCTTGCTCAAGTCAGGCTCGTCTTTATCTGATGGAAAGCTCACACCAGCCTCTTTTTCATTGAGAATCAGCGCTATTTTGACGTCTTTTCTCATCCTTCGTTCCAGTATGCCGTCTTTGACATACTTGGCAAAGTCGAACTTTGAGAGTAAATCCTGCCTCGCCTTTGATATTACGGCCGATTCGGAAAATATGGATGAGATTCTTGTTTTGTGTTTCAGCCTGTCCTCTAAAACCTTCAATATGTTTTCATTGTATGGAATTTCAATTAGTATGTTGCAGATGTATTCACTGGCGCTTTTGTAGATGCTCTCCCATTTTTCCATGACTTTCACATAGCCTGTGATGATTTCAGAGTCTGCTAGCGCCCCTATTCGCTGGATGTATTTTTGTGCAAGGTCGGTAAAGTCATGACTCTCAAAGTATTTTTTGTTTTTTGACATAAAGGCAAAGGCTGGAATCTGGGCGCAAACGGTCTTTCCATACAGCGTCAACTCGTAATTCCCGTTGGCATCTTTTTTTATCAGGCCTGCCTTTTGCAGCCTGCCAAAATTCCGATGAATCTCGGCAGCCGTCGCATCGAGTCGTTTTGCCATGCCGGACAGATTGTATTTTTCTTTTGCCAAACTCAAAAGCATGCTCACTCGTTGCTCACTTGCAACCTCTAAAAACTCGTTAGCTATTTCCTCGGAGTTTGTCACACAATATTAACTGGAATACAGCATGTAAAGTTTTCAGGATTCTGGCCAATTACCATCGCATCTATAGCAGATTCCGCGTAGCCCTCCGTATCTGGAGTCTTGAATGATTATTGCATGGGAATAGCCACAGGCTTGACATCTTGTGTGTGGTGGGTTTTCCATGTAAGGCAATACCAAAACCAGAATAACTATTTGTGTTAAGAGCCAAGCTAAATCTTTGACAATTCAGCTAATGCAGTACCTAGATCCGTTATATTCTAATTATGCCTGAGGGTTGTTTTTGTGTTGAAGTCGGTAAATTTCGTTGTTCTTGGTGATCAAACCGTTGCAGCCAAGCTGGGCAAAAAAGGAACAGCAACAGACATGACGATATACGACAAAAAAGAATCCAGTGTAATCAGGACATACACTGCACCAAACGGCTTTCCTGACAAGATCCAGCCACTCTTGCAGACAATCAACCTGGCAGAGTACGTGATCTTCCATGTCGACACACTTGACAAATTCACAGGAGAGCAGATAATAGCCCTTGACATGTTGAAAAAATCACAAGGAGTGCTCTCTCACAGCTACAACGTTGACGAAAACACCTTGAATTTAATGATAAAAAACACGGTTGTCTCAAGTTATCACAGAGTCGCTCAAGACAAAATAAAGGAAGAGACAGACAGGCTTGAGCAAATAACACGTGAAGGAAACGCGCGCATCGTAATTGATCACTGTTTTGATGTCAAAGGCGTAGGGACGGTGATTCTGGGCAAAGTCGAGCAAGGCAGAATAAAACAGTACGACACACTCAAGCTTTTGCCTGCTGGAATCGACGTTCTGATAAAATCAATTCAGATGCATGACGACCCAGTAGAGGAAGCAACATCTCCTGCAAGAGTAGGCCTTGCAGTAAAGGGCGTAACCCCGGACCAAGTAAACCGAGGCGATGTCTTGTGCATCCCCAACTCAGAGCAAGTCTCATCGGAAATTGAGATCGACTTTGTGAAGAGCCAATTTTACAAAGGCGAAATAAGCCAAAACCAAATGTGTCTTGTGAGCGTCGGCTTGCAAATCAAACCCGCCAAATTCATATCGGTAAATCCAATGAAGCTTGCGCTTGACAAACCACTAGTGTATAATAAAGGCGACACATGCGTAATTCTCAAACCAGAATCACAAAGTACTAGGCTGCTGGGCAGCGGGCCGATAAAATAATTTGTTCATATTAAAGAAGGACTAGTTGCTGATATCATGTATTATGAAACCATTGAGAGCATGCCCGATCTGCCCAAAATGCGGCTCTAAAAAATTCGAAAGGCTGCAGACACATAGTGTTCAGGTTAAATGTAAAAAATGTGGAAAAATCCTTACGATATGATTTGATGGTTTTTATTTGCAATGATTTGAAGCCAAAGCATGGCAAAGACATGGAAGGACTCTGATATCAGCCTAGACCCAATAAAAAACCAAACCATTGCAGTCATAGGGTACGGCATCCAAGGTGACGCCCAGGCAAACAACCTCAAGGATTCTGGCCTCCAAGTCATAATAGGCCTCAAAGAGGGCAGCCCGACGTGGGCCAAGGCAAAAAAAGATGGCCACACCGTAATGTCTGTTGCCGAGGCCACAAAGAAAGGCGACATCGTTCATGTTTTAATTCCGGACATGGTCCAGGCTAAAGTATACCGGGAGGAGATTGGACCAAACCTCTCAAAAGGAAAGGCACTTTCGTTTTCTCATGCTGCGGCAATTCATTGGGAGTGGATAAAGGCACCGGACGATGTGGATGTGATCATGGTGGCGCCAAAGGGACCAGGCTCCAAAGTCAGGGAGACATACTTGGAGGGATTTGGCACCCCAGCAATTGTTGCAGTATACCAAGACAAAACAGGAACAGCATGGGACAGGATTTTAGCTCTGGGCAAAGGAATTGGCTCTGCAAGGGCAGGCCTGATTCAGACCACCTTCAAGGAAGAAGTAGAGACGGACTGGTTTGGCGAGCAGGCAGACCTCTGTGGAGGTTGCGCGTCGATGGTGGTAAACGCGTTTGAGACACTGGTGGAAGCGGGCTACCAGCCAGAAATTGCGTATTTTGAAGTGTTACACGAGCTCAAACTCATAGTGGACATGATTCAACGGTATGGGATTAATGGAATGTGGAGGCGCGTCAGCGAGACCGCAAGGTATGGCGGACTCACAAGAGGCCCAATGGTCATGGACAAGGATGTAAAAGAGAAAATGAAAAAAGTCCTCAAAATGATTCAGGACGGCACGTTCAACGAGGAATGGATTTCAGAGTACCAAAAGAATGGCAAAAATGCATTTGATAGATACATGAAACAACTTGAGGCACACCAAATAGAGCAAGTTGGCAGGCAGATGCGAAAAATGATGTGGCCTGATTCTACAGAATGATCTTAGATCTTTCTTAATTTTGCGACGCCGGAATTGATGTGTTCAATAATTGCAGACAGCGGCGAGCCTGGCCCAAACACCTTGGAGACTCCGGCTTTCTCAAGCCCTTTTTTGTCTTCTTCTGGAATCACGCCTCCTCCAACTACCAGCACATCATTGAGGCCTTTCTTTTGCAACTCCTTGACCACGCGTGGAAATAGTGTGTTGTGGGCGCCGTTGAGCAGACTTAGTGCTACTGCATCTACATCTTCGTCTTCTGCAATTTGCGCTACGCGCTCAGGCGTGGCAAAAAGCCCAGAGTAAATAACTTCCATTCCTGCATCCCGAAAGGCCCTGCACAAAACCAAGGCACCTCTGTCGTGTCCGTCAAGACCAAGCTTGGCCACTAGTATCTTGATCCTTCGAGAGGCAAGCTTCTGCTTCATTTAGTTTTTGTATCTGTGGGACATATTTTAAAACTTAGCCTTGGCTCAGCCTGTCTTCTGAGAGGAATCTGAGTCTGTCAAGCTCGTACAGAATCTGGTCACGCATCTTTTCCAGCTCCAAGATCCTCTCCTTGAGGGAAAGCAAAGTCAGGCGTTCGTGGGGAAAAAGCGACCCTGAAAATGTCTTAGTTTGCTTCCTCTTATCACTCATCCATCTGTCAAGGCCGTCGGCCTCATCCATAGTGTGCATCGATATGAAATCTGATAAAACCGATCTGGTACTTTTTTAGCTGAGCACAAGCTAATTTGAGATACACCCAAGTCTTCTAAATGTACATAAACCCAATCAAATCATCGTCAGTGTATGCAGGCACGGCCGCTCCACTACGAACTTACGTTTGAGCCACACTTTGACGACTTTACCTTCTCTGGCAAGGAAATGATCGATGTCGTGGTTTCAAAACCGACAAACACCATCACGCTTCATGCAGCCGAACTAAAGATAAAAAGCTGCTACGCGGTGTTGGCCGGCCAAAAAATCCAGACAAAAACAAAGCTGGATGAAAAAAAGGAAACACTGACCATAGTGCTACAAAAAAAGATCAAAGGTAGAATCAAGCTGTTTGTGGATTTCACCGGAATCTTAAATGACAGGCTTGTCGGGTTTTATCGCAGCCAGTACAAAGACAGGCATGGCAAGACCAAATACCTGGCAACCACCCAGTTTGAAGCAGCTGACGCACGAAGGGCGTTTCCGTGCTGGGACGAGCCTGCGGCAAAGGCAACATTCGATGTCTCATTAATTACAGAAAAAAACCACACGGCAATCTCAAACACCAATGTTATATCAAAGAAAAATCTTGGAAGCAAAACACTCTTCAAGTTTGCAAGGACTCCTATAATGTCCACATACCTTCTGTATCTTGGGGTGGGCGAGTTTGAATTCCTCTCAGGCAAGATAGGGAAGACAGTAATCCGTATTGCGACCACAAAGGGAAATAGCTCAAAAGGCAAGTTCTCACTTGATATCTGTAAAAAACTCCTCAGGGCATACGAAAATTATTTCGGAGTCAAGTATCCTCTCCCAAAGCTTGATCTGATTGCCGTGCCGGACTTTGCGTCAGGAGCAATGGAAAACTGGGGCGCAATCACATTCAGAGAGACAATTCTTTTGTATGATCCAAAGACGTCGTCGACTCAGACCAAACAACACATAGCTGAAGTGGTCTCACACGAGCTTGCGCATCAATGGTTCGGCAATCTGGTCACCATGGAATGGTGGAACGACCTATGGCTCAACGAAAGCTTTGCCACATTCATGGCAACTAAGTTCGTCGACAAGTTCTACCCAGAATGGAAGCTATGGGACCAGTTCCTAGAAGACACAATGAACACAGCAATGGCCCTTGACGCATTGCGCTCGTCACACCCAATTGATGTCAAAGTGAACAGCCCGTCAGAAATCCGCGAAATATTTGACGCGATCTCCTATGACAAAGGCGGTTGCGTTCTTCGAATGCTTGAAAGCTTTGTCACAGAAAAGGTGTTCCGCGCAGGACTGCGCAAATATCTAAAGAAATTTGCATACAAAAACGCCAAAGGTGATGATTTGTGGAACGCCATAGGCAAGGAAGCAAAAATGCCGGTTCGCACAATGGTGAACTCGTGGCTAAGGCAGGTGGGCTTTCCATTAGTCGAGGTGCAAAAACAAGATTCCAAACTCATCGTAACGCAGAGGAGGTTCGTCCATGAAAAGAAAGGAAAAGAAAAAGGACTCTGGCAGATTCCTCTGGCTGTGTCGCAGGACGGAAAAATCATCCGCAAGCTTGTGACAAAACAGCAGGATGTAATTAAGGTCAAAGACGGACCGCTGGTGGTAAATTCAGGCAGGGCCGGATTCTACAGGGTGATGTATTCACCAGATCTTCTCTACGAGCTGAGGCAGCTAGTTTCAGAAAAAACAATCTCACACATAGACAGGTGGGCGCTTCAAAACGACCTGTTTGCACTTTGCATTTCTGGCGATAACACAACAAGGGACTATCTAGATTTTACATCCCAGTATGAAGACGAAGACGCTTACATCACGCAATCAAACGTAGCCTCAAACTTGTACTTTTTGTACAACAAAGCAATTGCAGAGCCATTCTCACACGAAATTCGAAACTCTGCGCACTGGTTTTTACGAATGCTTTACGCCAAGCTGGGCTGGGATGCAAAAACCAACGAGCCACACACCAACAAATTACTTAGGAGCTTCGTGCTTGGCGCACTTGGGAGACTGGATGACGACGAGATAATATCGGAGGCAAACAAGAGATTTGCAACATACCTCAAAAACCGCTCGTCACTTGACCCTGACATCCAAGAAGCCGTCTTCTCCATTGTCGCATGGAGCGGAAACTCTCAAACATACAAAAAACTGCTCAAGCTATACAAGGATGCGCCGACACAAGAAGAAAAGATCCGATTCCTTGGTGCAATGTGCGGCTTCAAAGACGAAAAACTTCTCAAAGACACACTTGACTTTTCCCAATCAAAGTATGTGCGCTCACAAAACATGCACATGCCAATAATGAAGGTGGCTGCAAACCCGTACGGCAAAAAAATACTGTGGCCGTGGCTGAAAAAGAACTGGAAGGCACTAAGGAACAAGGTCGGCCCAGGCAGCCCGCTTCTCAACAGAATGGTCGCAAGCATATCTGCCGTAGCTGATGCCACAATGGAAAATGAGATAAGGAGATTCTTCAAGGCAAACCCGACTCCTGGCACAGAGAGGACACTTGAACAGACACTGGAAAGAATCAGAATCCACACTGCACTTTTGCAGAGAATGCGGCAAGAATTCTCATGAACAAAAAAATCCTGCTTGCTGCAGTCGGCACAATCATCGCATTTGGAATAGGAATCTCGATACTCCAGAGCATAAAAACTTCAGAAAAATACTCTGAGATATTTTATTTGGACGCAACGTTTTACGAAGAAAAAAAACACATACAAATCAAGTTCGATGATTACACAGAAAAGACATCTGGCGTGACCCTTGAGATCCTCGGAATGGAGCACTCGTTCCAAAGGAAATTCTCAGGACCACACTTTGACATCGAGGTGCCATTCGACAAAGTCCCAGAGTATGGATGGAAGTCGATGCCAATAACACTCATAGTGGAACACCCAGATTTTGGCAAAGTGGGGCTAAAGACCGAAGTACACGATCAGGGGCAGCCTCGTAACAAGATCATCTTCAGCGAGCTCTGAGGCCAACAAGAATTTATTGCAGAAAAAAGTGTGGAATCTGGTTGGATCTTTTAGCAGACTTGAAAAAAGGCAAGCGCGGTGCCATCGCAAAGGCAATCTCGATAATTGAAAACGATGAAGCACAGGCACGCAAGATAGTCAAAAAAATCTTCAAAAATTCGGGGCGCTCAATAGTCATAGGCATAACGGGACCTGCCGGCGCAGGAAAAAGCTCATTGATCAACAAAACGTCAGTAGCACTAAAGAAGCTGGGACTCAAGGCCGCCGTGCTCGCAATAGACCCAACAAGCCATGTGACAGGTGGCGCTATCTTGGGCGACAGGGTAAGGATGACAGAGTCGACCGATTCTGGTACCTACATACGAAGCATTGCATCGCGCGGCGCAACTGGTGCAGTATCTCGCTCAATTAGAAACAGCATCAGGGTGTTGGAGTATGCCGGATTCAACCCCATCATAATTGAGAGTGTTGGTGCGGGTCAAACCGAAGTCGAGATATCCAACATAGCAGACATCACGGTGGTGGTCTTTAATCCTCACACAGGAGACAGCATCCAGACAATCAAGGCTGGCATAACTGAGATTGGCGACATTTACATTGTGAACAAAAGCGACCTTGACGGTGCATCCCAGCTGTATGACTCTGTCAAGGAATTCATCGGCATGACTGAAAAAAACCCAATAATTCTGCAGACATCTGCTACAAAAAACAAAGGAATAGACGAGTTTGCAAAGACGCTAAAGGAGCTCATGCACAAAAAGGAAAAGGACAAAAAAGAGCTTGACGGCAAGCGGCTGGAAATCGAACTAAGAGACATTGTTTTAAATAATGTGAAAAACAAAATCAACACATTGCTGGAATCAGATAAAACTTATTCAAAATATCTAAAGATGCTCAAGGCAAGAAAGATCGACCCCTTTGAGGCAGCAGACAGGGTGTCAAGCTCAATTCTAAAGTGATGCGTAATGGCACAAAAAGAAATCCAAAAACCAAAAGAACTCAAAAAGCCAAAAGAGATACTCACAGACTCTAATATCCCAGTAAAGCGGATCTACCACCAGACAAAAAAACTCCCAAAAGAAGACGCAGGCAAGTACCCATTTACCCGCGGAATTCATGCGGACATGTACAGGGAAAGACTCTGGACGATGCGACAGTACTCTGGTTTTGGGGACGCAAAACAAACTAACGAGCGCTTCAAATTCATGCTGCAAAAAGGACAGACGGGGCTTTCTATGGCCTTTGATCTGCCAACCCAGATAGGCCATGACCCAGATGCGCCACAAGCAGAAGGTGAGGTGGGCAAAGTCGGCGTGTCCATTGCGTCACTCAAAGACATGTTCACCGCCTTTGATGGAATCCCGCTTGGCCAGGTCAGCACATCCATGACGATTAACTCGACTGCCTCGACACTACTTGCCTACTACATAGCAGTGGGCGAGTCACAGGGATTCTCCAGCGTCCAACTCAGAGGAACGACGCAAAACGACATCCTAAAAGAATACATTGCAAGGAACACATACATCTATCCACCCCAGCCGTCGATGCGGCTGATTGGCGACATGATAGCATACTGCGCAAAACACGTTCCTCAATGGTACCCCATATCGATTTCTGGCTACCACATGAGAGAGGCTGGCGCCACAGCGGTACAAGAAGTGGCATTCACCCTGGCAAATGCAATAGCGTACATACAAACATGCCTCGACCGCGGACTCAAAATAGATGACTTTGCACCAAGACTTTCTTTCTTTTTCTGCTGTACCATAGAGTTCTTTGAAGAGATTGCAAAATTCAGAGTTGCGCGCAAGGTCTATTCGAAAATTCTAAAAGAGCAGTTCCATGCAAAAGACCCAAAATCGATGCAATTAAAGTTCCACACACAGACAAGCGGAGAATCGCTTACAGCGCAACAACCAGACAACAACATCGTGCGAGTGGCAATCCAGACCATGGCGGCAGTGCTTGGAGGCACACAATCACTTCATACCAATTCTAGGGACGAGGCGCTGGCGCTGCCGACTGCAGAGTCAGCCAAGATCGCACTTCGAACGCAGCAGATTGTGGCGTATGAAAGCGGAATTACAAAAACCGTGGACCCTATGGCCGGCTCGCATTATTTGGAATATCTCTGTGACGAAATTGAGGATGGTGTGTGGAAGTACCTAAAACAAATCGAGAAGATGGGAGGAGCTTTGAAGGCAATTGAGAAAGGCTTCTTCCAATCAGAAATACGTCAAAATGCGTACAGGCTCAAAAAAGAAGTAGACTCGGGTGAAAGAATCCTGGTGGGAGTAAACAAGTTTGCAGACGAGGCTGAGACAAAACAAGAACTGCTCAGAATAGACGATTCTGTAGGCGAAAAACAGAAAAAAGCAATTAAGGCTTTGCGCTCAGAGCGGGACGGCAAAAAAGTAGATTATGCGCTATCCAAACTAAAGGCCGCTGCAGAAAAGCAGGACAATCTGATGCCGTTCATTTTGGATTCAGTCAAGGTTTATGCAACCACTGGCGAGATAAGCAACACATTCAGAGAGGTGTTTGGCGAGTACAGGCCAAAAGAGGTGTTCTGATGAAAATCGACCACATCGCCATAGCGGTAAACAACGTCGAAGAGGCGGCAAGGCAGTACCAGCAGGCACTTGGCGTAGACAAGGTGATCTTTGAAACAGTCGAGTCTGAAGGGGTAAAGCTGGCTATACTAAAGCTGGAAAATGGCAGAATCGAGCTTATGGAGCCGACTCGCGACGACAGCCCGATCAAAAAATTTCTGGAAAAAAAAGGAGAAGGGCTGCACCACATGGCGCTTGCCACAAACGACATCGAAAAAGAATACCAACGCATGGAGGGGTGTGGAATTCAGTTCCTTGGAAAGATACGAAACGGCTCGGAAGGAACCAAGATAACATTCATCCACCCAAAATCGCTGCATGGTGTGTTGACCGAGCTTTGTTCGCACCCACACAGTTAAACAAAAACTGTCGTTTCTTTGTGTTTATCTGGCGCTCAAACTACAGCCAGAAACCTCGGATAATTTTGTCAATGATTTCGTCCCGACAAGCCTCGTGCCGTCTGGAAGTTCCCATGTCGGATAGGTGTTAATGTTTTTGATTTGACATGTTGCAGTTTGCGATTTTCCGTCGGGTGTGGAACATTCCACATAATTCAGGTATCTTTGCGACGCGCCAAACATCTCCCTTTGTTGTTGGCAATGTGGGCACCAAGATGCGCCATAAAGCGTCAAACCTCTGTCGCTGAGACATTGTGCAAAATGACCATTGCTTGATAAATTTTCAGCTACCACATACGATGCAAAGCCTGATGCCATGAGTGACGCACCAATCACAACCATGATATTTTTTTGCACATGCTGCTTTTGCAACAAAAACTATACGCCAACTACAATATTATCTAATTTGGTAGATTTGACGAATGTACCAATCTCTTAATTACTGTGTGCAGCCAAGTGACGTTGCGGTAAGAGTTGTCTCATTGAGCAGTTCCCTTGCTTGTCAATTTCTTACCGCTTTTATTTCACAAACCAACCGAATCTTTTTCTTGCATAAACTAGTGGGATTGTGGCCAAGCTGAGCACCACCATCGACATTACGCCGAACTCTGGCACCACACTGGATCCCATAATTGTGAGGCCTGATGCATCTTGTGGCAAGACAATTTTGAGTGTGTAATAATCAGGAGTCGAAGATATGATCTCATAGTCTACCTCTGTTGGCGGCGATGCCGAAACCATTACCACAAAATTGTCGTCGATGGCATTAATCAATGTGCGTGGAACCTGAAGCAACATCTCGCCGCCTGAGACAGAATCAAGCAAAAATGTGACCGACTTTGCCTCTTCATTGACTTCCAGCCCCGTTATGACTCCTGCCAGTTCGTATTTTATTGTAAACTCTGCTCCGTTGTATGATACAACCTTTTTACCACCATCAAATTTGATCTCAAACCCAGTGTTTGAAATGTGTGAGGCGTGCTGGTCGTGTTCGCCATGCTTCTCACTATCATAAATATTGGCAAACCACGGCACTATCTTGCCTACCAATCCATCTATTTTCACAGACTGGTTCAGGTTGTAGTTTCTGTCCTCCACTGAGACCCTAAAGAAGGTTTCATTGGGATCAAGCGGCACCTCAAAAAGATACTTTTTCATGGTCTTGCCGTCCACACTGAACAATTGGGGTTGTTGTGGCTTGACAAGGTGGGCCATTCTGATTCCGCCGATTGTCGAATATATCTGGACTTCGACGTCATCTATGTCTCCCGTAGTTCCAACCAAGATTCTTGCAATGGCGTTGTTGCGGTCGTACTGTATCTCAAAGATGTTCAGGTCTTTTGTGATGATGTGATAGCCGCTTGCATGGTCATCATGTCCTTCCGTGCCATGCGCATGTGAGGAATGACTTGAATGTGATGCTCCATGTGTAACGTGCTCAGACGTGTGGCTGTCATGACTTCCACTATGGCTGTGTCCTGAGGATCCTGTGCCGACCAAATATGAGGAAAAGTGTTCCACAGTCGAGGTGTATGCACATGTGTGCGATGTGTCCCCACTTGGATCACGCGTGGGTGCAGGTGTTACTTCGTGCCAATGCCCCGATTCCAGAAGATAGAGTGACACACCTTGCGGGCAAGACGTCCCATCTTTTTCCACATTGAAGTGTATGACTGGCTCATCGCTGTAGATGGCAGGGTCGCCAAAATCGACGCCTCCAGTTTCTTCAAAATTCAAAAACAATGCTACATTCCCTGACGGTATTGGCACGCCAGTGGGGTTTGCAGTGTCTACCTTGATTGAAACTCCGACGTTTGTACCGTACGTGTTCATGGGCAGATTTATTGCTCTGATGAAATGGTGTGCGGTTCCCTGCTCTACCTGATCAAGTCTGAGCAAAATGTTGCTTCCGGGGTTTATCTCATCTATGACCGGTGGGATGATGAATTTGCCGCCGCCAGATATGGGGGCTACAAAGACTGGCGGAATGAATACGGTATTGTCCGACAATGCGAGTCCCTTTGGAGCAGAATATGTCGGTATGCCATAGGTGTTGATCAGTGTAGAAGGGTTGGAGTTTGCCGCGACTGAGGTGGTAAATGTGACTGGAGCGGGAGGCGATATTGTAAATTTCTGGCCTGCCGCAACCTGGACTGCCTCAGGCAGGTCGTTTCCAGAAGAGATTGGAATTCCATTTATTTTGGCCCCTCCGGTCTTTATCTTGTTGAATGTGTTTTCGTCTATGTATGGTGGCTCGATCATAGTGGATGTGCTTGCAGTAAAATTCACAAACGTCTGAGTTATGTACGAGAATCCAGTGGTGCCCAAGATTTCGTCTGATGCCTCTGGATACTTTGCCATACCAAAGCCCGGAGTTCCCTTTATCTGCCATACACTGTATGTTCCGTTGTTGACGCCAACAAGCTCTATTATGCCTGGTGTCGGGTCGCTGTCGAATTTGCCGTCGTCGGTGACTATGAAATTAAACCACGTAACCAGATCAAGGTAGTCCGTCGCGTTTGTTGTGTGCCCATACGGATTCGGCGTAATCAGGAATGTGGCATTTCCTGCAAGAAACGGATTGTCCTCTGTTTGAAAGTTGAAGATTGTAAGGACTTGCGTTTTTGTGTTGTTGAGACAGCCTGAGCAGTTCTGCGATGTCGTTTCTGCACTTGTGTCTGGCAGCAACATCACACTACAAGAAAAAACAACCATCACCAATACAGCTAGGTGAAAAATAATATTTCTTGACACACTAGGTGCATACGTAGCTTTCTTTTTCAACAGAAAAAAAAATTGTTTTTAATTGATAAGGTTTCTAGTAGAACAACAAAACAATAATTGAAAAATAAAAAATGGTTAGCCGTGGTGATGCGGCTCATCAAATTCTGGATTTGGATTGTCCAAGTTTGTCGGCGGGAACGTCGGTGTTATCAGATAGGGAGAGCCAGGTATGTCTTTGGCAAAGCCGCCAGGACCGTAGTGGTTTGGCGGATTGATGTCTCCCAGAACATTTAACACAGTAAACGACATCACATTTGCTGTTCGAAACACTACGTTCTTTTTGCCTTGATTGAGGAGGCCGATGTCTGTGATTCGTGGAGCTCCAGGATTGCCAACTTCTGTAAGATCGACTGCCGGAATGTGAGAGTGATAGACACACGTGTCTCCCGGCTTTGAGGCGTGCGGGATATAGTTCAGCTGTGCTGGTGCCATCCAAGTTCTTTCTGGAAGCTCATCCACATGGCCGGCTATCGGTGTGACCAGTGGTTTTGCGTTGTTATCACACGGTATTCGTACAAGTAGGTGCCCTGCCACATAATTTGGACTATAGTCCACCAGTGGGAAATAATCACCTGGGCGCATGACTTGGCCTGCAAGCGACACAGTCACGGCATTTGGAAGGGATGAGCCGCTGACTCCACTTTCAAAGCCATGGCTTGCGGTAGCATAATGGTACGAAACCGCACCTAAAGCCACAGATGTCGACACTATGGCCACCAGCAACCTGAAATCAATTTGCTTCATTTTGAATTCTCAACAAAAATTAATGGATATAATATTTCTAGTAGAACCACAAAACTAGTTTCTTGTTTCTACCAATTTTGTTTAATATCTGAATATTTGTCAAAAAACAAAATGAATGCAAACAACCACAAATATGTCATAGCTACTCTGTCCGTTGTCACTGCTTTGGTTTTACTTGTGTCTACGTCGAGCCAAGCTTTTGCCCATGCAAGCTTCCAGTTTGTGCCTGGCAATGGCGCAAGCGGGGACGGCTGCACGAGTGGAACCTGTGTCTCTAAGAATCACACTGTGAGCTTTGTACTAGGCGAGACATTTGAGCCCGCATTTGTTGATTCATACCATGACGCAGAATTGACATTGACGCACATTCTAACAAACTTCCGACTTGGAAATGCACATAGAGATCAAACTTCGGCCGCGTATTCTGCAAGCGACTTCTCACCTGTTGGCAAAGTACTCAGAGTTGATACATATTTTTATCCAGCCACCAAGCTAGTTAATTCGGCAGGCGCTCTGTCTCCTACAGGCGGAGTAAAGTTTTCCATTGGAAACGGTGATGGAAGTGTAACAGACAATCCTGGTTCCAATACGGCAGGTCTTTTTTGTGATACTGCAACAAACACTGGAGGCACATTGACAGGAAAAGCATACAACTGCGTTCCAAATCAAGGCGGAACATACGGCTACACAGACAAAAGAGAAGGCATGTTCTTTAGGCCTCTTGGAGCAGCGGAGCAGTCTGGCAGCGGCCTGCAATACAGGCAAAACACCAGACAATACTATACAGAACAGGGCCTCACACTATACCACATCTACGGCTCAATCAACTACTTTAATGACACAGGAATAGGACTGACAAAGATCAACATGTGGATAGATGGAAGAAACATCAAAGGACTCTCAATGGCAGCAGCCAGCGGTGCCAACAACCGAACATACACCGTGAATGGAGGATTCGGTCTCAACAACATGACCACATCAGTATACTGGCCCGATGCCGACGGCGGAGTCACCGAAAACACACACCCAACCAACCTAAGAAAGGCAATAGGGCAGGTACGAGACAACACATGGGACATCTGGAATGTAATAGAGCAGCTCACCAACGCTTTAAGGGGAATAAGCGGCTTTGACTCAAACGCAATCCCAGACCACACGCCAAGAAACTACACCAACCCAGGACAGACAAGCAACGGCCAATACACCTTCCCATAAACCCTCTTTTTTTGATAGTTCTACCAGTTTGCTTAAATTTTTTCAAAATCCAATATCTTTGATGTCAATATACCAGTTTGCCGAAGACAAATCAAAACTGTTTGCCGCCGTGATTCTGTCCGTAATTGGAATATTGATTGCGCCAATAATCCTGCCTAACCTCTTTCATGGCACACACATTCTCCACATAGGCTTGCACATAGGCGGAATGGTGGCAGCAATCTTTCTGACCATGGTGACAATCATAGCATATGCAAAAATGAGGACAAAGAGGCTTGGATTCACAGCAGTCGCATTTTCTTTTTTCATCGCAGCTGAGATAATCTCGCTAATTGACATTACTTGGCCGTTCACTTTCTATGTGGGTGACGTACCGCTGCGCGAAATTGAGCACATACTAATTATATCCATGCTCGGCATATTCACACTGGCAGTATTTAGGAATGATTAGAAAATGAAAGAACGCACAGAACTCATACTCCAAATTGTGAACGAAAATCCGGGTATTCGCTACTCTGAGCTGATGAGGGAAACAGGACTCAAAAATGGTGTTTTGAGCCATTACCTGTCCAGAATTGAACGGGACGGCAAAATAATGATCGAGCGCAGTCCTCGAGTCGCAAGACTATATCCATGCGGCATGTCAGATGAGGATACCAACATAATCAAGAATCTGCACAGCTCTACCTCAAGGCAGATCCTCTTGGGTCTGCTTGAGCGTGACATGACCTTCAAGGAAATTGTGGAACAAGCAAAAAAATCACAAGGTACAGTCTCACTTGTCCTAAAAAACCTTGGAGCAGACGAAGTCGTCGCACGTAAATTCCAGGACGGCGTTATTATCTTTGCACTAACAAACAAAAAACTTGTCGGTCAACTAGTAGAAAAATACAAGCCAAAGCTGATCGAAAGTGCCGCAGACAACATCTCGGACATCATGGGATCGTTGTGACTGGTAGAAGAATCAAATTACTTCGAAAGTTCTACCAAATTATTAATTAAAAAAATAAACGGACACTCAATATGCAAAAGAAACTTGCCATTTTGGCGGCACTAGTCTTGTCAGTAGGGTTGGTAGGCAGCGCCTATGCCCACAAAAGCGAGGTAGTCGGCAACTACAAAATAGAAGTCGGCTGGAAAAACGAGCCTCCGAAAGTGGGCAAGAAAAACGCAATAGAAATCACAGTTACAAAAGCCACACCGTCGGACAAAAAATCAAAACATGATCATGGGTCACACAACGACATGAAGCAAAAAACCAAAAAAACACTCTATGAGCAAGAGCCTCAAAATATCAAACTGGTGTCAACTACAAAAGACAGCAAACACAAACATGATGACAAAACCAAGAAAAAGCCGATTGGCGTAAGCGGTCTTGGCAAATCACTTGAGGTCGATGTCACACTGAACGGCAAAAAGACATTCCTAAATCTGGTTGAAGACAAGAAAAACAAGGGCACATACTACGGGGAATACACGCCAGACTCAGAGGGATTTCCAACCGTGCACATAGTTGGCAAAATCCTCAATACGCCAATAGAGATGACATTCCACCCAGAAAAAGTTGTAAAATCGTAATCATTCCAGCATCTTTAGCGTGTCTGACGCAGTTATGATGCCAATTATCTTGCCTGATTTTGCAACAAGAATGCATTTTGCATATCTGACAAGCGGCACAAGCGCTTTGGCCGGAGTCTGGTGATCCACAATCGGAGGCCTGGCTTCCATCACATCTGCAAGCTGGATCTTCTTCCATGATGATTCGTCGCTGTCTGCAAGATGTTTTACCACGCCGTCCTCGGTTATCACCCCTACGGGCTCACTGCCATTAAATATCGGGATCTGACTGATTGACATCTTTCGCATTTTGTGTATCGCGTCATGGAGCGAGTCGGTTGGCTTGAGCTTGACTATTTCTTTGCTGCAGATGTCGCCTGCCTTGTTTGGGTCAGATCTTCCCTCAAGGGTTGCCAGGCTGTCAAAAAGGCGTTTTGCTGTCTCGTAGCTTGGCTGGCTCCTGCCGGATTCTATCTGGTTTATCATCGAAGTGCTTACTCCAGTCAACTTTGCAAGCTGTTTTTGAGTTATGCCAAGCTTGGTTCTTGCTTGTTTTATGCTGTCAAGGCGCGGAAGCATATCATGTATTGCATTATGCCGTTCTGTAAACTTATTGGAGCCTGACTGAATTTTTATTAAAAAAGCGAGGATATCAGGTAGAACATGGTCGACATGAGGATATCCTCGCTCTGATTTGGTTGGTCTTGGCTGGTCCTATCTCGGTACAATGGCCGCCGAATGAACCTAAATCGCATGTGCATTCTAATAAAAAAAGCCTTGCGTAGGAATTATTCGTGAACAATTCCGAAGTGTTGTTCAAAAAGAACACACTAGTTTTCAAACGTGCCTAAAGACCACCACAAACCACAATGAGGATCCTAGTGGCGGAGGACAACAAGTTCGCAGCAATGCAGTACAAGACACTACTTGAAAAAAACGGTCACACAGTCGTGGTCACTCAGGACGGCACAGAATGCGTCAAAACGTACAAAGAACACATGAGAAAGACAGAGTTTGACTCACTTGATGAGTCACCCTTTGACGTGGTGATACTGGACCACAACATGCCAAAAAAAAGCGGAGCAAAAGCAGCAAAAGAGATCCTTGCAAAAAACCCAAAACAAAAGATCCTGTTCGTAACTGGGTACCAGAGGTGGGCAATCGAGGACGAAGCAGACGACCTCATAGAAAAGATAATTCTCCTTGAAAAACCATTCACGCTGTCACAGCTAGAAAGAAAGATAGAGTCACTTTAGGGCTATCTCTTTTTCTTGGCGCCGCCCTTTTCCAGATTTGCCTGGGCGGCAGCAACTATTGCAATCGGTATTCGATGCGGCGAGGCGCTGACGTATGAGACGCCGACGCCATGGAAGAACTTGATCGAATTTGGATCCCCGCCGTGCTCGCCGCAAACACCTATCTCCAGGCCTGGCTTGGCTGCGCGGCCGTTTGCCACTGCTATCTTGACGAGGCTTCCGACGCCGTTTACGTCCAAAGTCTGAAACGGGTTTCGCTCAAGGATCTCTTTTTCTATGTACTCTGGAAGGAACTTGCCTTCTGCGTCCTCCCTGCTGAAGCTAAATACTGCTTGTGTGAGGTCGTTTGTGCCAAAACTGAAAAACTCTGCAGTCTCTGCCAATTCGTGCGCCGTGAGGCATCCCCTGACGACTTCGAGCATCGTCCCAAAATTAATTTTGAGCTTGAGGCCGTACTTTGATTCTATCTCAGCCTTGACGCTATCGTAAATCTTTTTGATCTGCTTTAACTCTGATACGTGTCCCACCTGCGGAATCATTATTTGCGGATATGCGCGGACATTTTGTCTTGCAAGCTCTGCCGCGGCCTCAAAGACTGCTCGAATCTGCATCTCATAGATTTCAGGATAGGTGACTCCCACTCTGACGCCTCTGTGCCCCATCATGGGATTTATCTCTGCTAGCTCTTTTGCCCTTGCAAGAAGTATCTTTGCTTCTTCGAGCTCGTCTGGGCTGCCCTGTTTTTCCAGCTTGTGTATTTTGTTGATTAGCTCCTCTGGGTTTGGCAGAAATTCGTGCAAAGGCGGATCGAGGAGCCTGATGGTCACTTTGTAGCCTTCCATAGTTTTTAGAATCTGAACAAAGTCACTTTTTTGGAGCTCTTGCAACTTTTGTAGGTGCTGCTTGCGCTCCTCCAGTGACTTTGCCATAATTAGTTTGACGAACAGGCCGAGCCTGTCTTTTGCATTAAACATCCTCTCGGTTCTGCAAAGGCCGATTCCCTCTGCCCCATACTTTCTTGCAAGCTCGGCACCCTCCGGGGTGTCGGCATTTGCCCTAATTCCGATTTTCTTTGCTTTTTTTGCCCAATCAAGAATTGTCTTGAAATCAGAAGTGATTTGCGGTTCGATTGTTGGAACATGGCCTAGGTAAACATCGCCCTGACTACCGTCAATTGTAACTGCATCTCCTTCATGAATCACAATGTCGCCAACAACTGCCTGCTTTGCATCCGTGTTTATCTTCATCTCGGAGCATCCTACAATGCAAGGCTTTCCCATCCCCCTTGCTACCACTGCAGCATGCGAAGTCTTTCCACCACGACTAGTTAGGATGCCAACTGATGCAAAAAACGCAGGCACATCCTCCGGCTTTGTTTCTTCGCGAATCAGGATCACCTTTGCGTTATTCTCTCCCATGGCTACAGCTCGCTTTACATCAAACACTGCAATGCCGCTTGCAGCACCAGGTGATGCAGCAATTCCTTTTGTTGCTTTTTTGAACTGTTTTGCCTGCTCGTAGTCAATTGTCTTGTGGAGCAGTTGTTCCAGCT
The DNA here is from genome assembly GCA_035575435.1 of Candidatus Nitrosotenuis sp. Lineage (GTDB taxonomy): Archaea > Thermoproteota > Nitrososphaeria > Nitrososphaerales > Nitrosopumilaceae > Nitrosotenuis. Next base: position 51,879 of record DATLXX010000004.1, read on the forward strand.
GGTCTGCATGCAGCCTCAACAACGCCCTCTCCTTTGTGATGAGTTTTTCTTTTACCATATCTACTGATGTCTTTATCATGGCGGCGGCGTTCATTTTTGCAGATCTTGTCTGAAGCAAGTAGAACTTGCCTTGCTCTATTGTAAATTCAATGTCTTGTGGTTCCTTGTAGTGTTTTTCAAGCCGTTTGCATGTCTTGAGCAATAATTGATAGCTTTTTGGCATCTCTTTTTGCATCTCGTCCACCGGTTTTGGTGTTCTGACTCCGGCCACGACGTCCTCGCCCTGCGCGTTTACCAGATATTCGCCAAAAATCTTGTTTGTGCCGTCTCCAGGATTCCTTGTGAAGACTACCCCTGTGGCGCTATCGTTTCCCATGTTGCCAAAAGCCATGGCAACCACGTTGACCGCGGTTCCATCGGCAATGTCCTTTGTGATGTGGTTCTTTTCCCTGTATACTACTGCGCGTTCGCCCATCCAGCTGTTAAAGACTGCCTTGACGGCAAGCTGGAGCTGTTCGTCTGGGCTCGATGGAAACGGCCTTCCTGTGTGCGCTTCACATATCTGCTTGTATTGTGCTACGACTTCTCTGAGGGACTGCTCGTTTAGGTCGCTATCTGCATGAACTCCCTGTTTTTTCTTTGCTTCTTCTAGGACCTGGTCAAACTTTTTGTCGTCTACGCAAAAGACCACCTTGCCAAACAACTGGATGAATCTGCGGTACGAGTCCCATGCAAACCGTGGGTTGTTTGTCTTTTTTGCAAGGGCGTTTACCGAGTTATCGTTTAAGCCAAGATTTAGGATCGTGTCCATCATGCCTGGCATGGATATTGCGGCACCAGAGCGCACCGATACGAGAAGCGGATTATCGTTTGAATTCCATTTCTTGCCAGTCTTTCTTTCCAGCTTGGCTATGTTCTTTTTGACTTCGGCCCAAAGAGACTTTGGCAGGACCTTTCCGTTCTGGTAGTACATCTTGCAGACATCCGTAGTAATTGTAAAGCCGGGGGGCACAGGTAGTCTTATCTTGGTCATCTCGCAGAGGCCTGCGCCCTTGCCGCCTAGCAGTTTCTTGTTTTTGCCGTCCCCCTCATCGAAAAAGTAAACCATCTTCATTTTTCTGCCACCGGATTTTTCTATCGATTTGAAGGTGTTTTAAAGCATTCCCTTGGCAAACTCTTCTATTGTCTTGTTCCAGTTCTTTGCCTTGACTATGCCGCTTGCGACCAGTATGCCGCTTGAGCCAAGTTCCATTGCCCTTCGTACATCGTCGCCTGTGACGATGCCTGCGCCACAGAGAAGCTTTGTGCTGTTCTTTGCGGCTTTGACTGCGTGAGCGGCTTTGGTGATCAGCTCCGGCCTCTCAGTTGAGACTGCCTTTCCTGTACCTATGAGCTCGGGCGGCTCGATCGCAATATATGTGGGGTTTAGCTTTGCGTATCTGGCTGCTTCCGACACATCTTTGACGCAAACAACCGACATCATCTTCAAGTTCTTTAGTCTGCCTACGAGTTCTATGATGTCGCCTTGCGGAATTCTGTGTTCACTGTGGTTGATGAGCGAGCCGTCTACTCCGGACTTTTTTAGCAACTCTGGTACAACAAAACCTGTTGTGCTGCCGATCTTGGCGTTGTCCACATGTTGCGCCAGGAGCAGTACTGAGTGGTTGATGCTGCCAAGAAGGTGGTGCGGCGGAGCTACGGCAATCTTGATGCGGTATTTTCTTGCCACCTTGGCTGCAATTTGGGCCAGCTTGACAGCTTTTTTGCCAGCTATTTCGTCATAATTTTTGTAATTAATTATAAACAAGATCTGTGTGGGGTGACTTTCTGCATTATTTATTGTTTTTAGAGATCGAGTGGTGTTGCACCTTTCCAAATAAAATTACACAAAGTAAAGATGTTGTTTGTCATCTCTTCAGAGTTTGTAAACAACGCGCATTCTGAGTCGATGTTTTCGTGCAATGTGCCTCTTACTGCGGAATCTGACATGAGGAGCTTGCCAGTTATTGGACAGCTCCTTGAGACCACAATCCTTCCTTTTGAGGGGAGCTTGCCTATTTTGACCTCGCTTACCCCAAATCTTTTGATGAATGGGAGCATTTTTGTAGACGCGTCGTCTACTATGAGGCGTATCGTGCCTCCATGCTTTTGTGTGAATTTGATTTTCTCTGGAATTGATGTGTGATAAAGCTTTGATACGTCCTCGATTGTAGTCACCAAGTAAAACACATCTGTGGTGTTTTCCAGAATCCTTTCGATTTGCGCAGTTATGTTCTCTATTCCTTGGATCACCCTAAATGTGGGAACCGTTGACCTGGTATCCGAGTTGCTTATCACCTTTACCTTGTCGACTATTTTTTTGCCGTCTCGCCTTATCTTGGTTATCTCTTCTTCTTTCTTTTTCAACGCCAGCGATAGTACTTCGCTTGGCTCGGCGGCAATGCACAGCTTTGGTGACGAAAATGAAATCGACACTATCCCATTGCTTGAGAGCTTATCGATGATGCGGTATGTCTTTGCTCTGTCCACATTGATTTCTTTTGACAGCGCGCTTGCTGTTATTGGCCCGGTTCGAAGCAAATTGAGGTAGATCTTTGCCTCAAGCTCGTCCATCCCCAAAATGTCTGAGAGCTCTGCAGTCAATTCGTCAACGTAGGGTGACTGGGTCCTACTCAGCTGTAGGTCGTCGACTCCACTTACGGCGCTTTCTTCCACAGATTCTAACTGATTGTTGCGTATTAACGGTGTTCTTTGTTCTTTTTGAACGTACAATTTTTCATCCCCTAGATTAGCGCGAAGCAATCTGACCTCAGGACTGCTTCGGCTTTAAAAATAATTGCGTAGAAATCATAAGTGATTAAATTATTACAATGCATGTTGCACAATTTGTACGAATTTACTAGATCGCAAATCATTAGATCACCGTGAACGCAATGACTGCGATTATTATCATGAGCACAACATGCTTGATTCCCGCTACGTATGAGCCAGTACCTATCTTTCCTGCCGCGATTCCGCCAAAGACGGATTCAATTATTGCCATGTTGAAGAGTATGGAGTCAAGCTCACTGATCTTGACGCCTGATAACGCCGCAAACACGTTGTTGCTTGTGGCAAGCTTCTCGTTCACCAAGAGTTCCTTGACCGACTCGATTTGTGTGAAAAACTGTGTTGACAAGATCACGGTGATCGCAATAAAGACTGCGTATGCAATGTAGATTGTGTATGTGTATGGCTGCAGCGCAGACTTTCTTTCCTTTTCAAGGTTGCGTAGCTCAGTTACGTGTTTTTGTATGGTTTCTAGGTTCTCTGATATGTTGCCGCCGTTTTTGTATGCGATCTCAAGCAGTATGATGACCCTTTTTGCCATCTTGGTGCCAGCTTTTTTTGCAAAGTTTTCAAATGCATCAGTGATCGGCATCCCCCAACTAATGTTCGCCTTTAGGTTTTTTAGCAAAGGTCCTAAATCACCCATGTTCCGTTCAGGCGTAAGCTGTATTGCCTGGATGAGGTTTGAGCCGCTTTGAATGGAGCTCACAAGCGAGAGCAAAAACAAAGGAAGGTGCCTGTCGATGCTTTCTCTGCGCTGTACCTCCTTTAACTGAAGCATCGTTAGAGGAATTACTGCTGCAAGAATGCCAAAGATAATTCCGATATCTCTTGTGATAAGCTGAATGGAGCTTGACAGATAAAAGCTGAAAACTATGACGAATGTTCCGGCAATGCCGGAAATGACGCCGACCTTGAATTTCTCAGTCTTGACTAGCGGTATGGCAGGCATTTTGTCGGGCTGTTTTTCAAACATCTTTGAAGACATTTGACTACCTCTTTGGCACCATGGAGTTCATCATGATGAGCAGCACTATGCCAAACAGTGGAACAAGGACGTAGGTAAGCAAGTTCATTAGCGTGATGAGGTCGAATCCGCCAAGATTGGGGCTCATTATTGCCATGATGGACAGCATGATGATTGCCATCAGGGGAAAGACGATCAGCAAGATGGTGTATATTTCTGCCATTATTCCAAGCGATTCTGTGGATCTTTTCACATTCAGCTTTTTTTCCTCGAGGTGCACTTTGGCAGCCGCAAGAAAGTATTCCCTCAGGTTGCCGCCAGCCTTGAATGTGATTATCGCGCCCTCTAGCAGCTCAGAATACGCCCCCTTTGGAGTTCTCTTTATGAGGTCGCTTACCGCTGTGATCACATCCATGCCAAGAATCTCGATGTTGCGCGTCACGAATTTTGCATCCTTTACTATTTCTTCTACAGAATTTTCCTGAGCAATTGACTTGAACACTCCCTCCAAGGAAAGGCCACTTGCACACAAAGTTGCCATATATCCTATGTAATGCGGTATCTCTTCTGCAAGTTTTGCATGTCTCGTCTTTGCGTTAATTATGGGAATTGTCTGCATTACAAAAAATGTAATTATGCCAAGGATTGTTGCAGAAACTATGCATAGTACTACAATCGAAAGCGGCTCAATATTGAGAATCAGCGAGACAGCTATGGTTGCAATGGCGCCCACAACTCCTGCAATAAAGCTTGTGAAAACCATGCTTGCGACAAACACCTCAAACGGCACTGGCATCATTGCCTGTTTGATGTGCTCTCTAAGCTTTGGCAGTCTTGGGTACAAAAAGTAAAGGTGCCGATTCAATAACTTGTAGCTAAATACTTGGAACTTGGAAGTTTCGTTTTTTTGCCCTTTTTCGATATTTTGGGTTTTCAGAAAGCCAATCAATTCTCCATCGCCAGCCGCTTTTTCTCATAAAATCTGTCAGAGTCTGAATAGAATTCTAAAATATTCCTCATTACGTCTTTGTGGCTTCTGATGTTGTTTTCAGTCAGCCATTCCAGCGCCGTTTTTCTTTTCTTTAACTCGTATGTAATCTGGTCGTCGTCGATTCCTGTCTTTTCTTTGATTTTGTTCATGACTATGCTGTTTCCGGAAAACTCGTGGCGGTCGTCGTTTGGGTTCCACTTGAAAATCTCGTGCGTTCTTATTTCGCCTGTTTTGTCGTCAAGGCCTGCAATTTCTGATATCTGGATGATTCGTCTGACTGATTTGTCATTGATTCTAAGCTTTAGCTGTAGGGTGATTATGTCAAGCGTGTTTGCAATGAGCGTCTTTGGTACATCCATTGGCGAGGAAACAAGTCTTGTAAGTGTGGCCTCAACTGAATCGGCATGAATGGATGAAAAGCCGCCGTGTCCTGTGGCCATTGCTTGAAAGAGCGTGTATGCCTCTCTTCCCCTCGTTTCGCCGACTATGATTATGTCTGGACGCTGCCTTAGTGCAGCCCTGAGTAAATCGTACTGGGTGATTTCGCTCATCTGTCCATCAGTAAAGTTTTGCCGCGATACTGCTGGGATCCAGTTCTCATGGAGCAAGTTAAGCTCTTGCGTGTCTTCGATGCTGACTATCTTTTGTCCGGGCCTGATAAAGGAGGACAGTGAATTGAGAAGTGTTGTCTTTCCACTAGCTGTGCCGCCCCCAACAAGCATGGTGGAGTTGTTTTCTACTGCAAACCATAGGTATGCTGCCTCGTATACGGAAATAGTCCTAAATCGTATGAGGTCTACTATGGTTATCGGGTCTGCTCTGAATCTACGAATTGTGAATGTGCTGCCGCGTCTTGTGATCTCACTGCCCAGCGTCATGTTGATTCTGCTGCCATCAGGCAGTGAAGCGTCTACGATCGGATTTGCAAGAGATGCATGCTTTCCTCCAATGTATGACATTTTCTGAACAAAGTTATTCAGCTCATCTTCGTTCTCAAAAGTAATGTTCGTGGGAACTGATTCAAACTCGCGGTGCCATATGTAAAGCGGAATGTTTGTGCCATCACAGCTAATCTCCTCGATCATGTGGTCACGCATTAGTGGCTCGATCTTTCCAAGGTAGACAAAATCCCTTACCGCATAATACGTTATTTTGGACAAGTTTCTTGTGGCAATTTCTATGTTGTATTTTTTGATTAGGTGGTTGATTTTGTCTTTTAGCTCCTTTGCGGCTTCTTTTTTTGTTTTGATCTGATTTAGCGAGATATCTAGCTCGGAGATGAGTAGTTTTTTAATTACTTTGAAGTTAACTTCGTCGTGTTTGCTCATCTGGGGCTCAATTATGACGTACCGGAGTCCGTTTTTTGACGACGGGTCTTTGATGATTCCTGCATAGATTTCTGCATCGTCAAATTCGATTTTGTTTAGTGTCTTGAACTTTGGCACCAAGTTGTCGTCAGTGGTAAGCGTGTCTACATCGTTTCTTGCAGCCATCATCTTTGCGAATTCTGTTTCATGAGTCCTTGAGTGCACTCTGTCAAATTCTGCCGAATCACGTCGCGCAATAAATTTTGCAAAATTTATTGGGTTCGTCTTTTTGATTCTTATGAATGGATTGCTTCTTGATGCGTTGTTTATAATCAATACTGTGTAGTAATTTTGAATCACTCATAAGAGATTGTGAGTGCAAATGAACAACATTCTGTTTACATCTTTGGGTTCGACATCAAAATTCATTGTGAAGTCAAGTAATGTTGGAGAGTGGCAATGATATTTCAAATCAATAAAAACCCGCTAAAAATTAAAAAAAACACCCAGACCTCAGAACGAAAAGATGATAAAATCCATGCGCATGCAATGGGAAAAACCGTCTCGACAAATCCGGATTTCCCAGAACTGCAAGAGATTCTGGACTGGCAAGAAAAAAACAGTGAAAAAATTACAAAATTAATCCAAAAAGTCAATGAAAGCTACAACGGTGTGATAGTTCCAGATGTAAACTATGCAGATGGTACCTTTACTTATGCTGCACTAAAAGAGATCGACGAGTCGCCCACAAATTACAGCTTCCTAGAGAACATCTCATATAATGGTGCAAGCAAGATGGAAAAGTTTGTCTACAACAAATTTCTCGTATGCGCCGATCACCAAAAGTCGTTTCTGGTAAATGTCCGACTGTACTGTCCAAAATGTAACTCGATTTGCATTGAACGGTTACATCTTTTGGAGCACCGCGCTTGTGGATATATTGGCGAAAAAAATGGATTTGTGGCACAAGAGTCGGACAAGCTGAAATGCCCGTCATGCAATAAACAAATAAAAAATTCAGCAAAGGAGCTGCGGATTCCGGCTACCTGGTATCATTGCACCATATGCAAAGAAAAATTCGACGACGCAATAATCCGTCTGCATTGCAAGGAATTCAATCATGACTTTAACGTCAATGAAGCAAGGGCAGTCACAATTTATGGCTACACCACAGTGGACCATTCCAGCCATGAATTCGATTACTCTACAATAAAAAGTGAGCTTGCAAAGCTTGTCTCAAAACTCGGATTCACAGTGGAGGAAGACCATCTCATAAAGGGAAGAAGTGGCCATGATCACATAATCGACATCTACGGAATTGATAAGAAAAATCAAACAATATTCATTTTGATAAACAAACAAGACGGCGAAATAGATTCAAGAATAATCCAAGTGCTTGATACTGCACCAAAAATAGCAATATTGATCGGGCATTCGTCTGTCTCGGCAAAGACAAAGTCCATTGCGGCAAAATACAACGTATCAATAATCTCTTCACAAAATAGTGCAGAGATTCTATCGGAGGCCGAAAAGATCATCGCGTTTCGACTCAAGAAGCTAGAAGGTGCCCAAGAGAAATGACTGGCTACAAAATATGCAAAAGGCGCGCAATAAGTCAGATCATGAGCACGTTATTCATGCTTGCAATCGTTGTTCCGGTTGGAACTGTCATTGTGACAAAAGGCCTAAATGAGGTTGGTGAGATTGGAAACAGGCTTGCCAGTGGGATAACATATCAAAATGAGGGTGGGCGCGAAGACATTGTCTTTGAGCACATCCGATTTGACCCAGGCAGCAGCCAAGTCACAATTTCGCTTCGAAATGTGGGCACAATTGACACCAACATTGCAAAAATTACCATGGTAAAAACCGACACACAGGAGCTTTTGATCAGCGAGCCAGTTTCAGTAAATGCACAACCACGAGTGGGAATTGATATGAATTCTGTGGCAAGCTTGGCAGCATCAGGGCGGTGGGATGATCCCACATACATCAGCTCAGAATACAAGATTACAATCCTGACAGAAAAAGGCAATTTCTTTTCAACTGTGGCGAGGCCGTTTAATACTTGATTGTCGAATGCAACAAGCGACGCGGGATTTCTGAGATATTTGCGACATTACTGCTTCTTGCCATAACTACTGCAGGAGCTTTGTTTTTGGCCAATTTGGTGCATGGGAGTGGTTTTGGCAGTTTTGCACAAAATCCCTCCGTCTCGGAGCTTTCTACATACTCGATAAAGTTCACAGGCTATGATACACGAGACGGTTCAAATCTGTCTGAGATAGTTACACTGGACAACAAATTCGACAGCAGATTGTGCACTACGTCCTGCACTGCGTTTTCCGACAATGTTCCACTTGCTGCAAATCCGGGCACGGAGTTCATAGTAATTCAACTAAAAAACGCAAGTCCCAACCCAGTCTACATAAGAAACCTGCAGATAAACGGCATAACACATTCATGGGATACGCAAACTGCCGGAAAAGCGTTTGATGCAAGCTCAAATGATCTTACAGGGAAATACCCGCTGAGCGGCAAATTTAGCATTCTTTCCACAACCGGTCTTACACAAAAATCTGACAATATGCTCAATGAGGACGAAGAGGTGCGCTTGGTAGTAAAGCTAAGCAGAGATATGAGCTCAGACATCTCGCTTACAAGACCTCTTCAAATCCACGTGGATTTTGGTGGACAACGCTCAGCTGAATTTGTGATACTAAGCGGTGATGCAAGATGAGACTCTCAAATAAAAAAGCAATATCGACTCTGGTCGGCTCTGTGTTCTTTTTGGTTTTGCTCATATCGGGCTTGTCTGTATCATACTTGGTAATAGAAACACAGTCAGACATGATAAAGGCACAACAAACCATTGCAGACAGCGAAATCAAAAAGATTCAGGAAAAGTTCTACGCGTCGGCATCCACGCTCTCAAACAACAGACTCGCTGTGTATGTGGAAAATAAAGGCTCAAATTCGCTGGAAATAGACACGCTTTGGATCATAAACAAGACGTCGCCCACACAGGCTGCTCAAAAATTTGAGATAAACTACACCGACGCGATTCTGGCACCAGGCTATGGCGGAGACATTTTGCAAAGCACACCATTATACATGAATCCGGGCATCTATGACGTCAAAATCGTTTCATCGCTTGGCACTGTCATGACTGCAAACCAGCTAAATGTTGGCGGGCCAAACAACCTCAAAGCTAAACTCATACTGAATCCACCTGATGTCAGGCTTGGCGAGAACGCAACGGCGTTGCTTTATGTGACAAACGTCGGAAACACAAAGATGCTGGATGTTACAGCAGGCCCAATGACGGTGGCTCCAGCATCTTCGGTGCTAGAGTCCTCGCCAATGGTGCAGGTCAAATCTGAGCTATTGCCTGCAGAATCTGCAATTCTTTCTTGGAAGTATAGACTCATGGGTCCTGCTGGGACAAATGTCACGTTTTCGACTTTTGCGCAAGGAATCGAAGAAGGGACGGGAGCTGTGAAACAGAGCAACGTAGACACTGGGCTGATTTTATTGCGTGACAACTCCGAGCCCGGCTCTATAGTGTCGTCGGATCTATTCTCAAGACCCGAAATATACATGGTGATTCCCAACACGTTTGGAGACGCAAATGACAAAGGCGTGTGGGGCGTAAACATTGTAAACCCAACAGACCAGCCAATCTATGTTAGCAAGGTGGTCATAAGCGCACAAACGTCGCCTGCAAACAGCAATGACGAGGTATTCAATGGCGGCTGTAGCACCATAACCATACCTCCTACTACGAACAGCTGGTCGTGCCCTACTGCCAACCAGCTAATGTGGAAGAATACCGCATCCCCGCAATTGGTAAATCCAAAATCCGTCTTTCCGTTTCTAGTAAAGGTCACGCCTGGAAACCTAGGTGGAAGTGGAGCAGAGCCTGAAACAGTCATAGTGCAGACAAATGTCTTTACTACTTTGGGACAGTTCGGCAAGGCTGCCTATGGCACATCAATTAGAACATCATCGTCGATTGCAAATGTCTACTTGTCCAAAGTAGTTGACTCTACAAGTGTGTCGGACATAATTGCGAACAAGACTGGGATCCTGCCCGGCTCTACTCAGACATTTAACGTAGTGCTTGCAGACTTGGAGAGCAACACGGGAAACAAAATAAGCGCCGGCTCAAGGCTGATAATAAATGTGCCGAGAGGATGGTCCGAAGTCACAGTGACTGGAAACACTGGCTTTTTGACACCCACATTCCAATCATTTCCGGATGGCTCCTCACAGATCGTGGCACAACTGGCTGCAGACATCACAGGTGGTGCTGGGAATGCAGCAAAAACTATAACATTTACTGCCAAAGCTCCACCCATAACAGACACAAGGATGTATGTAATGTATGTCCTAGCTGACGGTTATGTCAACGGCAACATTGTCATAGGCCCGCTCGCAGAAGTGGTGTTGCGTGTCTCGCCAAATTAGTGCTGTGGACCTGTTGCAATCTGAAAAACCGCGCGTTTTAAAAAACTTGACACACACGTTTTGTCAATAAAATAAAAAACTCTGGTGCACAATAATTCATACACTGAGTTTAAATCGACTTGAAAATCTGCGTAAAAGAATGCGTTCGTTAGATCAAAAGACTATGATTTTCTCCCTAATCATACTGACTGCATTTGGCACACACTCGGTGTTTGCTCAGGAGGATTTCGTCAAAGGGATCTACAGTCCAACAAGTGATGCTATAAACGCATTTGCAGTAAGCGTTGCAAACAGCATGCCAAAGATAATCGCCGCAGTCATTTTGCTTACCATTGGGTTTGTGGTGGGCAAAATTATTGGCAGAATAGTCACAAAGGTAACAAGAAACATTTTGCAAAAAACACGCCAACAGTCTCAAGGTTCACAGATTTTGGAAGGAATTTCCGAAAAATTTGACTCCGTAAGGCTGATTTCTGCTACAATTAGGTGGTTTGTCTACCTGTTTTTCATAGTTGCCGCAGTAAACGCGCTTCAATTTGAGCAGTTGACTGGCGCCCTCACGAACTTGTGGCTGTGGGTGCCAAACCTGCTTGCCTTTGTTTTGATAATTGTCATAGGCTCAATTGTGGTAAACTTTGTGACAAAATGGGTTGAACACCAACTGCTTGAACACCACATCGGAAGCCCAAAACCAATCACCACAATCATCAAGGCAGTCATTTACGGCATAGTGTTTGCAGTTGGTTTTACGCAACTTGGCATAGGGGAATCAATAATACCGATCTTGGTATCTGCGTTTTCGTGGAGTGTCGCAATCGCGGTTGGTGCCGCAGTTGCAATAGGTCTTGGATTTGCCTTAAAGGACATAATCCCAGCCTCGATACTCGGAGCGTCAAATCAGCGTTACTTACTCAAAACAGGACAAAAAGTGCGAATTGGTGAATTGAGCGGCACTGTCACATCAACACACCTCCTCCACATAATTCTCACAAACGACAAAAATGAAAGTATAGTCATTCCGACAAAAGACCTAATGAACAAGACAATAACCATTCTGAATTAATTGCCGGATTTCGGCAAGTCTATTCGTATATGTCTTCTTCGTCTTCTAATGTCTTCTTCGGTTTGCGCAAAACAAAGATCAAGCCGGCTGAAATTGCTGCGACTATGCCGACTCCACCATAAATTATCCATTGTGGTATCTCCGTCTTTTTTTCTTCAACTGAAGGCTGTACTTCAAAGTCAAATGTCTTCTGCTCTTGGCCGTATCCTTCGGCGTATGCTAAAATCTGTAAGGATGTTTTGGGTGTCTGTTTTGGATTGAATTTGATGATGGCGCTGCCGTCTTGTTGTGTTGTTACTGTATCTGGCGTAACGGACGAGTCACTTGAGATCACCTTTACGGTTGCTCCACTCACTGCATTTTGGAGCTCATCGTCGACGTAAATTTTGAGTTCTGCCGGCTGGTGAATTGGTACTGGCTCATTTACACTGCCTATGCTTATTCTCAGCTTTGTGGCAAGCGGCTTTATCTCGACCGCGGTGTTTGCACTCACTATTCCTTTTCCTGATGCAACAATATCGACGTTACCTGCTTTGTCAAGGGTGGACACGACAAATTCTGCATACGAATGGCCTGCAGAAATGGTGACACTGTCTGGAAGATCCAGCATGTCTGCCTTGGATGATCCAAGCTTTACCCTCAAGTCGTTACCAAGGATTACAGGATTACCATGAAAATCGACAAGCTGCACTATTCCAACATAATCGCTTTCCGAGTTCATTACCGAGTTGGGCGTGAAAACAATGAGCTTTGCTGTAGGGTCTTTTACATATGCGTTTGATGCCTCGAGTCCTGGATCGGCCGACTCTCCTATCGGCACTGTTTTTATGTTGACCGTTTTATCCTCCTCTGACTGGATCGAGTTTCCTTGAAAGTTTAGGTGTGTGAAAGTGTGTCCTTTCTGGATATTGATTATTTCGTTGATCGGCGTGATGAGGTATCTGATCTCGTTTTCTACCATGGTGGGCCTGCCCTTTGAGTCAGTAGCTATTACAAACAGATCAAACTTGCCGTTTTTGTCAAAGAGAATGGCATCTTTGCCTGTAGGTGAAAATATGATGGTGCCTTCCTGCTTGAGTGTGTTTATTACTTCGGTTATTGCAGATGATGAGCCAATTCCCTTGATTGTTGCAGAAAGCAAAACTTGGCCTGTCTCTTGGCCGGTCTCAATTGATGCGGCACCATACGACGACGTTGCACCGATTTGACCAGTCTCTAGGATTTTTACAAGGAGGTTGTTACTCGATATGATGTTTATCTTTTGGTTGCTTCCAACAGAATCATAATTTTCATTTACAATTAATGGGAAGAACTCTTTTTTACCTGTGGTGCCTGCATCTTCCGTATCGTCGTCTGTATGTTCCACAAGCGTGCCTATTTGATATATTGCGACCGTTTTTGACTTGGTGGGTATTTTGTCTAGGGCGTATACTCGCATGGTCTTGTTTTCAGCAATTGGGTTGTTTGTGGTGATTGGCTTTACGGTCTCAAACGTGTCTGTTGCGACACCGAGCCCCTTTGTTGCAGCGCCAATTGTGATCGTTTTGTTTTCTTTAAACAAGTCAAGTTTTTGTGAAAATCTGTAGCTAAATTCGCCTTTTTTTATGGTGCTGCTTAGGCTTTGCTCTTTGATTCTTTTGTCAATTTGGTTGTTTATTGATTCATCATCAGAAAAGAACTCTAATTTGACGTCTTCTTGTGCAAGGGTGGGAAGGCCGTCGGAATCAACAAGACTCACTATCACATCAATATCGCGCGTCAGCGTTGCAGGTATTTTTTCAGGAAATATGTTTACTTTGAGTGAGGATGGAAGGGATGAGGAAATCTTGATCTCTTTTGCCTCGTCAATTCCAAGCTTGTCTACCGTTGCTCTCAAAAACGCGTTGCCTACCTTGTCTTTTGTCTTTATGGAACCCCAAATGTAGCTGTTGCCTTTTTCTATGAGCAAGTTATCTGTTTTGACGTCAATGAGATTTTCTTCATAGTCTATGCTCACATCTATGTCAAATGGTGCTTGCATGATTTGGCTGTCTGTGTTTACAAGGTAAAGCGAAAATGGCATCTCCGAATTTACGTTCATCTCAATGGTGGGCAGATTTATGATCAACTTTAGGCTGTCTTCAACGCCTACACTCTGTTCTCCAACGATGATTGTGTCTATTGCGTCATGGTCGCCATAGGAGGCAATCACGCTGGCCATCCCTTTGGTGCCGCGGGTTTGTATCTCAAATACTCCAAATTCTGATGCGGCAGGAATTGTGATTTCTGATGGCACAGAGATGAGTCCTGTATTTGTGGATTCTAGTGATATGGCAGTGTCTTTTGGAAAACTAAGTGGGTTTCCTTGTTTGTTTTCAAACCAAACATAGCCAATCTTGTGCGTGGAAGGAGCAGATTCTATGTTTGATGGGACGATTTTCAATTTTAAGGTGATGCTAGAGTCTGTTTGCGGATGTGCCAAGATTAAGTTGCCCGAGATAATCATTGCGGCAGTTGTAATTATCAAAAAGATTCTTTGGGAGTTTCTTTGAATCATTTTTTTGCCTCCATAAAAAAGAAAAGAGGGATTAACCACTCTGTTGTCCGATGACCACAGTGCCAACAAAGACTGCTCCGTTGTTAGTGGTTAATTTGAATTGAACATCTCGTCCTGACCTCATGTCTTCACTTAGTGCTAGCACCAAACTTGCTGATTGACCTGGCTGAATTTCTGCTACTTGAGCTGTTGAAATCAGGTCTGCACCGCTACCGCCTGGAATTCCAGCTAAAGCGTATTGGCCACTAGTTACATCAGCTATCGCGCCACTTGTAGGGCTTGTGTAGCTGTATACTACACCGCCAAATCTTGCCTCGCTTATTGTAATTGGTTGAACACTGTCGTTTTTGATGTAGATTGCCACATGTTCATCTGTCTCTTTGATGGCATCACCATCATTTGTAGCGGAGTGAGGACTTCCATTATGGAAGAGTATGTTGGCACCAGGTCTTGCATCATATCCTACGATCTTTACTGCCTCAATTGTCGGTCTTCCACCTACTTGTGAGGAGCTAAAGAAATTCTGCGAGTACGCAAATACGATTGCGCCTCCGACCACAGCTATTGCGACAAGCAACAGAGTAGCGATGATTGGTGCTACGCCTCGTCGTGAATGAAGTCGTGTGTTTTTGATGTGTCTATTCATTACATGGGGTTAGTTCAGGCGCACTGTTAAGCCGGATGCTGTGCAAGAATCACAACAACAAGATATATCTAATTCCAGAAAAACTGGTCCAGCCCGGTCTGCTTTGGCTTGCCAATGATAACATCAAAGTCAAGGTCCATCGAGGACGTGATCTGGTCCAAGGTGCTTTCCATGAATTCCATGTATTTTGCAGAGTCTATCTCATCTTGTCTTGCCATTTCGGTTGGCTTTACTCCGGGCTTGTTTAGGACCTTTACATACGATATAATGTCGCCTCGCTTTATCTCACGGTGTTGCTCTAGCTGTTTTGCAGCACGGATGTGCTGTGGTACAGTCTTTTCATATTCTGATGGGGCCTTGCTTATCATAACGTTGAATGCAAGCTCGGATACTGGAATCTTTTTTTCTTTAACTTTTGCAGCAACTGTGGCAATCTTTTCACTGATTGTCTTTTTTGCTGCCTCGAAATCATTTATTGTTTGAACCTTTGAAAGTATGTCTAGTAGCTCGTAAAATAGATTTTTGATAAAGGGCGGGGTGTGACTGTTATGTAACAATGTTGGCAAGTTTCCAGCAACAAACCTTTCGTATTTGGGCACGGAAAAATCATACATTATTCTACTGCCTGGTTTCTTTTCAACTTTTAATATTTTATCATATGTGACATCGTTCGCATTTAGCATTCTTGAAATGTAAGCTAATGCAATTTTTTCAGGTAATTTGGCATGTTCGTCTAATTGGTTAATTATTTTGTTGTATCTTTCCAAAATTGACATGTTGTAGTATCGTAAATCATGCATGTTCACATTTCTAAATTTTGTGATGCCTATTCTATTAAGAATTGATTTTTTTATCTTTAATAATCCAATAGTTGAGATTGGTAGTAATTCTTTATTATATGATGTCTTGACTGGATTAATTTTGAATCTTGGTTGTATGAATCCAATTGTATTGTGAAACAGAATTCTATCGTTGACACTTTTAACACGAAGTGTATAGAATTTCCCATATTTTTTACGATTTAATATTTTTATGTTGGATGAAATGTTAAAGTAAGCTAACAAGTATGCTGTCTGCTCAATCAACATTTTACTTTTTGATGTAATCGAAACCTGCTTTTTATCTACAAATCCATCTCCCGAAAAAAGGCCGCGTAAATATGAAGCTTTTACTTCGTCGTCTGCATTAAAAATTAAATCTGGGATCTTTTTGTTATTGCTTTTTTCTCCACATATTCTGCTAAATAATTTCGATATTAAAAATGGCATCCGGTACGAGACAGAACTATTTTTCCCAGCGTATTTCTTCATTTTTGTATTAAATGTGGCCATCCATGATTTTTCTATCTGTTCACAAACTTCTTTGTTAAATCTACAATTTTGTGATATCTCTGCGATTCTCGTATGATGGACACCCTCAGCCGTATAAATGCCTAGTAGAAATCCAACATCTGGCGTGATTGGGATTTTTTTCTTTATTGAAGACCCAGTAGTTGAATGTTTTATGGTGGAAATTAAATATCCATTCCTTGCCGCAGTTATGTCACCGATACACTCTGAAGTGTTTATGGATTTTACGGCGTGTATTGATGGTATTGCCTTTAATCCAATTAGCACATCGCCGGAATTCAGGTTTTTTGTTTCCTTGCAGTTCAGCTGACCATATTCATTAATCGTGTATACACTGTGATCTCCTGAAAGAGTTAAAACTCTACCATTGTGAGTGGTTATCTCATATACTTCCTTTACCAAGTGTTTGGTCGCGTCTGAAATTGGTGACCAAACAGCTTGAAGGCCATCGTTGATTGTTAGGATCTTTACATCTGAATTATTATCATGAAACTCATGATACACTTCTTCAACTGTTGAGAATTTTATGGTGTTATTTACATTCACCAAAATGGGTGTTTTACCATCAACTGATTTTTTTCCAGTAAGACCTTTTACATCTACTTTACCGTCAATCGTCACACCAAGGTAGTTCTTCTTTCTGCCGCTCAGCACAACATACCGATATTCTTTGTCAATCTCCAGATCGACACCTTGCTCTTTTTTTGTGTCCTCAATCACTTTTTGTATTTGCTCTTTTGTTGGATTTTTGATAAATAATGAATCAGTATCTCCGTATAACACCTCGATCCCAACTGATTTGCATTTCTTGATCGTCTCCATGATGATGTATCTTCCAATGGCAGTAGTTGCCTCAGCAGCCGGAAGAAAATACAACGGAAATATTTCAGCACCCATCACACCATAGCTGGCATTGAGAATGACTTTGAGCGCCTGGCTGACTACAGTGTACTGCTCTTTTTGTTCCTGGGTTTTTGCCTTTTTTGCCAAGCTTTTGTAGTAATTTACGCGAAGGTCTCTTAGCGAGCCAATGAGCATCGATGTGAGGCCGTTGTACTTTGTACAGACCCAGTGGTTCGTATCTGGAATGGCATTTTTTTTACATTCGTCATGCGGGCACCTTACCGTCTCATAGGAAAGGTTTCGAACTTTGATTATGCTTGGATACAGACTGGCAAAGTCGGCCACTGTGACATTGAAATGAATTCCAGCAACAGGCTCAATTACTAATCCCCCACGATACTTCTTGTCCTTAATTATTGCCTCATTTACCACGCCCTGGGATTTTGCGTCTAGCTCTTCTCTTCGCGGGATGAGCGCATTGCGCTGTCTATGCTCATAATACAACAAACTTCGAATCCATTGGGAGACTCCCATCCTTGCAATGTCGTCTATTGGCATCCTTGCGATCCTAGATATGACTACAAGAAGGTTCATCAACAAGTCGTTGTTGAAACTGGTAAGCTTGTACGTAAGCCTTGCATCGTTGTAGCAATAATTGGCAAGCTGGTGGTTCGTCAGTCTGTCCAGCTCCACTCCATAATCTATCTTTGATTCGTTTAGCAGCGCAAGGCAGACGCTGTTTAGAGAAAAATCGGTGTACTTGTGAGAAAATGCGTATATCTGGAACGAGCGATTCGACATGGTGCGATACAAATCAATGTGTACGCCATGCTTGAGTGTGGCAGAATCCCTCATCATGTATAGCGGGTTTTCAGAATTCTTGATGCCGAGTCGCTCCGCACGATTGTAAAGGTATGGCATGTCGAACTCGTCGCCATTAAATGTGATGACAAAAGGATACTCGGCAATTATCTTGAATGCGTCTTCGATCATCTTCTTTTCTTCCGCTTCGGAGTAAAACACAACCTTGACATCGGCTGGCACCTCGCTTTTGCCGTCAACTGAGCCTTCCTTTCTTAGAACAAAGACCTGCTTTAGTCCATCGGAGCCCTCAAAACCTACCGCGGTGACTTTTTTTTCTGCTATTTTGGGGTCTGGAATTCTGCCAATTTCTGATTCCACCTCGATGT
Source organism: Candidatus Nitrosotenuis sp. (assembly GCA_035575435.1). GTDB lineage: Archaea > Thermoproteota > Nitrososphaeria > Nitrososphaerales > Nitrosopumilaceae > Nitrosotenuis. Next base: position 70,070 of record DATLXX010000004.1, read on the forward strand.
CAAAGCTGAGCCGTCGTATCTTCGGAATGGGCTGGTTTAGCAGCTCGGCCCACCTCGTGATGTATTCCTGGAATTCGTTTGCATTAACAATTCCTTTAGTGGTGTTTACATCAAGCAAAAGGCTCTTCATTGCCATGCTGACGTCTTCTGTTATCTCAAAGTCGTGCGGGACTATCTTGCCGTCTTTTATGGAATAATACTTGCCTACAATCAGGCCTCTGTCGTAAAGATAATTCTCATAATACTTGATGTCGGATTCCCACGTCTCGATTATGTTTCTGATGCTCTTGTCAGTTTGCGTGCCGCCTATTGCGAGTGGGTCTGTTACTATTATTTTTGATACGAATATCTCTTTGTCGTTGAGAAGATCCATTTTTTTGTGCTGCTCGATTCTTATGATGTCCTTTCTTCCTGCAAGAAAGCTGAGCTCTTCTGGGTTTAGCTTGGAATAACAGTATGGTTTGTGGCCGGTCTCGTCTGTCCACAGAATGACTTTTTGCGTTTCAGGATTGTAGAACTTGAGCACGGCTGCAAGCTTTTGGTTGTCGTATGTGGCAGACACCAAAAGAGATGGAGGAAGTGTCTTTATTGGTGGTTCTTGCGCCTGCATCTTTCTTACCTTTTTGGCTCAGAAAACAAAGACTCGGCCCAGCGCTGGATTCTTTTTTTATCAAGCCTTATGACTTCGACTCCTGCCTCTTTAATCAGATCATAATCGGTCTCAGGATAGCTGTCCAGGCAGACAATTCTTTTGATTCCTATTGTGATCGCCATCTTTGTGCACTCTAGGCAAGGAACAAACGTCGTATACAAAATTGCGTCCTTTGCCCCTGCTTCTATCCCCATTATGGCGCAGTGCATTATGGCGTTTGCCTCGGCGTGATTGCAAAGGCACCTGTCCAATGCAGCGCCGGACTCGATCTTGCCCTCCATTCGCAGCTGGCACCTCTTGCAGCCGCCCTCAAAGCAGTTCTTCACGCCTGGTGGTGTGCCGTTGTATCCGGTTGCAATCTGCCTGTTGTTTCTGACTATTACTGCGCCTACTTGCCTTGTCATGCAGTTTGAGCGCAACTTGGCAAGCTCTGCCTGGAGCATAAAGTATTCGTCCCAGGTTGGCCTCTCAAAATCTGCCTTCACAGACGGACTATGGTTTCATTGGTATTTAGATGGATCTCCGACTCAAACGGTACTTTGCGTTGACAATTAAATTACGAATGCGAGCGGGAAAGCCCTAGCCCTTTAGTGGAGGGATGAAAGCGAGCACACCACAAATCAATATTCCACACACCAAAAACTATACAACAATCTGTATCTAATCCAAACACATGGAATCCAGTATGGAGATCGCCGGCGTCGCACCGGAAACGGTCTTCTGGGGATCGTTTGTACATCAGCTGGGCCATTCCAATAAATCCAAACAAGTCTTGGTCGGAAATGTCGGCACAAATACCTCGTCGTTTGGTAGTAGGCCGCATGGCATATTCCAATTACAAAGAGATTTGTGCAAGAGGAGCACTGATACCCCCCATACGGCAATGCAGCAGACGACTGCAACCGTGGAACTCGGTGTTGGTTCTGCAAAAACCCGCTTGATGGCGACATATGATACGGAAAATCAGCAAAAGCAGAACCCCGAACCCTTCAGGGTCGGGAGTATGTCAGAATTGACTACTCGAAAGTATAAAATGCAAATACCTTCTTTGGAGGACTAGTTGTCAGAATACGTTCAACATCGCTACATAAAGCCAAACTCAATTGAGTTTAGACAATACCAAGCGGCACTGGCAGAACAGGCAAAAAAAGAAAACTGCCTAGTGGTCTTGCCAACAGGACTTGGAAAGACAGCTGTGGCACTCCAAGTCATTGCAGAATTTCTGTCAAAAGGTAGTGGTGGTGTTTTGTTTTTGGCGCCGACCCGCGTTTTGGCAAATCAGCATTATGAATTCCTCAAAAACAATCTTACTTTGGAGGACATTGCGCTTTTGACAGGCGAGGACACGCTCACAAAAAGAAAAAAGCTCTGGGCAAACAGCGTCATATGCGCCACGCCCGAAATCACAAAAAACGACTTGGAAAGGCAGATCGTCTCAGCTGAGCAGTTTAGCTTGGTTATCTTTGATGAGGCCCACAGGACTGTGGGTGACTACGCATACTCGTGGATTGCACAAAAGTTTGCAGGCACCAACACGCGCATAATGGGCATGACTGCAACACTGCCAAGCGAAAAAGAAAAGGCAACCGAGATAATTACTACTTTGAGGATTGCAAGTGTAGCCCAAAGAAACGAACAGAGTCCAGACGTCAAGCCGTACATTCAGCATACCACGACCGAATGGGTCAAAGTCGACCTGCCTCCGGAAATGAAAGAGATCCAGGCCTATCTGAGAAAGGCACTCCAAGTCCAATACAATGAGTTGCAAAGATGCGGCCTGAGGCTTTCAGCTACGGTCTCACTGTCCCAACTTTTGCGTGCGCGCGATTTTGTTCTCAGGCAGAACAGAAGGGCAGCAAAACCGCTGTTTACCGCAATACGGCTGCACTATGCGCTAAACATCTTAGAGTCACACGGCGTCACTTCGTTTCTTAGGTTTTGTGAACGAACCAGGGAGAAGAAAGGAGCCGGCATTAAAGACCTCTTTGAAAACGACTCTAACTTTTTGAGGGCGCTTGCATGCGCAAAGGACGCACAAAAAAAAGGAATCGAGCACAGCAAAATCCCAAAGCTTGCTGAGTTGATAAAATCAACCCCGCAAAAATCAATCGTGTTCACGAGCTACCGTGACTCTGTTGAGATAATTCATGACAGCCTTCTCAAGCTCGGAATACCTGTGGGATTTTTGATTGGCAAGGCAGGCGAGACAGGACTAAAGCAAAAAGAGCAAATCGAAACAGTACAGAAATTTCGAGACGGAGAATACAGCGTCCTTATCGCAACACGTGTGGGTGAGGAGGGACTCGACATCTCTGAGGTAAACCATGTGATCTTTTTTGATAACGTGCCAAGCTCAATTCGATTCATTCAAAGAAAAGGCAGAACCGGCCGCAAATCGATTGGCAAGCTGACAGTACTCATTGCAAAAGATACCATAGATGAGGCGTACTACTGGGTCGGCCAGAGAAAAATAAAATCTGCACAAAACATGGGTGAAAGACTGACTATGGACCTACAAAAACAACAAGAGACGCCAAAATCAATGCTTGATGCTTATTTCTGATCAGGCCAACCTCTTGATGATGTGGTAGCCGAACTCTGTTTTGATTGGCTCTGAAATCTCGCCCACTGAGAGCTTAAAGGCAGCTGCCTCAAACGGCTTTACCATCTTTCCGCGTCCAAAGTATCCCAAGTCGCCTCCTCGCTTGCCACTTCCGGTGTCAAGCGAAAGCTGCTTTGCAAGCTCGGCAAACTTTTCTCCCTTTTTCAGTCTCTCGAGTATTGCAAGTGCCTGACTCTGCTTTTCAACTAGGATGTGTGCGCATTTTATCTTGTCCATACTATCTCATCAGAAATTGCAATTGAAATATCTTCTCATAGGCCCCATGACACCTTTGTGGTTGGAACTAGCTTCAAAAACGGCGCCTCGCCCTCCCTCCATGGGTCTTTTCTGACCCACTCAAACTTGGCAAAAAATTTTTCATAGATCTTCTGAAATTCTGGGCCGCTTTCTATTACCTCCACCATGCCTTGCGCAAGAACTGCCTTGTGCCCTCCAGGTTTGTAGACATCCACAGCGATTGCAGCCTTTGGGTTCTTTTTGATATTCTTCCACGTTCTTGTCTTGTAATCGGTTGCAATGAAAAATGCGTCATCTGCAAAAATAAACGAGACCGGTTTTACATGTGGCATGTCTTTATTGGCGGTGGCAAAACGCGCCTCCTCTATGGAGGTAAGAAACTTGCGCTCTTTGTCTGTGAACTTCAACTAAAAATCCGCTCCCTTATCTGTGGGATCTTTGAATAAATGATATCTCTTATCCTTGACTGGTCATCTTCAGTCGGTATACCTTGTCTTAGTGCAGTCACCGCGGCGCTTGCCATGCCTAGTGCCATTCCCACTACGATGCCAAAGACGAACTCCTTCACATCGCTCACATGCAGCTGGGACTTGTTTTCTTCAAACTCTCGCATGTACAACGGGATGGTCTGTAGTGCCCCATCAAGGGTTTGTATTATGAGTTCTTCGAGTTGGTCGCCTTGACTCATAATATGTGTGGAGATATTCCTGTAATAAATCTGCAGAAAATGCTTTTAATGACGATGATTTCATAGTCGAACAATGGCACAATATTTTACGGTGACTACTGCCAACGAAGCGCTTCCAGCGGTCATTGAAAAGTACAACCGCCTCCAAAAACAAAGACAGGAGGTACAAAAGATCGAAGCCCAGCTAAATTCACAAATGGCTGTCTCGTTCAATCTCGGCGAATACGTGGCAATAAAACAGCAGCTCAATAAGGCAGTGACAAAATTCTACCAGCTTGTGGAGGAGCTTGAGAGCACGGGAGTCGTACTCAAGAGCTTGGAGGAAGGGCTTTTGGATTTTCCATCAAAAAGGTTTAACGAGGATGTCTGGTTGTGTTGGAAAGAAGGTGAAAAAGAGATAAAATTCTGGCATGAAAAAGATGTGGGATTTATGGGCCGCAAGCCGCTCAGCGTAAGCGACGAGTCACTTGTATGAGTTTAGCTGTCTGGTTTAGAGTAATACGAGTAAAGTTTCTTTTAGCTTCAGTCATTGCAGTCGCACTAGGCCTGGCAGTATCATATTGGCAGACAAAAAACCTCGACATACTGCACGCAGCAATAACCATGGGGGGAGTCATGGCTCTGCATGCAAGCGTCGACCTGTTAAACGACTTTTGGGATTATAAAAGAGGCATAGATACTGCCACCAAGCGAACCAAATTCAGCGGAGGCACAGGAGTATTACCGGAAGGCCTGTTGCAGCCCTCGCATGTGTACAGGGCCGGGATGGTATTTTTGATTCTGGGCTCAATTGCAGGAATATACTTTATTGCGCTTTATGGGTGGGTAATCGCCGCAATACTTGGGTTTGCAATACTGTCGATTTATTTTTACTCTACAAAGATCGTCGACGTGGGACTGGGCGAGATATTTGTGGCAATCAAAGGGGCAATGATTGTTCTTGGCACCATATACATCCAGACCCAGGCCGTTCTTATGCCAAATGTGGTGTCAGGAATCATCGCGGGCACCCTTTCCGCATTTGTGTTGTATATCACCTCCTTTCCAGACCACGATGCAGACAAGCAAAAAGGCAGAAGGACGCTTGTAGTGATTTTGGGAAAACAAAAAGCCACAAGATTGTTCTGGGCATTTCCCGTGTTTAGCTACTTGCTGATTGCGTGGGGAGTGGCCTTTGGCGTGTTTCCGATTTTCTGCTTGGCTGCGTTTGTAACCATTCCGTTTGCAATCAATGGAGGCTACAAAATAAAGTCAAATTTGGATGATTTGAGCAAGTTCACGTCCATCATGAAGTCCGCCTTGCTTTTCAGCAGGCTCACGGGGGCGCTTTTTGTTTCTGGATTTGTTGCGCAGATCTTAGCTGAGCTCAAATGATTAGGATTAAATCGGCTCTAGTTTCAAAGCGTTTATGATCAGTGGGTGCGCAACACCGCAGGGCACAAAAAACTTTGCACAAAAATTTGGCAGTGTTTCAGATAACTATAGAACATTTCAAGAACTATCGCTTTCAAACGTGGGTATTGGAACATATCTTGGAAACCCAGACGAGCAGACAGACCAGCTTGTGATTGAGGCAGTTAAAAGATCCATTCTCGCAGGAATCAACGTAATAGACACCGCAATAAATTACCGTGCACAAAAAGCAGAGCGCTCCGTTGGAAAGGCAATATCACAGCTCGTTGATGAGGGGAAAATCGAGCGTAATCAGATCTTTGTGAGCACCAAGAACGGCTATCTTACTAACGACGCAGACATCAAAGAAGATTTTTGGAGTTACGTGCAACGTGAATACACAAAGCGCGGCGTTCTTGGTGCCGGCGACATATCTTCTGGATACCACTGCATGACTGTCAGGTATCTGGAAGACCAACTTGAGCGCAGCATCAAAAATCTAGGGCTCGAATGCATCGACCTCATGTATCTGCACAACGCAGTAGAAGGACAGATTCAAGACATCACAAAAGAACAATTTGTCAAAAACCTAAAAGACGTTTTTGATCTGTATGAACAAAAAAGAAAACAAGGCAAGATCAAATACTATGGCATGGCCACGTGGGAGTGCTTTCGCGTCACACAAGACAGTCCACAGCATCTCTCACTATATGACACAATCCAGCTTGCAAAGCAGGTGGGAGGAGACAGTCACGGCTTTAGATTCATACAGATTCCGTACAACCTGTACTATGATCAGGCCTTCATGTTAAAGAATCAACCAATCAATGGGAAGATGATGTCGATTCTCGATGCAGCTCAAATCTGTGGAATTGGTGTCTTTACTAGCGTTCCACTGATGCAAGGTAGACTGCTTGCACCCGGTGTGCTGCCGAGCTTTGGCAACCTTAGCCCTCCCTTGCAGTGTCTCCAGTTTGTTCGCTCCACGCCTGGTGTCTTGGCGCCGTTGGTTGGACAAAAATCACCAAGTCACGTTGATGAAAATTTGGAGATAATGAAGATCGGGCCGATGCAAAAAGACGAATTTGACGAGCTGGTAAAAAAGCTAGTCTCTTCTTAGGTTCTGACCTTTCCACCAAAATCTAGAATTGAGCTCGAAATGTTTGGCACATTTCTTTCTATGTGCAAAAGGGTGCCTCTTTTTTCCAAAACTTCGATTGCGATGTATTCGCCAGTAGAAGGTCTGTCCTTATCTGCATAAACTATTACGAGGCTTGCTATTTCGTTGTTTTGCACTGCTCCATCGGAGTTCTGATTTACTATCCAATACACAAAGGCCGAAGTCGTTTGTGGCTCTTTTGTCTCACGCGTTGGATCTGTTTCTATTAGTCCTGATTTTTTTGCAGCATCCAGCGCATCACTCAACGAATTGTAGGATCCTTCGCTTAGCATTCCCGCGTAGATATTGTCGTATGTGATTGTGTGGCTTCCCTCTTTGATTATCTTGTATGTTACCTTCACCTTCGTTGGAGACACGTCAACATTTCCGTTTGTAGTAGAAGTCACTGGAGTTGCCGTCACTGTGACTTTGTTGTCTGCCACGTTTGCAGTGCCAGTCATCTTACCTATGATCTGCAGCGAGTTTGCGGAATGCAGGGCTGCGTCCTCAACTACGTCCTTCATCACCTCGCTTGATGAAAATCCGGAATTCATGATGGTCCATGTCATCCCAACAGCTACCGCTGCAAACGTTATCAAGGCTGTGTTGTACCAAAAAGTCATACCTCTCCGGCTGTAGGTCATCGAATCTTTTACATTTGGAACAACTATTTTCTATAGTGTGTTTGTGACGAACGGATAACATCTTGCATCATTTTATATAGAAAAAAGAGTTTGAGGCAGACATGACGCTGCCAAAATTCTCCAGCCGCGCATTCTTGGCTCCAATGGCCGGAGTAAGCGACGTGGCGTTACGCTTGCTGTGCAAAGAGATGGGGGCAGGGCTGGTGGTGACCGAGCTGACCAGCATTTACGCCATTGTCGCAAAAGAAAGACAGCTCAAGCAAGAAAACAGAGAGATAAGCGAATTCATAGAGTTTTCCCAGAAAGAAAGACCCTTGGCAATCCAGCTTTTCGGCTCGGATCTTGAGGCCCTAGAAAAGGCAGCAAAGATAGTGGAACCACATTTTGATTTAATTGACTACAACATGGGATGTCCTGCGCCCCACATAACACAGCAAATGGCAGGAGGAGCGCTGCTCCAAAACGAAAATCTAACAAGAAAGATATTCCGCGTGCTAGTCTCAAGCGTCAGAAAACCAGTCACGCTCAAGATGAGGGCCGGCGTGGAAAACAAACTCGTCTTCAAAAAGATAGCAAGAATAGCACAGGAAGAGGGAATACAAATGATCACACTACACGCAAGAACAGTAAAACAAGGTTACTCGGGAAAATCTGACTGGCATCTCATCAGGGAGCTGAAAGAAACGGTGGATGTGCCAGTAGTGGGAAACGGCGACATCGCAACACCGGAGCATGCAAAACAGATGCTTGACCAGACTGGGTGTGACTATGTCATGATAGGCCGCGCCGCAATGGGAAATCCATTCATATTCAAACAAATCAATGATTACCTCACAACTGCATCATACCAAAAATTCCACCCAGATGACAAAATAGAGGTTTTTTGCAAGTATCTTGATTATGCGGCCTCGTACAAGATCAAATTTGCAAACATAAAACAGCAGGCGATGCGTTTTACAAAAGGACTTGTGGGCGGAGCACAGCTAAGATTAAGGATCATGAGTGCGAGCACAATTGACGATCTAAAAGCTACGATGGTCGAAGCTGCACGACCACAGCATATGTATAAATACGAAAAATGTTGCGCCAACTTATGCCCGTAGATCCAGTCTGTGGAATCGAGATGGACGAGAGCCTGGCAGTGACATTCGATTATGAAAACAAGAAATACTTTTTTTGCTGCAATGGATGCAGACGCATCTTCAAAAAAAAGCCTAAAAAATGGTCAAAAAAGGCCTAAAGCGGGTATCTGCCGCACATTCTACAAAACTTTGAGTTCGTTTCTACTGGCTGGCGGCAATCTGGGCATTGATTGACAGAGTCATCATGGGCATCAAGCTCGTAGTATTTTTTGTAGATCTCATAATAATGTAAAGACTCTTTCGTTCGTATTGTGACGCCGTCTTTTTCTTTAATTTTTTTGATTTTTTCAAAGAACACGCTATCTGGTATCGCAACCTCAAAAAACTCCGTGAGTCCCTGAGTCCCTGCGCCCTCTTGCATGGGTGACTTTTGTCTCCAGCATATCGATTTCGGCATCTCGTCCTCAAAGGCCTTTCTTAATATCCACTTGCCAAACTTTTTGTCTCCTTCTTGACGAACCTTGAATTCGATTGGCAGGTTTTGTGCAAATTCGACGACTTTGCTGTCGCAAAACGGTGATTCGACACAAATGCCTAGTGCTTTGCCTAATTTGTGGGAAGGGAAATGCATTATCTTTGCTATTCTTTGTAGATCGAGCTCCAGATCTTTTTGGCTTTTGTTCAGTAAAAAGTTGTACCCTGCAAACAATTCGTCTGCACCATCGCCAGTGACGATCTTGTCGTATCCTGCATTTTTTACTTCAGACAGCGCAAGGTACGACACGACATTGTTTCGTATCTCGATGTCGTTAAAGTTCTTTAGGATCTTTATGGTGTTCTCAATGCCGTCAGAGACCTCAACTGCATCACACATTTTGATCGAAAGTGGTATGTCTAGCCTCTGGGCGACAAGCTGGCAGTATGTGAGGTCGGATGCGACAAAGTCTTTGGCTATGATTGAGATTGCCTTGATCTTTCGCTCTTTTAGAAAATACGCCAGTATGGTGCTGTCGAGCCCACCTGAAAGAGAGATGTACTCAGCCGTGCATTTTTCAACCGCTCCTTTTAGCACATTGTATGCTTGGGCAACAAACTCTTGCATCGTATTATTGTGGATGAAATTCAAATAAAGTTTTAATGAAAATAAAATTAGCTCCAGCTATTTTGCATAAAACAGCTTTTGGCATTTTGCTTTCACTGCATTCATTGTTAACTTTAAATATATTGTAGACAGATTTTTGATATTGCTACTACCTGCGGAAATTGAATCAAAGACGCTCATACCAGCACTCCGTGCCATCTTGGCCAAAAAACTTGCCGAAGAGCACAAAATTAGAGAAGACGAAATATCAAAGATGCTTGGCGTCACCCAAGCTGCAATAAGCAACTACATCCGAGGCACACGTGGTGATCCAAAATTAATCCAAAAACTGGTTGCAGACGAACAAGTATCTGAGATGCTCAAAGAGCTCAGCGACAGGCTGGCATCCGACATGGCATACACTCCATCAAGCTTGGCAAAATTCATCAGCCTTTGTAACTACATCAAGTCCAGCCTTCTCATATGTGAGATCCACCATAATCTTGAAACAAACATAGATGAAGCAATTTGCAAAGAATGCGAAAATATGCTGCTAAAGGGTCCAGGAAGCGTATACTAGTTCTTTGTTATTGAAATCTCGATGGTGGAGAGCATTCTTTTGCCAAAGACATTGGCGTTTTCAGAATCCAGAAGAATGTGCTGAATCTTGCATGCACCATTAAGCATCTTTTCAACTATGATGTTGGCAACTGCGACGGCGTTTGGAATCGAGTTTCCTTTTGCCAAAAGAACAACCTTGTTGTGCTTATTAATCAGTGTGAAGACGTCAAGTGCGGACTGCATTACAGGCTCATTTCTTACATAGTAGTTGTATGGCTGATCTGAAATAACTTGATTGTTTGCCTCCCCCATACTGATCATTGCACTTTTTTCCAAATTCACAATTCTTTTAAGTTTTATCGACGATTTGTCCATCAGTTAAAGTAATCAATTGGAATGTTTTGGTAATCGCCGTTTGGCAGTCTTCTTCTAATCACAATCGGAATCGCCCTGTCTTCAAGTTCTTTTAATGCTATGTCAAGTGACGTTCTGGCAGTTGGAGGAATCTCGATAAACGGTGGTGCACCCTGAGACAGTTGCAAGGCGCGAGCGCCCAATATTCTTGCTTTCTCAAACCTGGTGAGCGTAGGCGGCCCGATTGCTATTTTACCCTTTCCGGCAAGCGGGATCTCGACTGGCTCGTGAACAGGGTCAACGTCGATTATCTCGCGTTGCTCCATTTCTTTTATTTTCTTGTCAAGTTCTGCGCGTTCATCCTCAGTTAGTTCTTTTGTCTCAAAGATCTTCTTGTATGCATTTATTGCATCCTCCATCGTGGTGTCTTCGCTGATCTCTTCGGAAGTTACAGGCCTAGCAAATTCTGGTTCCTCCTCAATTTCTTCAGTAATCTCAACTTCAGCTTCCTCAGGATCCGACAAGTGAAAAAACTGACTTGGTACGGTTATATATTCATACGCCAAAATCTGTAAGATGAGTGCCGGTTCTGTGTCCAGCTCGCACCTTGTAATTGAGATAAAAACCAAATCAAAGCTTGCATGCGAGCTGAAACGTCACCTCTCGCCAAAGACAGTGGGTGCAATACTACGATCACTGCCTCTTGATGGAAACGTTCACTTTCTTGGCCAAAATATAGTGTACATAGAGACGCCGATAAATTCTGGGATTGAAAGACAGAGAAAGGAATTCAAAAAAGGCGACATTGCATTTTCGCCTGCTGGCGGAAGTATTTGCTTTTTTGTGTCTGACGTGGTGACGACAAAACCGATGACGCCAATTGGAAAGATTCTGGATAATGTTGACGCGCTAAAAGAAGTAAAACCTGGTGACATTATCGCGGTTTATCAACCAACTTGTTGATAGATCCAGTGGCCGCTGAACCCGCCCGCACGTTTTAGTGCGCCTTTCTTTAGCAAGCTCACAAGACATGCGTTTGCCGCAGATACCTTGACACCGGTCTGTCTTGCTAATTCCTGTGCAGTCAGATAGTTGTTTGATTTGATGAGCTTGAGTGCTTGGTCTTCATTTACAAAGACGGTGATTTCTGCCTTTTTTTCTGATTTTTCTTGTTTTTTGTCTTTCTTGTCTTTTTTAGCTCCTTGTTCTTTTGTCTTGTCGCTTTCCTGCCTTTTTTCCATTTGAGCTGCACTTGCTTTCTTTGCTCCACCCATACACTTGCAACAAAATTCTCTATTTATAAACGATTGATATCGCGCTTGAAGGCGTGGTGTAAAACCTGGAAATTGTTTGCTCGATTCTTACAAACTAGGTTTAGTATACTGGGATTTTTCATAGAAGTCAATTGGTAAGAAGGTATCTAGATCGTAAAACAAAGGAACACTTTAAACGAATGGTTCGCTACGACGACGAGCCAAAGTACGTAACAGAGATGGGCCCCAAGATACCCGAGTTTGAAGACTCTTTAAACTCAAAAAGGATAATTTATCTCAAGGATGTCGGCCGCGAGGGTTCATCTGATCCAAGCGAGATACTGAATGAACAAATACGTGATTTGCGCCAAGCTGCGGAAGAGACAAGTCGATACATCAAACAAGTCAACAATCATTTGGACAGACAAAAGCTGCGAATAGACGAGCTAAAGAAACTACAAAAAATCTTTGAAAAGCAGATTCTGAGCCTAGAATCTGGTTTAGAAAACGACGAAAAGAAATAGTTTTGAAGATCTTGACACTAGATTCGTCCGTGTTTGCTCAATGTAATTGCTAGCTGTGCAGGATCAAATGGTTTTAAGACATAATCTATAGCACCTGCTTTCATTGCGTCCTGAACTATGAAGCTCTTGCCAGTGGACGAAATCATGATTACTTTGGCATCCGGATCAAGTTTTCTTATGGCACGTAGCGCCTGTATGCCATCTGCTTTTGGCATCAGGACATCCATTGTCACCAAAGTGGGACGGTGTTCTTTGTACTTGAGAACTGCCTCAACTCCATCACCTGCCTCGTAGATCTTTCTTGATAGCTTATTAGATTCCACGATGTTGCGTATCGCCTTCCTTGTAAAATGCGAGTCATCCACAATCAGAAACGACGGTTCGTAATCAAAAGACATGTTCAACTATCTCCGGATTTTGCCAATGCGTGCAAAATATTCGTCTTATTTACAAGGCCTATCAAATTCCCATCGTCGTCGTTTATGCCTAGGCTGTCGATTTTTTTATTAAGAATTATCATTGCTGCGGTTTTCATGCTCATCATGGGATTAACTGCAATGATGCCTTCCGTCATTATGTCTCCTGTTAGCTGTGCGCCCACAAAACCTGTCTCAGACCATAATCCGTCATCCTCAGAATAATTGCTTTTACTGGATTGAACTATGTTCATTTTGAACGTCTCCATGGTGGCCCTGAAGATGTCGCCGTTCGTGATTATTCCTACTGGATTTTTCGTCTCGTCAGCTACTACCACTCTGGATATGTCACAAGTTGCCATTAACTTGATGATTTCGTGCAGTTTGTCATTGACAGACGCGGAAAAATAGCTAACAGTCATGTAGTCATAAACTTTGCATTGGTCGTGGCAACAATTAATGTAATACTGCACCAGGTCCGTCTTTGTGACAATGCCATCTAGTTTGTCGTCAGACCATATTCCCAACGTGCTCAGCTTGTTGCTAAGCATGATGTGCGCTGCCTGCTGACAAGTTATGCTACCTGCAGTAAATATGATGTTGTTCATTATCTCCTGCGAAGTTATCTCATGTATGTCGCGCCCACTTTTGTCTATGAACAGAAATCTGATGATGTCTTTGTCGGTGATTATTCCGATGGGCCTGTTTTTATCATAAACGAAGATCTTGCTGATCCTGTTCGCAATCAAGTTCGACATGGCGTCGTAGATGCTTTGATCTTTTTGTATGCCGATTACGTTGACATTTTTGATGTAGTCTATTATGTCTATGTTTTTTGAAGCATGCTCAAATTGATTGGCCGCGGCCATACGTTCAATCATTGAGATCGGAATTTTATTTTCCAGTTAGTTTGTTCTGAACAAACATCTTGGCTAGCTTTGAACTGACTTGTGGAATGTGTACACTGTCATACCTTTCAACTATAAATAGCATCAAGTAAACATACTGTCATGGGCCTAGTTTCAAAAGGAGCCAAATGTGACGTCGACGGCTGCAATAATGACGGCGCACGCTCGCTAAACTCGTCCAAAGTCGAAAATGCAGGACTCCGTCTCAAATCCTCTGCAAAAAAAGCCGTGTTGTGTAAAGAACATTACAAAGAATGGAAAAAGGAAACAAAGGAAGATCGAGAGCTGGAGCGAGCACGCTACGACCGCTTCTAGTGTTTTCTTCTTATTTCTAATTTTTGGTTCTTGAGTTTTTGGAGATATCTTTGTTGCAGCTTCGAGTAGTATGCGTCGAGATTTTTGTATAGTCGCTTTGACTTTCGTGGTTTTTGTGTTGCGAGTACATATGCAGCAATGATTGGAAAAGCTATGGTGGAATCAGCGTGATAAAAAGGCACTGCACATCCACAAAAATACCGTGACATCAGAAGAAAACTCAAACAGGGCAAATTCCAGCTGCTCAGGCAAATCAGGCATCAGGCAAAACAAAAAGCATCACAAAAATTTTAGATATTCCATAAACTCCTGGTCGTATTTCAAGATCCGGAATTTCGTACAATACAAGGCCAGAATGTGTGGAATAGAGGTCGCTCATGTCGCTCGGGTTTTTTAATGGTATAATAATTATTGTGTCGTTATGAAATTTTTAAAATAGTTTCAAGTCTTTACAATAAACAATTGAAAATAATTGATGTTGCCAACCAGCAGCGAGTCAACCGACAGCCAGATGACACAATCACGCTCCTCGACGGTGGAAACTTTGTGGAACAAGGCTTTACAATCAAAAAGATAACGCTGCGGTTGTTTGTGGAAAAAACAGACCCAAAACTCGGACCATATTCTCTTATCACGGTGCTTGTTGAGACTGACAAGGGTTCGATCGAAATGGTCTACGACGAAGGGTTTAGAGGTCAAAATGCGCTAAAAAGGACTGCCGACTTTGTTTTAAACAATCTCGGATTGTCCGCCATAATTCTGCGCTCTGTGGTTGCCCTTGACTCAAAATCCAAGTCTGCGACATAACATTTAATTCAATAGTTAAGACTGTCTGAAATTGTGCGCATACTGCAGCTACATTGCGACAGCATAGAGTATACCCCGACCAAAAAAGAGATCAAATCCGCAGAAGAAATAGTCCCAGCAACTAAACGAATCGACGAGGTCGTGGTTGCGTTTGTGGCAATCGAAGAAGGCGACGACTCGGACGTTGCAAAGAGGGCAATCTCTGAAATAAAGGCCGGCATGGAGAAGGTTGGATGCAAAAAACTCCTTCTGTACCCTTACGCGCACCTCAGCTCTAATTTGGCGTCTCCGACACTTGCACTCAATTTGCTAAAAGAAATGGAATCTCTTGCACCCGAGTTTGAAGTGTCTAGGGCGCCTTTTGGATGGACCAAATCATACAATCTGAAGGTCAAAGGACACCCGCTTGCGGAAAGCTCCAAAGTTATAACAAAGGACGGTCACGACCACGAACACACATCGGAGGCGCTCAAATCGGAATCGAAGATTCGCTCATACTGGTACATCATGACGCCCGATGGAGCAATGCACGAGATCGACAAATTCAATTTTTCAAAGCACAAAAAGTTAGAGATCCTCTCAAAATACGAAGCGGCAAAAAAAAGAGCAGTCGATGAACCTCCGCCACACGTAAAACTCATGAAGAAGATGGCCATTGCAGACTATGAGCCGGCTTCAGATTCCGGCAACATGAGATTTTATCCCAACGGCCGGCTGATAAAGTCACTTCTTGAACGATTTGTCACAGACGAAGTCAAAAACTACGGGGGTCTTGAGGTGGAGACTCCAATAATGTATGACTCACATCACCCTAGCATGGAGAGCTACTTTAACAGGTTTCCTGCAAGGCAATACAACATAAATTCGGAAGGAAAACAACTCTTTTTGAGGTTCGCCGCCTGTTTTGGCCAGTTCCTGATGGCAAACGACTTTCAGATATCATACAAGAACCTGCCTATGAAACTATACGAGCTTACCAGATACAGCTTCAGAAGGGAACAGTCAGGAGAACTCGTGGGCCTCCGTAGATTGCGCGCCTTTACCATGCCTGACTGCCATGCTTTTTGCGCAGACATTCCGCAAGCAATAGAAGAAATTCGAAAACGCTTTGATCTCTCAAGGTTCGTGCTCAAAGAAATAGGAATTGACGAGTCAGACTATGAAATGGCAATTAGGTTTACTGAAGATTTCTACAAAGAAAACAAAGGAATCATAGAAGAACTAGTCAAAAAGATCGGCAAGCCAGTACTAGTCGAGATGTGGAAAGAAAAATTCTTTTATTTCGTTCTAAAATGGGAGTTCAATTACGTGGATAATTTGGGCAAGGCATCTGCTCTGTCCACAGACCAAATCGACGTGGAAAATGGCATGCGATATGGGATCAAGTATTTTGACGAAAATAACACTCCGCATCACCCAATAATTTTGCACAATTCGCCAAGCGGCGCAATAGAGCGTGTCATATACGCATTACTAGAAAAGGCTGCACTTGATCAAAAAGAAGGTCGAAAGGCGCAACTTCCTTTGTGGCTTGCACCGACTCAAGTTAGAGTGATCCCACTCAAGGAAGAATTTTTACAATATTGTGAAGGATTGGCAGAAAAACTTACTCAACATGAGATACGTGTCGACATTGACGACAGAAACGAAAGCGTGGGCAAGAGAATCAGAGATGCAGAAACGGAATGGATAAGATACAGTCTAGTCATAGGCGACAAAGAGATCGGAAAAGCCAACCTTTCTGTAAGAGATAGAAAAACTGGAGGCATTCGCGAAATCACTTTTGATGATTTTGTAAAAGAAATAAAAGAACAGACCAAAGGCAAGCCATTTGCAAAGATAAACTTGGCACTACACCTCTCAAAGAGGCCACAAATAATGGTGTGACCATGCACTCTACTGGCTGTTTGTTTGAACCAAACATGTTAAACTAGAATAAGACGGCCAGTTAAGTTCAACTAGATAACATTGGGCCTAAACATCTTGGTTGCAGAAGACAGCATCGCATACGCTGTGCTTTATCAACAAATCTTCGAGTCGCGTGGCCATTCGGTAAAGATAACCCTGGACGGAGAAGAATGCGTCACGGAATATCTAGGAGCCTACAAAAGGAAACCGTTTGATATGGTGGTATTGGATTACTCAATGCCAAAAAAGACTGGTTTTGAAGTGGCAAAAGAGATTCTAAAGGTAAGGAATGATCAAAGAATCCTGTTTATAACCGGCTTTGGTGATGAAATTGAGGCAAAATTAGATGAGCTTGGCAATACGAAAAACATTGCAGTTCTTGAAAAACCGTTCAACTCCTCAACACTTACTGAATGGCTCGACAGAATAATCAAAGAAGACACAACAAACAAAATTCTCGAATTAAACCGCGTCTAAATCATCATAATTTAATTTGCAGTGTTTTCTGGACTAGCTTGGAAGATGAGCTACCTTGATTTGTATCTGAATAAAAGCCCTTTAATCATATCGCCAAACGAGGATGGTCTAAAGGCTGCTACTGTGTTTGGCGTCCCGTTTGATTCAACACACTCGTTCAAGCCTGGAACTAGGTTCGGCCCAGACACAATAAGAAACACATTCAACAATATTGAAATATTTGAGCCAAAGTTTGGAATAGACCTTGAATCAGTCAACATAACAGATCTTGGTAATGTACAACACACTGTAAATGTACAAGAAATGCTTGACATGGTGAATAAAATTGCTGCCGAGTTACAAAAAAATGAGAACATGACAATAATTCTTGGCGGAGAGCACTCTCTTACTTATGGAGCATACACAAGTTTCCCAAAAGACACTGCATATGTGGTCTTTGACGCACATTACGATTTAAGAGATGGTTATGCTGGTGCGCAATACAGCCATGCCTCATATCTGCGCCGAATCGTGGAAACGCGTGGCGCAGAAAACATACTCCATGTTGGGGCGCGTTCTTTTGTTAAAGAAGAACTAGCATTTCTACAGGAAAACAAAATTGAAGTTGTGACTGATAAATCCATACGACAAGGAGACGGCCCAAAACTCATCAAAGACAAACTTTCTACATTTGACAAAATATATGTCAGCGTCGATCTTGACGTGCTGGACCCAGCCTTTGCACCAGGCGTGGGAAATCCAGAAGCAATAGGAATAACATCAAGGGAGCTGTTTGACATGATGTATTCGTTGGATGGCAAAGCCATATCGTGCTTGGATATAGTCGAATTAAACCCAACATATGACAATGGCTCTACCGCAGCCATAGCTGCGAAGTTGATGTCAACAATAATTGCCATGAATATTAAATAGACTCCTTCAATCTCAAAAAACAGATGCTAAACAACTTTAGGGATTCATTGAAGCCGCATCTTGAGAAACTCGGAAGCGTCTTTGCAGCAACTGGTCTTTCACCAAACTTTTGGACATCGGTCGGACTAGGGTTTGCATTTTTGTCCGCCGTAGCATATGCCTTGAATCCACAAATTCAATTTGCTACAATAATTGGCGGAGTCTTGTTACTGGTTTCTGGGTTTTTCGATGTCGTAGATGGCCAAGTTGCACGAGTCACAAAAAAGGTCTCAAAGAGAGGAGGTTTCTTGGATTCGGTTTTTGACAAGATAGCCGAAGTAGCTATATTTCTGGGGCTGCTGATGGGCGGTTTTGCCGAGCCATATTTGGTGTTTTTGGCAATCACACTTTCCCTACTTGTCAGCTATGCAAGGTCAAGAGCTGAATCTCTTGGAATAAAACTACAGGGAATAGGAATAGGTGAAAGAGCTGAGAGACTACTTGTTATCGCAATAATAGGGATGACTGGCTTTATGCAATATGCAATAATAATAGTAATCATAATTGCAGCAATCACATTCATTCAAAGAATTATAATCACGGCAAAAAGCATTCAAGAATGACTAGTATAATCTTCCTGCCTGTCTTCTAGAGTCAGCAGATCTTATCTTTAGTATTCCAAAGTGAATCGCGCAAGACACACAGTACCATTTTAGAACTTTTGGTGCAGCAATGTATGCACCTTGCGCCCTTAGTTCTTTTGCAAGAGATGACTCAACCAAGTTCAGTCTTGATGTTACTTTTTTTGCCTTATCTTTTGGAACTGTAGCTCCACAATTGGTACATTGAATTCGATCCGAGGAACCTTTTCCACCCTTGCGTCGTCCTCTGCTTGCGCGCTTTAATGGCATGCCTGTCCTTCAAGGTGCCTCCTTATATTCTTGTACGCAAAGGGTGCACGTTTGGAGCGGTAATGTGTCTCTCACTTGTTTGGAATCACCTGGTAGACGGCAAATTTGTTTTCAGCATCTATGTTGTAGTGCGTAATTAACTCAAAACTGTAGTTTTTTACCATCTTTATCTTCTCATAAAGCGATTCGCCTATCACCATGGTGTTGGGCTTTGCAAGGGAGTTTATCTTGGAGCAAGCGTTCACAGTGGATCCAAAAATGTCATCAATTGCAGATGTGGCAATTATTGCCACCCTGACAGGCCCAAACGTTGCACTGATCCTGTAGCTGATTTCTGGTAGGTTCTCGTCCCTTAATGTTTGGTTTATCTTCTCTTTTGCGTCAAGTACCTTCATGCAGCAATCCAGCATTTCTTCAAATGGGCCTATCTCTTCTGAATCTGTTTTTGGAAAATAGTATAACAACGAGTCGCCGATATTTTTTACCACGACGCCACCATTCTGAGTAATCACTGTTGCCAGCGAATTGAGGACTATTGAATAAAATTTTGTAGTCTGAAAATCACTAAGCTTTGAGGTGAGCCTTGTCGATCCTACTATGTCGACAAAACACACGCAGTAATTGGAGCTATACTGTGAGAATTGCAAAAGTATGTCTTTTTGCTGCTTGATGACGTCTTCGCGTTCTTTGATTTTTAACAACGAGTCTTGAATCTGCTCAGCCATCTGATCAAAAGATTGCGAGAGTTGGCCTATTTCATCTTGGGTTCTTATGTTGGTACGAACATCAAGGTCGCCGCTAGCTATTTTTCGTGCCGCATGTTGAAGTTTTATCAAAGGCTTTGAAATCAGCTTTGACAAAAAGTATGCCACGATTCCAACAGCTATTGTTATTATCGCCCCCAGCAGAAGGATTTTTTCTTGTAGTTCGTGAACTGGCTCAAATACCTCCGTATCGTCAATCTCGACTAGCAAAACAAGACCAATATCTTTCATACAATTTGAAGAACCAAAAACCATGACTCCTCTGTAATCATGATATAGGCCGCTATGGTTTTTACCGCTCTCAAAGCAAAGGTTAACTGGAACAGTGTCTACTTTTTTTCTGAACGCAGCGTCAGTCACAAATCTGGACTCTGAGATGAGCATCTTGTCTTCATTAACAAGATACGATTCTCCAGTTTCTCCTAGCCCCAATCTGTTTAGCAAGATCTGATCAACGAACAGAGTGTCAGAAGTAACAATCGCAACCCCTATTGGCGCATCTTTTGGGTTATCATAGATGGGTGTTGCCAAAATGAGTTTTCTTTTCCCATCTTTTCCCTGTACTATCTGTGCAAATGGTTCGTGAAGTCCTTTGACAAACACAGGATCCGTCAGAAATTCTTTTTTGTCCCTCATGTTCAACAAGGAAAACAGTCTTTTACCTTCAGCATTCACTATCTCCACATTCTCCAGATCGTTTAGACCACCAATTGTTGCTTCAAATGCCTGAATTTCTATCAAAAACGCAATTCTCCGCTCAGAAATTTTTGTTGCGAACGCAGAATCATCCTCGATGACATCAAATTCCTTGATCAGGTTTTGAATCATCGGGTCAGTGGCAATAACTTGGATTTGTTGAATTTTTGAGCTCAATAAATTTCGCAAAGAATCTCCCCTTACTGAAGACTGGCTAGTGAGCTGATCCATGACGCGTTGCTCTATTATGAGGTTTGCATAGTGAAACGAAAAAAATACTGTGACTCCGATACCAATAAGTGACACCAACATCACCAAGGTAACAAGCTTTTTGGCAAGCGTCACAGGTATGGGCTTCTTCATGGATTCGAAGGAAATAGCTTAGAATATCTCTTTTTCTCAGATTCCTAACCAAAGTTGATTTATGAGGATGTCGGTAATCATTGTGAATGAGAGGACTTTGCCACTCGTGCCTCAAATCAAATGTGGAGCTTGTAATAGACAGAGGCCGGATTTTGTGCAAGGTCTGCTTCGAAAAGGAAAAAACTAAATCCTCAACACCATGAGCAGAAAAGATGAAACTCGGCATATTTTCTCATTGTACAATAGATGAAATCAAAATAGGAGACGGGGTGTATGTGACACCTGGCGGCCCAGCATGTTATTGTGGAATGGCCGCAAGAAACATGAATTTTGACGTAGAGCTTGCAACAAAATTTGGTGCAGATTTTAAATTTGTGGAGCAGCTCCAAAAAAACAAGATAGTTTTTGAGAATGCGCCGTCTGGAAAACCAACTACGCGTTTCAGATTGGAAATAAATGACACAGAAAGAACCTTGTGGCTCAAAAATCTCTGCGATGAAATTAATTATAAAAAAATTAGCGCTGACTGCATTCTAATTAGTCCGGTCTTCAATGAAATACCTGCACCAGTATTTGAGAAAATAAAAGACGACTGTGAACTGGTTTTTCTTGATCCGCAAGGTTTCCTACGCAGAGTTGCAGCTGACAAAAAAATCTATTTTGAGCGAACCGAAGTTGATCTGAGCAAAATTGCAGGCCTCAAATCGGATCCAAGTGAGGCATACCACCTCACCGGCCTTGCAGGAATCGATGGTGCCTTGGCACTCCAAAAAAAAGTAAAGTATCTACTATACACAAACAAACAAGACGTTTCATTATTTTACAACAACAAACGATATTCAATCAGGCTTCCCAACATGGATATTTATGACACGTCTGGTGTGGGGGACATCTTCACTGCTACCTTTTGTTGTACGTTGTTAAAAGAAAAAGATGTTTTGTGGGCGCTGAGTTTTGCCGGTGGAGCAGCGCAGGCAGCACTTGAATCAAAAGAAATAGGTCTCGACAAGGTGCCACCAAGAGCAGCTACGGAGACCAATGCAGGTTATTTTTATAATACAATCAAATTCACAGACGTGTGAGACTTTATTATAATGAGGGAGGTTAATGATTCGTGCAATTTGGAATTTCAGGTTTTGGTCCAACAGACATTGCTGTCAAAACAATAAAGACAGTGCTAGATGATTACGGAATCTCGTCCACTTACGTGGGCTACAAAGCCAGAAAAGACATTGATTGCATCATAGTCACTGGCGGAGACAGGGGGGTTAGAAACTATTTTCACAAAACACAGGATCCACAAATACCAATTCTTGGTGTTAGTGAGTCGGAATCGAGCGGCTTTCTTGCCCAAGTAGACCTAAAAGAGTTCTCATCATATGTAAATAGAATAAAAAAAGGCGATTACGCTATATCCGAATTTACAAGATTGGGCGTCAAAATAGATGGTAAGACAATATACCCAGTGTTAAACGACGTTGCCGTATTTCCATCGAAAAGCGCAGTTCTCATGGAACACATTTTGAGAATAAATAACGAAGAAGTTTGGCATGACAGCAGTGACGGTGTGATAATTTCTACTCCAATAGGCTCTTCAGCTTACTCGATGTCTGCAGGAGGCCCAATGATATTCCAAGATTCACCAGTATTTGGGATAGTTTCAGTCAATTCGCTCGACATCACAAGAAGGCCGTTAATAGTAAACGATACAAGCTTGATCCAAATCGACGATGTCACATCTAGGCTTTTCTGTGAAGTCGTGCTTGACGGTGCAGACAGGTTCAGAATCAACAACACCTTGGAATGTACAAAATCAACACCATCAGCCAAGATAATAAAAATGAAAAAAGACTCCACTGCAGTTTCCGCATTGGCAAAGAAGGTAAAGCTTGCTGAAGACCTATTGAACATGCCGCCAAGCTCCAAATTGCTTTTGAAGACACTTGAGTACGAAGGCTCGCTGACCCAGAAAGAGCTTGCCACAAAAACGCTCCTGCCAGACAGAACAGTCCGACTCGCATTAAGACACTTGCTTGACAAAGGGTATGTAAAAAAGAAGATCTCAATACGTGATGCCAGGCAAAAGATCTACGAGATATCTAAAATTGATTAATTATCTGGTGTAGAAACCGACAGATATTGAGTTGGGATTGTTGGCCCGTATGAAGAAATCGCTGCTTTTACAAGCCTTCGGCATTATTAGGCCCACTATCTTCACCCTTATCGTATCCATGTCTGATTTCAGCTCAATTTCAGGCGAATACAGCCTTTCGCGACCTGCACATGCCTCGACGGTAACTATGTAGAGAGTCGAAAGCATCCTTGATTTGGTTACCTGAGTCACCTTTGCCGTCTTGGCATCGTCTGGCAGATTTAGATTTTTAATATCTTTGTTTATGTTGGCCTTTTTGATTTTGTCTTGCAGGTCTTTTTGCTCTGCAAGTGAGTCATTCGCAAACGCCGCTAGCACAAGCATGACTGCAAAGGCTGCGCAAATAAGACGCAACACATTCCCAATGAGCAAAGATTTGACTTAAAAATTCTGCTTTAGGTAAAAACTGGTTTAGCTTGCAGCAGCTCTTACAAACGCCTCAAAAGATTCTTCTGGGAAACCAGGCCTGCTATTGAACTCTGGATGGAATTGGACCCCAAGATAGAACTTGTGTGATGGTATCTCCAACATTTCCATTCTTTTTGAGTTGTCGCTTTCTGCAGAAAAGATCATGCCGTTTTTTTCAAATACGTCAAGGTATTTTTTGTTGATCTCATATCTATGTCTGTGTCTGCGCATGACTTTGTTGGTGCGGTATGTCTTGAATGCAAGCGTATTGCTTTTGATTTGGATTTCGTGTGATCCGAGCCTCAATGAGCCACCCATGTTCTCAACGGTTTTTTGTTCTGGCAGTAAATCCACCACGGGGTTTGCCGTGTTTGGCTCAAGCTCGGTGGAGTTTGCGTCCTTGAAATCACACACATAGCGACCAAACGCAACCGCAGCTAGCTGAAAGCCAAAACAAATCCCAAGATATGGAATATTTTTTGCCCGTGCAAAGTCTGCCGTCTTTATGATCCCTTCTGCACCACGCACACCAAATCCTCCAGGCACCAGTATTCCGTCATATTTTGAAAGCTTTTCTAGATTGCCATTGATCCCTTCAGAATCAATCCAGTCTATTACAACATCTTTGCCAATTTTTGCCCCCGCATGTTTCAAGGCGTGGTTTACGCTTACATAGCTGTCTGCAAGAGTCACATACTTTCCCACCATGGCTATTTTCACCTGACCACTGACGTTTTGGAGTGAGTTGATTATCGCATTCCATCTGTCCCAGTTTGCAGATGTATTGACTAGGCCAACTTTGTTGAATTTTGTGAAAATGTTGTCGACGATCCCCTGATCATAGAGAATCTGAGGAACCATGAAAATCGACTTGACATCATGGCACGAGAACACGTCATTTGTTGTGACATTTGTAAACATTGAGATTTTCTTTTTTGTGGATTCGTGCAAGGGAGTAGAGCATCTGACTGCAATCAAGTCGGGCTGAATTCCTATTCTGCGCAGCTCTTGGACGCTGTGTTGTGTTGGTTTTGTTTTTTGTTCGCCTACGACATCTAGAGAAGGCGCCAGAGTCACGTGTACAAATATGACGTTTTGTGGCCCTTCCTCCAACCTGAGTTGCCTCAGTGCCTCTAAAAAGGGAAGGCTTTCTATGTCGCCTACCGTGCCACCGCACTCTACGACCAAAACATCAAGCTGTTCGTCTTCAGCAATTTTGCGTATTCGACGCTTTATCTCGTCTGTGACATGCGGTATTATCTGCACGCACGCGCCAAGATATTCGCCACGTCTTTCTGCCTCGATCACCGCCGAATAGATCTGAGCAGTGGTGATATTGTGAGTTTTTGGAATGTTTTGGTTCAAGAACCGCTCATAGTTCCCTATGTCCATGTCACACTCGCCTCCATCCTCTGTGACAAAGACCTCGCCATGAGCTATTGGGTTCATGGTGCCTGCGTCATAGTTCAGGTAGGGATCAATTTTTACACAAGAGACTTTTTGGTTCGACAGTTGGAGGAGCTTTGCAATAGAGGATGTCACGACGCCTTTACCGAGGCCTGACATCACGCCCCCGGTAACAAAGATGAATTTTGCCCGCACATTTACAGATGGAAGATGGGATTTTTATTCTTTATTAGTGCGACGTGCAACAACATCACTTGTCGTAACTAGTCAAATTGAGACAAAAATTTTAATTCGCCGTGATTTCCTTCAAAGAAATGTTTTTTGAGGGAATTTGGCTCACTCTGGTTGGCAGCGTTGCAAGCGCCCTTGTCTCATCAAGCTTTATACCGCAAATCATCAAAGGCTACAAAACAAAACACCTTGACGACGTATCGTATCTTTTGATGATTCTGATCTCTATAGGTATGTCCTTGTGGATCGTCTATGGAATAGAAAAACAGGATTTGGTCATAATTGGTGCAAACGTGGTCACTATTGTACTCAACATGATACTTCTTGCATTGAAGGCAAGATATTCAAAAAAGTAGCTATTTTGTGGCTGCCTTTAGCTTCTTTGTAAACTCGGCCACGGTTTTTTCTAGCCGGCCAGACGCAGTGCCCTCCACCAGCTTTATTAGTGCACTTCCAACTATTACGGCGTCTGCACCATGTCTGACATAGTTGGAAATATCACGAGGTGTTGAAATCCCAAAACCTATTCCAACTGGGATCCTGGAACAAGCAGCTTTTTTGGTGTTTTTGAGGGCGTCGATGGTATAACTTTGGATTTTTGACCTCGTCCCAGTCGTCCCAAATACAGAAACCAGATACAAGAACCCAGTAGTCTGCCTAATTATCTTCTCCAATCTGGATTTTGCCGTGTTTGGCGACACAAGGAAGATTGTATCAATATTGTATCTTTTTGCGGCAGCAATGTATTCTTTTGATTCCTCCACAGTCATATCTGGCACAATAAAACCGTCGATTCCTGCCTTTTTTGCCATGGCAAAGAACCTGTCATAACCCTGATGGTACAGTATGTTTGTGTACGTCATGAGAGCCAGCGGTATCTCGCTTTCCTTTCGAATCTCACTCACCAGTCCAAAAAGGTGATTTAGCCGCGTTCCCCTCTGCAGCGAAGTCGTGCTTGCATTCTGGATGACAGGTCCATCAGCCAGTGGGTCTGAAAATGGAAACCCAATCTCTATTATGTCTGCCCCACCTTTGATAAGACCCCTTATTACAGAAAATGTGTCCTTGTAGCTTGGGTAGCCTACCATGTAGTAAGCAATGAGCGCTTTTTCTTTTTTATTTTTAAGCTCTTGGAACTTAGATTGGATTCTTGAAATTTTTTTTGACATATTCTTCAACTACTTCTACATCTTTGTCGCCCCTTCCGGAGAGAGTCACAACAATCGACTCTGATTTTGGTTTTGATTTTGCTGCTTTGACTGCGTACGCAATTGCGTGAGCAGATTCCAGGGCTGGAATAATGCCTTCGGTACGTGTCAGCAGCAAAAACGCCTCAATTACTTCTCTGTCAGTCGCACTAGTGTACTTTACACGTTTTTGTTCCTTTAGATATGCATGTTCTGGGCCAACACCTGGATAGTCAAGGCCTGCAGAGATACTATGTGTCTCCTTAATCTGTCCCTCGTTATTCTGCAGAAGGTATGTCATCATACCGTGTAGCACGCCTTTTGATCCGGCACTCAGTGTCGCCGAATGGTGGCCGGATTTTAGGCCTTCGCCTGCAGCTTCCACCCCGATAATTTCTGTGTCAGTGTCAATTAGTGGATAAAACGTGCCGATTGCATTAGATCCTCCGCCCACACAGGCAATCACAGTATCTGGGTTCCTTTTTCCAAGCTTTTTCATCTGCATGATGATCTCAGAGCCAATCACAGACTGGAAATCTCTTACCATGACTGGGTATGGATGAGGACCTACCGCAGAGCCAAGCAAGTAATATGTGTCTTTGACATTTGTGATCCAATCTCTGATTGCTTCGTTTATTGCATCCTTGAGTGTCTGTGAGCCGCTTTTTACTGCATGGACATCGCATCCAAGAAGGTTCATTCTAAAGACATTTAGCTTCTGTCTTATGGTGTCCTTGTATCCCATATAGACTTCGGCTTTCAAACCAAGGCATGCGCACGCCATAGCTGTTGCGACACCATGTTGGCCGGCACCTGTCTCAGCAATTATTCTGGATTTTTTCATGCGTTTTGCCAAAAGCGCCTGGCCAAGTGTATTGTTGATCTTGTGCGCTCCGCCGTGAAGCAGATCTTCTCGTTTGAGATAGATTTTGGCACCGCCGATCTTTTCTGTTAAATTTTTTGCAAAATACAGCGGAGTTGGCCGGCCAGCGTATTCTCTGAGATAGTAGTTTAGCTCCTTTTTAAAGGAAGGATCGTCTTTGTATCTCAGGTAGCTTTCTTCAAGTTCTTGTATTGCCGGAACTAGGGTTTCTGGAATGTACTTGCCACCGAACTGACCAAACCTGCCGTCTTTTGGAAATCTTATCTTCATATGGCGTTTACCAAACCTCTCACATTTAGTTCAATGTCATTATCCTTCATTATGCTTGAACCAATCAAGAATGCATCGGCACCACAACTCTTCAAAAACACTATGTCTTTTGGCGACTCGATGCCGCTCTCTGACACAATAAGTCTTTTTTTGTCAAAACCGTCTAGAATCCTTTTTGTCGTGTTTATGTCAATTTCCAGTGTGTCTAAATCTCTGTTGTTGATGCCCAGAAGATCTGCGCCTGTTTTCAACGAGTTAGCAAATTCAGATTTGGTGTGGGATTCTATCAACACCTTCAACCCATTTTTATGGGCATGCTCAACAAACTCGTCAATCTCTTTTAGATAACCCAAGTCAAAAAGAGACTGTATTAGCAACACATAATCGGCTCCCATCTTTTTTGCAGCGTCAATCTGTATTTTGTCTACAATTATGTCTTTCATCAACATCGGAACGTCGATTTGCTTTCTAATTTCGACAAAGTATTCCGGCGAGCCTGAAAACATGTACGGTTGTGTAAGAACTGAAAGAGCGAGTGCGCCACCACGCACCATGGATTTTGCTATTTGCACCGGATCAGAAACCTTTCTTATTTGACCCAATGACGGTGAGGCAAATTTGACTTCGGTGATAAGTGAGGCATGTTTGTTGTTCATAATCGAAGAGATGAGGTCGATTTTTGAGCCGTCAAGTGACTCCGCTATGGCGTACGTGCCTTCGTCGATTGCTCTGTGCGAATTTTCAACGAGTTGTTTGAGAATCTTGATCATGCTGATTCCACCTCTCTGATTTTTCCCACATCGCCGTAATTTTTCACAAACTCAACAAAATGCGAATACGCCTTGCCGCTTTCAAGTGTGTCTTTGGCTATTGATATCCCTTCATCAAATCCATTTGCCATGTCTGCGACAATCAATCCGCCTGCCGAATTGAGTATGGTCATCTCTTTCAGTGGACGGCTTGCAGTGCCATCTAGCACTGCTAAAAAGGCCTTGATGGCATCACGTCTTGACGATACCTGAATATCTTTGATCGACGCCTTGTGCAGTCCAAATGCTTGAGGATCGATTATTAATTTTGACAATTTTCCTTCCTTGAGAAAACACACTGAATTTTTTGCAGTCACAGACAGCTCGTCTAGTCCGTCTTCTGAATGAACCACCATTATGTTTTGCCCACCACGTCTCTTCAATATAGAGACGATTCTCTCAATATATTCTTCAGAAAAAACTCCAACAAGCTGGTTCTTGACACGAGCTGGATTGGAAAGCGGTCCCAACAAATTGAATGCTGTCCTTCCACCAACGAGCTTTCTTGCAGCCGCAACGTTTTTCATAGACGGGTGAAATTTTTGAGCAAATAAAAAACCAATTCTTGATCTCTCAATGATTGACGTTGTTTGTTGCGGCGATGCGTCAAGATCATACCCAAAGAACTCAAAGATGTCTGCGCTTCCAGATACACCTGATACCGAACGATTTCCGTGTTTTGCCACGTATCCGCCTGCGGCAGCAACCACAAATGATGCCGTGGTAGATATGTTAAATGTTTGAAGTTTGTCACCACCAGTACCGCATACGTCTATTATGGTTCCATTGCATTTTGGCGCAATGTGTATGCCGTATTCGTCCATTTTCTCAAGCATTGCGTATAATTCGTCATCAGTTTCACCTTTTTTGGTCAGCTTTTGTAAAAAATCCGCTTTTTGCACATCTGGTGTTTTTTCAGATAAAATACAGTCCATGGCATATCGCATCTCTTCTATGCCTAGATTTGCACTCGAATCAAGCTTGGCAGTAAGTTGTGTTAGCATTTTCTTACCTTGTTTACAAAATTTTGCAGAATTTTCTTTCCTTCAGTGGTGAGAATTGACTCTGGGTGAAACTGGACGCCATCAATTAGATATTTTTTATGAGATACTCCCATCACCTCGCCATCGTCTTCTGCCACAGCTGTGATTTTGAGCACGTCTGGGATTATGGTCTTGTCTCCTACTAGGGAGTGGTACCTTGTAGCTCTAAATGGATTCTTTACTCCTTCAAAAAGAGAATCACCATAATGTTTTATTTGACTGGTCTTGCCATGTCTGACGCATCCTGCATTTACCACTTTGCCTCCAAACTCATGAATTATTCCCTGGTGTCCAAGGCAGATCCCAAGAATTGGTGTGGATGGGCCAAGTTTTCTTATGACGTCTGAACATACGCCAAAATACCGTCTATCTTCTGGGGTTCCTGGGCCTGGCGAAATTATGATCGCATCATATTTTTTGTCAATTATTTGTTGGAGGGATATCTTATCGTTTCTTACAACATCTGATTCTACGCCAAGCTCGCCTAGCAGCTGTGCTATGTTGTATGTAAAAGAATCATAGTTGTCAATTATGAGAAATTTCATTTCGTTGCCTCCCTTAACGCGGCAATCATTGCTCCAGCTTTGTGCTCAGTTTCTTTGAACTCGCCTTCTGGAGTCGAATCTGCGACGATTCCAGCTCCGCTTTGTAAAAATCCTTTGCAGTCCTCAAAAAATATACTACGTATTGCTATTGCAAAATCACAACAACCATTGTTTGAAAAGTATCCTACCGCGCCTGCATACTGTCCTCGTGTATCTGGTTCCAGCTCGTTTATTATCTCCATGGCGCGTACTTTGGGCGCTCCAGTGACGGTTCCTGCGGGAAAGACAGCTTCGAAGGCAGAAAACATGTCATTTTGTTCATTTAGGACGCCCACTACATGTGTCACCATATGTTGAACGTGGGAGAATCTTTTTACTTCCATCAACTCTGTGACGCGCACGCTCCCATATTTGCATACTCGGCCGATGTCGTTTCTCCCAAGATCCACAAGCATTGTGTGCTCCGCAAGCTCTTTTTCGTCGTTGAGTAGTTCTTGTTTTAGTTGCTCGTTTTTTTGCTCATCGTCTGTAATCTTTCGCGTCCCTGCTATTGGAAATGTTTCTACATCCTTTCCTGTGACTCGAACAAGCATCTCTGGACTGCAACCGATGTATGTTTTTGGTCCGAACTTCATGTGATAGAGATAAGGCGACGGGTTCAAGGAACGCAGCTCCTTGTAGACACGCAAATAGTCCCCTGTTGCTGAAAAGTTGAATCGCCTCGACAATACAACCTGAAATATGTCGCCATCATGAAGGTATTTCTTTGCTTTCATCACTATTTCTGAGAATTTTTTTTCGTCCATGTTGGCAGTTATGTCTGAAAGTGTGATTTTGCCAAAGCTTCGCCTGTTTGATTTGATCTTTTCTACTCTGTTCTCGTTGTAATAAAAATAGAGCGAAGTTCTTGTCTTGTTGTCATATATGATGCCATCTTGGTAGACCCCGAACTCCATGAGTGGCTTGTCTTTGTCATTGTGAATCGGGATGTTTTCGTAGAGCTTTATTGCGTCATAGTTTATGATCCCAACCGCACCGCCAAGATATCTAAACGATGTACTGTTTACATGTTTGATGAGATTTTTCAGCTCAGCTATTGGATCTTTGGTGGGTATTGTCTTTGTGGTGCCGTCCTTGTAGTGTAAAACAACGCGATCCTCATAGCCGTAAACCAGTATCTGTGGATCAAACCCTATGATCGATGTCTCGGCAAGCTCTTCTGGCCCTGTAAGGGATTCGAACAGAAAAGTATGTGAATAATTTTGCTCCAGCTGTGAATAGATCTCAAACTGTGAGCCAGGTAGCCCTAGTGGTATTACGGTAGGTTCGGAATCTCCAAAGATGGCCACCCATACCAGAACTGGCCTCTGCCGTCTATTTATAATTTCAAGGCATGGTCTACTGAACGATCATCTGGGTTTTTCAGAATTTTTTCAAAATTTACGCACGATCTGCACACAAAAATGCAAAAATTACGGTATGGTACGGTACCTTTATATGAGATCGTGTGCCTAACAGATGTATGAGCCAGATGCTCGTAGGCAGCCCAAAAAGGTCGGTTCTTTATTCTGAGATCTATTTTCCAAAAAAGACTTGCATACTTCGTTCCACTGCCACTGAGGCAACGTGTTATTTTTGCAAGCAGGAACTAAAAGAGGGATTTGGCCTTACCGCAAAAAAGATCGGTGGCAAAACAGTATTTGTTTGTAGGTTTCACTCCTAGAATCGTGCCGTGCTTGAATGGTTTGCGCTAATCCCATTTGGGGGTGGTCACAGCGCCTTGAGCAGCAGAGCCCACAAGTGAGGCATATTTTGCCAACGCACCGCTCTCGTAATTTGGTTTTCTTGGCTTCCATTCACTTCTGCGTCTAGCTAGCTCATCATCGGACACAAGCAAGTCGATTGAATTCGTTTCAGTATCTATTGAAATCTGATCGCCATCCCTTACGAGTGCTATGTTCCCGCCGACAAATGCCTCAGGCGCTACATGTCCGATCATAAAACCCCTTGTGGCGCCAGAAAATCTGCCATCTGTTACCATTGCCACCTTTTCTCCGAGGCCCTGTCCAACCAAGGCTGCTGTCACTGCCAGCATCTCCCTCATTCCTGGGCCGCCTTTTGGGCCTTCATACCTAATAACTACAACATCTCCTTCCTGAATCTGGTTTTTTGATACCGCGTCAAATGCATCTTCTTCTCTGTCAAACGTCTTGGCCCTTCCAGTGAACTTGGTGATTTTCACGCCGGACATTTTCACCACAGCCCCGTCTGGAGCAAGAGACCCTTTTAGCACTACGGCGGTTCCGGTTTTGTAGAGCGGTGAGTCAAGAGGCTTTACAATGTCATTGGTTGACGGCGGAATGATGATCGAGTCAAGGTTTTGCTTCATTGTTTTCCCAGTGACTGTGATCACGTTTTCATGTAGCAACTTTCGATCCAATAGCTTTTTGAGCATCATCGGTACGCCTCCGACCCTGTCTAAATCATTCATGACGTACATCCCGCCAGGTTTGAGGTCTGCTATGTGCGGCACTCTTTTCCTGACTCTCTCAAAGTCGTCGTATGTCAGCTTTATTCTTGCCTCGTGAGATATCGCAAGCAAATGAAGTATTGCGTTTGTAGAGCCGCCTATTGCATTAAGTATTGTTATTGCATTCTCAAATGCTTCAAAAGTCAAAATGTCGCGCGGCTTAATTCCAAGCTCAAGTAATTTTGCCGCAGCAACACCAGTATCATATACAATCTTGTCTCTTCTTTCATCTTCTGCAGGCGGGCTCGCACTTCCTGGAAGCGCAATACCTAGAGCCTCCGAGATTGATGCCATAGTGTTTGCGGTGAACATGCCACCACACGAACCTGCATTTGGACACGCGTAATTTTCAATGTTCTTTAGTGCCTCCATTGTAAGCTGGCCTGCCTCATAGGCGCCTACAGCTTCGTAGACATCCTGGACGGTGAGTTGTTTGCCGTTGTAGAAACCAGGCATTATCGTTCCGCCATACACAAAAACCGATGGAAGGTTAAGCCTTGCCATCGCCATCATTGTGCCAGGCAAGCTCTTGTCGCACCCAGCTATGCCGACCAACCCGTCGTATTGGTGTGCCCTCATCATGAGCTCGATCGAATCCGCAATAATTTCTCTGCTGACAAGTGACGACTTCATCCCTTCATGACCCATAGCAATTCCATCACTTACTGCAATGGTGCTGAACTCCCTTGGGGTGGCACCTGCATCATGCACACCTTCTTTTGCCTTTTGTGCAAGCCTACCAAGATGAATGTTACAAGGCGTTGCCTCGTTTCCTGTATGTGATACTCCGATGAACGGTTTGTCTAGGTCCGTGTCTGTTAGTCCCATGGCTTTGTACATTGCCCTGTGTGGGGCTCTTGCTGGGCCAACTACGACGTTTCTACTTGAAATCGACAAATCTGTCACGTGTGTTTTTAATTAAGAGTATATTAGAATTTTATTGATTTTGGTTCTATGTAATCATGTTCACTCATGCTTTTTGAGGTTAATATCGGGTTGACGTCGGACGTATCAAATGGGTCATGCCGCTACTTATCTTAGAGTGATGAAAGTAGTATGGGGTTGCGCCCTCAATTATACAGAATCTCGATTTTCATTATTTGAGTATCGTCTGGGAGTCTAATTCGCGTAGCTGCTCATCTATTTCCGTTTGATTTTGGTTGCCATACGAGATCAGAATCCTGTCGTCTTCTTTAATTACATAGTTGACTATGCTGTCGACTTTTTCGTGGTTTACGTAGAACTTGAGCGAGTATGTGTCGTCTGTACAGAACGTGTGCTGTGGTGTTCGATCTGGGAAGATAAAGCACTCGTCTGTTAGCTCTATTTCTATGGAATCAAATAAGAATCCCAGTGGCACATTGGATGCGTGTCTGTGGATGGTGTTTCCGTCCTCTCCCTCAAAGTGGATGTATGGACTCTTTACCTGATATGGTGGTAGTGAAAAGTCGAATTTATCGCCGTGAATCCTAACTAGAATTGATGCGTGTTCATGTTCATCGTTGAGTCTTCCAGCACCAGGTGGTCCACGGAGTGGGTCTGTTGCGCTTTTTTCAACAAATGTCAATGCCGCATAAGCAACTATTGCGGCAATAACTGCAAGAACCCCCAGTCCAATCAACATGTTTTTGCGCTTTTGCCTGGATTGTCTATCGGCGAAACTTTCTTTTCGTTCTTCTTTCTTTTGGTTCTTGTCGTTGTTGCCCATGAAACACTCACACTCAAAAAATATCCCTAATTAATCAATCGATACCAATAATAAATTATGGATCCAACTCGCAATCATGCAATGCATTTTTTGCGAGATCGTAGAAGGGAAAAGAGAGGGGCATTTCATTTATCAGGATGAGCATCACGTGGCATTTTTAGACAAATATCCAATTGATAAAGGCCACACACTCGTTGTTCCAAAAACTCATTATGAGAAAATAACTGACATGGATCCGACAAGTGTGGGGAACCTCTTTTCACAAATACCAAAGATTGTCAAAGCGATAATGTCTGCCACCGGAGCAGACGCCTTCAGTCTTGCCCAAAACAACGGCAGAGCAGCAAAACAGATCATCCCGCATGTTCACGTGCACATAATTCCACGCTATAGCGAGATGGGTGCAGTCTGGACAAAACGCATGATTCCGTCTTCTACAGAGCTGGAAGAATTGGCCAGACACATACGGAAATTTCTGTAGAACTAGGAATCTTTTCTAATTTCGTCTCTAAGCTTTCTCATGTCTATGGTTTCTTCAATATGATTCAAAATCTGGAAAATGCTGTTTTTTTCATCTATTCCTGCCTTCTTCAACTCATCACGTAGCACTTGGATTGGATTTGTAATTTCATTGGCCGTTGGCGTTTTTTGTATCGACTTTAACTTCTCTTTTACTTGTTGGATCTGTTTTCTTCGTGTAGCAATCTCATCCTTGGTTTTTTGTACTATGAGTTCTTGGTAGAGCAGTTTATCCTTCATTCTTTCGAATTCTTCTTCCAGACGCATGATCAACACGTTTGCGTCTTCTTCTGTAATGTATTTTGGGTCCAAGACATCAAGCTCTTCCCTTGATTTCGCCTTGTCACAAAAGTTACTTAATTCGGCGGTGAATTTTTTCTCACTTTGACGAAGATTGTTTATCTTGTTTAGTTTTTCTTTGATTAGTTCGTTTGCAAATCTGAAATACTGATCAGTGTTAGTTGCCTGATCTTTAAGCTCTTCCGACTTTTCTCTTAGGATCTCCTCCTTTGTAGCTTTGTTAATCTTGTTAGTGAATGTGATTGTTCTGTCTTTTGCGATTAGCGGATCTGGAGTTTCTGGCCTCGGCTCTATTCCTGGAACAAATTTCCACTCCTCTAGCCCCAAGTCGCGACTTTCCTTTTTTGGTTCGTCTTTTGGTATTCTCTGGATGTGTTTTGCCACACACTATTTTTCCATTGGCATGATTTGACCCAGATGATGTTTACCAGAACACACAACGGCAGTTTGTTCGTTTAAAACAAAAAAACGAGTCTTAAAACAGATTTTTTGTGGAGGTAAGATATGGCACTTGAGATCTTGATAGCTGAAGACAACGAATTCACTGCCAAACAATATAAAATCGCACTTGAGAAACGTAATCACAAAGTAATACTCACAAAAGACGGCGTTGAGTGTGTGGATTATTACATAAACGAGGCAAAATACGAAGAGTTGTTCAGAAAGAACAGATCCCCTCCATTTGACCTTGTGCTGTTGGACCATGACATGCCCAGAAAGACAGGGGCCGAGGCGGCAAAAGAGATCCTAGAGTGCAGGCCTAATCAGAGGCTGATCTTCCTGTCAGCTTACGGAAACGGAATAATGCAGAAACTAAAGGATGTAAAGGATGACACTGTGCACATAATTCAAAAACCGTTTGCCCTCAGCTATCTGATAAAAAAGATAGAAGGCTCCACAATCAAACACAAGATAATGAATCTACAGGACGGCAACGTTATGACGGTCACACAAGACAGTGCGGCAATCAGATAAGCGCTGCCTAGTATGGGGATTTTGGCTTGAATAATGATTCATAGAGTGGCGAATATGGCTTGTACCCCCTGCAGTCAAAGTCAAACGAATCTGCAATCACAAATTGCGTTTTCCCACTATATGTCTCATCGCCATCAAACAATGTCGTGATTGAGTATCCAGCCACATTGCAATCGGTGTATGAAAGGTGTCGTAAAACCTTGCTGCCTTTTTTTATGTATACGTCGACATCAAAATCTTTGTAATCGTTATTGCCCATATGGGATTCCCAGAGACGATCTGTGACGTAGTACAACATCGGCTTGTCGTCACTCACGCCACCAGTAAGTGTGAATGACGGGAGTTCGTTTTTGTCTATCCTGTATCCACTTTTTTGTGTGAATGTCTTAAACGAATTCACTTCCTCTGTGCCGCCTTTGTGTTTGAAGACAGTCTTTATAGACAGTCCGCCTACCGTGTCTGTCGAAAGTGGCTCGGTCTGTGCGTTTGCGGCTCCATAGCTTACCAACATCACAGCTAAAACCGCGGCTAATCCGACAAATTTGGCACCGTTCAATTCGGTTTCCGATTTGTCGAAAAACAACTTAAAGAGTAGGTATACAATGCACTCATGAAAAAAACAAATAACTATAAATCAAGAATTTCTGTCGGCCTACCTCGGATTTGGGTTGTAGCGCAGTATGGCGCCAATCTTGCCAAGACTGCTGAGCATTGCGCCGTGCTCAGAGACGCCCGAGATCACTTCGATTCTTGTGCCCACCTGTGATGCAATGAGAGACAAATAATCGATCAAATCTTGTGAGTTTGCTTCCTGGTCCATAGATTTACAGTTTGGGCACGGCTTTGAGAGCAGCTCGGTTTGCCTTGCCATTATTTTCGGCCTCTCTAGTATTTCTTCTTGAACGTTGTTGCATCTTTTGCATGTTATCTCTAGACGATAGAGGTTTGTGTCGTCTGTAATCAGAATTGTGTCCACCACATTGTTTTTGAGGTAGTTTATGATGTCTTTTAGCCCATAGACGCCAAGTCCGGAGTGGGAGTTTATTTCCCGGAATAGTTTTTCTACAAGTTTTTTTTCTTCAACAAGTCTAAAATCTGCCAGGACGTCTTGTGCCTTTACAAACGCTTCACGGATTCCCTCAGCGCCAGAATAAGATGTGTCAAGCGTAGCTATCACCATTTGCTGTAACCTGTAGTCGAGATAGTTGGATTTCAAAAAGTCTTCTTTTGTCGGACCTGGTCCGGAGACAATCAATCCCTTGATTGGGTAAATGTCTATGAAAAATTCCTTTGTTATCTCGGCGACTCTGTTGAAATAATACGTAAGTTCCATTTCACGAAGCCTTTCAAATCTGCGAGCTGACTGTCCTCCCTGCCTATGTTTTCCTGCTACGCCTGAGCTTGTCTCCCTCAACACCTCGATCCTATTTCCATGTAAAAGGCCCCAACCTGCGTCCTTTGTGTCTATTGCCAAAAAGCCAATGAGGTTTTCGTCTTTGAGCATGTCTTTTAAAATATCTACATGAAAATGATCATCACATCTATACAGGAAGGTAGAAAGATCTTTTGGCGGCTCTATCTCCCAAACTTTGATGACTTCACTTCCGATTGGACCACCTCCTTCTGGCGGCAATGCGCCACAAAAGATCACCAATCCATGTTCTGGCGTGTTCTTGTATAGCTTTAATCTTTGCTGAACTCTTGAGAGGGCGTCCACTACGTGGGTTCTGGTAAGATCAGACTTGATGTTATCTGCAGTCCCTTGCTCTTCCCTGAGGTTATTAATTACCATGTGCAGCTGCTTTCCCTTTGGAATGTATACTGAGATGAGCTCCGTTCCTCTTCCTGAGATGCGCGACAGCTCATCCAAGGTTTTTTTTATTTTGTAAATCTTGACAGAGTCTTGTTTTTCTACGTTAATTTTACCCATTATCTCAAACCACCATTTCCTCAATATTAAGAAGTTTTGGAGCAAACTTCCAAATTGGAATGAATTTTTCGCATAAAATGCCGCACTAGTAATTAATCAAAGCAATAACTGCGAGACATGGAAAACCAATCAGAGCCATATTGTATAGCAGCGGAGGACTACCCCCGGCTTTTGAGGTATCGCGTAACTAAGCAGGGTTTTTATCGCATTGAGGAACTGGTCTCTGAAATCTACCTTGAGGGCAAAAAAGTCTCAATGCGCAAGTTGGTCGATTTGGGGCTGTTGCTTAGAGTAAACATGTGCCAGACAACAAATATGGAAAATGAAAGCCTTTTTCAAGATGTCTCAAAGAGAGCGCGAAGGTTTGGCGGTGTCGAACCGAAATATGTTGCAGAATGTGTAAAGACAATGGTACTAAGAGGCTTTTTGGAGGCAAACCCAAAATACAACAGACACATAGCACTTGAGTTAAGACGAAAAGAACTACATTGAGTCAAGCGTCTTTCTGAATACATCGATTGGCTGATTGCCGGTTATCTTGACTATTTTGTCGCCTGCTATGATCAGAAAGGACGGAGTCGCGTTAATGCCGATTTTTTGTCCAAACTCATATGTGTTAATTACCTGCTGTCTGTATTTTCCAGAATTAAGGCAGTCGTTAAATTTCTCCAGGTTCATCTCTACATTGTGTGCGAATCCTGTTAACGATTGTTTGTTGACCCAGCCAGTCCTTTCTCCACCCCAGTTATTGTACAATTCGTTGTGGTACTCCCAAAACTTTCCCTGTTCGTTTGCACAATGCGCAGCTTCTGCGGCCAAAACCGAGTCTTCGCCATTAAGTGGAAAATCAACAAAGACCAGCCTTGCTTTGCCAGTTTCGACATACTCCTTAGCCAATGTGTCGAGGCTAGATTGGTGAAATTTGTAGCAAAACGTGCATTGATAGTCACCAAACTCGATGATTGTGATTGGTGCCAAGGCGGAGCCGTGTGGCGGTGAACCTGCATTGAGCAATTGTTGAAGCGTAAAGTCACTTTGTGGTTTTTGTGGGTTTGCAAAATAAACTGTCGCAAAGAGCCCTGCAGCAATTCCAATTATAGCTGGTATTGCCAAGTAATATTTGGACATGAATTGACACAAGTTTGACTCTTCAAATAGTTTGCTATCATTTACCGTGTGTTGCAAGTGTCCACAATGCAGAATTCTTTGCAGCAATCTCTGCCACAAATTGCTCGTTTGCAGCAGCAATTATTATCATATCTCCATTTTGCGGTCTGAGCTTGTCAAGCAGTGTGTTTCTTGTTTTGAGATCATTGGCAAGGCAATCTACATGTTCGTTTGGGAAAACAAATCTATCATCTTTGTACAGCAGCGTCGTCGCACCTAATGCGCCATATAAAACCGCATAATCTCTTTGCTCCATGCCGGTTTTTGTGGCAAATCCATATTTTTTTAACAATATGGCATAATTGAATTTGCCTTGCGCTATCTTGCATTTTTTAATTTCTGCCTCTCCAGAAATGATATCTAACAGATTTTTGATATATGCTTGTCCTTTGCCGGTAAGAAATGTTCCTGATTTTGTCGAGCTAACCATCGACGCTTCCCTTAGATGCCCGATCATTGTTTTTACTGCGCCTTCGCCCATGTGAAGTTGTTTGCAGAAAGTGGCACGACTGACAAATCGATCTTTGTACAAAAGTTGCAGTGCTTTGAACACATGCGGGACCGAGAAAGTCAGAACTTTGGCTGAGCCTTTTCTTGACACTATGTTTTGTAAGATCTGCACCTGTTTTTTCATACCTGGTTATTATAAATTGGATAAATCGTCCAAGAACTTAAATACATTAAGTTAGGCACGGCAGACATGGTTAACTCAAAAGAGGTCGTCATATCAAAACAAGCAGTTCCAAAAATTGCAATCATAGCTCTTGCAGCAATTTTTGCATTCGGGTTGTTTGTTGTAGGCTACGACCAGGGTCACCTACTAAGTGTTGTTTTTGGTGATCAAGCATATGCAGACATGTACATACATGAACTCACACATGACATGAGGCATGCAGCAGGCTTCCCATGTCACTAGGTGATGTGTCATGAAAACACTTCTTTTTATTGCGCTTGCTTTGATTTCTGGTTGTGCGGCAGGTGTTATTCACGGCCTCGTGAATCTTGCCATTGTAGAACCATACCTAGATACTGCAATAGGCATCGAGAACCAACACCTGTTTGAATCCGGTGAAGCTAAAGACACGCCACAATTTTGGGCAGAGTATTACTCTTATCGCGCATGGCAAAAAGGTGGACAAATGCTTGCCGGAGCAATACTTGGAACGTCGTTTGGTGCATTATTCGGAATAGTTTTTGCATATGCAAAAAACGCACTACCAGGTCAAAATATGGTCAAAAAGGCACTAGTTCTTTCTGCAATAATGTGGGCTACTTTGTACATCATACCATTTGCAAAGTATCCTGCAAACCCTCCGACTGTTGGAGACCCAGACACAATCATGCTCAGGCAGACATTGTATCTTGTTTTTATAGCTATTTCCGGCTTTGGTGCACTCGGGTTTTATCGCATTTCCAAAAAATTGAATAAAAAAAGTATCGCATTTGTGGGCTATGCGACTTTTATGATAGCTATGTTTGTGGCGATGCCTTCAAACCCAGATCCAGTTACTGCCCCAATGGAGCTAGTGAACTGGTTTAGGGCTACTTCGGCTATTGCAGTGTCTGTATTTTGGGTCGCAATTGCACTGATTTTAGGTGCATTGTGGCAAAAATTCCAGCCAGACAGGCTCGCCCATAAAGAAATCCAATAGTTTAAGCCCAATTAAGTCATTTTTTGTTTCCAATTCTCATTCTATAAAATTAGAACGATAACATTTTATTTAAATGCCAAAACATTCTAAACAACTGTTTGAGCCGCAAATTTACTCTTCCACAATTAAAAAAATACGATGTCACACAAAAAGTAATCGAGGCTCTTGCAGATGCAGAATCACGCACAATTCTGTTTTCGCTCATAAAGCAAGGACGTACGGCGGCAGAAATTGCTGACAAATACAAGATTCCGCTAAGCTCAGTTTACAAAAAGTTGGCAGACCTTGAAGATTTGACATTGGTGCACGTAGAAAGATGGATGATTTCCGACAAGGGCAGGAAGTTCAAAGTATACAGGAGCAGGATTAGTAAGGCTGATATTTCAATAAAAAAGCCAGAGCCGGTCTTGGTTCTAGCACCCAATTAATTTGAGAACCATGGCAAAAAACTCCATATTTCAATTAAGCCAATATGATGTAACGCAGCAGATCATAGAAACCCTTGCCAACGTATACTCGAGGGCAGTTTTATTCTCGGTTACCGCTAAGGCAAAAGATGCCCAAGCCATTGCAGACGAGTTAAAAATGTCAATATCCACAGTTTACAAAATTCTCGCAAATCTTGAGAATCTCACACTTGTATATGTGGACAAATTTGTCATCTCGGATGCCGGCAAAAAGATCAAGTTTTACAAAAGCCGGATCAAAAAAGCTGAGATAATAGTGGGCGGAATGACGCCAACGCTGAACCTTCAATCTAATTAGTGTCTCATTCTAAGATTATAGAACATATCCCTGCTTTAAATAAAGTTAGCTTTCCCTAACCAAAATATGGAACTCTGGCAAGGGCTTCTTGTCGTTGCGTTAATCATGCCTTTTTCACTCGCTTATGCTCAATCGCAAGATGTTGTAGCACATACAACCGGCGAAGTAGTAAAAATTGGAATCCAACTGATCAAGTCGAGCCTCGAGCAAGGTGATGTAGACGCTGCAAAAAAATATTCTAAATTTACCAATGATTACTACGGACAGCAGCTTCACACGTTGCGGCAATCAGGGGTAGAATTTGCCGATGATCTCCATTTGTTATTGATAGACATGCAATCAAAGACACAAAACCCAGATGACGCGGCGGTAGCATTGTCAGACATAGCCCAAATTGAGCAGCATCTTGACGATTTTGTAGATTCACAGCAGACTCCATCTGTAGTTGCGAATTTGCTTACTGTGGCAGATGGAATCTATCAGGAGGCAGTATCTGAAAACGATCATGAAAAGTATGTAATCGCAACGTCGCTTGTGGATAGATCGATTGAGATGTTTAATTCCGATTCATCGTTTGAGCCCAGACAGAAAGGTGAGATAGAGGCGTTTTTTGCAGATTTAAAGTCCCAGTTAGCGGACAAAAAGGATTTTGTCGCAGTTGGCAAACTGATCACCACAATTCAACGCGACTTGACTGGAACACATACAATATCTACTGAGCACGGCAATCTGTACGACACCATACGGCAGATATATGCACAAACCATATTGGAGCTGAAAAATAATAATTACGAAAAAGCAGAGGAGCTGGTGATCGCTGCATACCTTGACAATTTTGAATACCTTGAAGCAGACATAGAGGTAGTCGACGCAGATCTGTTGCACAAGATGGAAATAAACATGAGGGAGGAGCTAAGGAACATGATAAAGGAGAAAAGACCTGCCGACGAGGTCGAGGCGTTCATAAACGATCCAATTCTGAATGATCTTGAAAACGCAGAACGAATGGTCGCAAACATCAAACATGTTCCTCTCAAGACCGCAACGGCAACCGTTGCGCAAAAAGAGATACAGCCTATGGGCTCTGCCACCAGTGATCAAAAATCAGGGGTGATGAGCGAAGTCGATTTCATCCGTGCCACCCTGCAAACAATGCTGGCCCAATACAAAGAAGGAAATCACCAAGCTGCCTTTACATCGGCCAGAACCGCGTACCTTGACAGCTATGAGAATGTGGAAATCCCGTTGCGCACAATTGACCCAGATTTCACGCTCGAGGTGGAGATTCAGTTTGCGGAGCTTCGAAACCTTATCAATCAGCAAGCAGATTATGAAAAAGTTGAAGAAGCTGCAATCAAGATAAGGCGAAGCCTTGACGAGTCAGAGCGTCTTGTGACTGGTACAGGCCAGGTTGCGCCAACAATTGCGTTCACATCGTCATTTGCGGTGATCTTCAGAGAAGGTCTTGAATCAGTGTTAATTCTTGGCGCAATTCTCACATATCTGGAAGCGTCTAGAAACACCAGATTTAAGCCATATGTCTATTACGGAATAGTGATTGCGATTGGGGCTACGGCAGTTACCTGGTATGTCGCGTCATTTCTAATCCAGATATCTGGCGCAAACAGAGAGCTAATCGAGGCCATCGCGGCACTTTCCGCGACAGCTGTTTTATTCTATGTCAGCTTTTGGATATTAAACAAGATAGAGCACAAAAAATGGATGGAGTTCGTCAAGGCAAAAGTGTGGCAAGCATCGACGACCGGCGGCGTCGCAGTATTTGTAATGTTGTCATTCTTTACTGTATACAGGGAGGGCTTTGAGACCATACTGTTCTACGAGGCTATGTTTGGATTTGCAAAGTACATGGAAATGTATGTTGGCCTTGGATTCGTCGTTGGACTCGGCACACTTTTGGCAATATATTACATAACAAGAAAGCTAGGAAAGCGATTGCCGCTTAAAATGCTGTTTGGCCTCACAATGGGTGTTGGCGCTTATTTGTCCATCGCCTTTTTGGGCAACGCAATAAGGGAGCTTCAGATATTGGACATAGTGCCATACACCAATATGCTTGGAACAATACCGAGACTCGACATCAATTTAGCAACCATGACTGGGATTTACCCGACTCTTGAAACCGTCGTAGGCCAAATTATCTTGCTTGGGGTATATCTTACAGCAGCGTCGTATGTGCTGATCTTGAGGCCAAAGAAGGAACAAAGAATAGCTTCCATGCGCAAATCAAGAAGGGAAATTGATGAATTCGAGACGCATTAGGATCGGAATAGATGTAGGCGGAACGTTCACAAAAGCAGTGGCAATAGACATCAAAACAGGACAGATAATCGGCAAGGCCACAGTTCCCACCACACACAAAGCACAGAAAGGGGTTTCAGAAGGAATTGTCACAGCCCTGTCACAATTGCTAAATGAAACCAAAGTTTCAGTGTCCGAAATAGAGCTTATTGCACATAGCACCACGCAGGCCATTAATGCCTTACTTGAGGCCGACACTGCCAAGGTGGGAATCATCTCAATGGGTGTCGCACCTGAAAAAAATGACATAGTGAAAAGAACTCTGCTCAACGACACCAAATTCAATTCAGACCAAACGCTAAAGACCGAACACGTTTTTCTTGATACATCGCATTTTCTTACAGAGTCTGAAATTCAACAAACGATACATGAGCTAAAGAAACGCGGTGTTCAGGTGATTGTTGCAACAGAGGCGTTTGGTGTCGATGATCCGTCAAACGAGCTCTTTGTCATGAAAAACGCCATGTCCAGTAACTTGCCAGCAACTGCGTCGCATGAGATATCTGGAATTTATGGTCTTGAAATAAGAACACTTACTGCCGCAATCAACGCGAGTGTCCTTCCAAAGACATTTGAAGTTGCAAATTTTGTAGAAGATGCAATTCGAAACACTGGAGTCAAGGCACCGTTAATGATAATGAAGGGCGACGGTGGCGTCACCAACATGGATACCTTTAGAACAAAACCGATTTTGACAATACTTTCAGGACCTGCGGCAAGTGTTGCAGGAGCTTTGTTGTATCTCAAGGTAGTAAACGGAATATTCATAGAAGTTGGAGGGACTAGCACCAACATATGCATCATAAAGAACGGCAAACCGGAAATTCGTTATGTCACAATTAAAGATCATCCTACATGCATTCGTTCCATGGACGTGCGAATTTTAGGTGTCGCGGGAGGAAGCATGATAAAAATCA
Source organism: Candidatus Nitrosotenuis sp. (assembly GCA_035575435.1). Taxonomy (GTDB): domain Archaea; phylum Thermoproteota; class Nitrososphaeria; order Nitrososphaerales; family Nitrosopumilaceae; genus Nitrosotenuis. The sequence continues at coordinate 114,493 of DATLXX010000004.1, forward strand.
AAGACAAACGGATCTGGAAAGTTGGTCCAAGAAGCGCACACATAGCAGGAATGCGTTATGCATGCTTTGCAGATGCTGAAACCCTCAAGAAGGGAAAGATAATCATGGTCAAGCCAAAAGAAAGCGATGTTGAGCCATATGTGGCAATAGAATGCGAAAATGAAACCTTTGCGATAACCAACACGTGTGCTGCAAATGCCTTGGGCATGGTAGATAAGAATGATTACTCGTACGCCAACCAAACGTCTGCGAAAATCGCGATGGAGCTATTGGGAAGAGAATTGGGGCTCACAGGTCCAGAAGCAGCAATGTCGATAATCCAAACTGCATCATTCGAAATAACAAAGACTGTGTCAAAGATACTCAAAGAATTCAAAATGGACAAATCTAAAACACAGATAATTGGCGGCGGCGGAGGTGCATCAGTGCTTGTTCCATTTGTGGCAAAACAACTTGGTATCCAGTATCGAAAAGCAGAACATGCGGAGGTGATCTCCTCAATTGGCGTAGCTTCATCCATGATTCAAGAAGAAATTGAACACACGATTACAAACCCCACACCACAACAAATTTCAGAGTTGCACAAGAAAATTCATGCCATGATGATAGATAGAGGGGCTACGCCTGAATCAATCGTCATAAATAGTGAATACATTGCGGAAAGGTCACTACTCAGAATATCTGCAACTGGCAATGTAGAACTGGATAGCTCAGACAATGCAAGAAATGTGTTTACGCTTGATGAAGCACTAAATCGGGCAAGCGAGATTATGGAGATAAACAAAGACTTGGTCGAGCTGAGTTATGAGACCGATCATTATTTTGTATTTATTGGACATGTCTTGGAAAAAAAGCTCTTTAGCAAGAAAAATCGACACCACGTGCTTGTCTTAGATAGGTTTGGGAGGCAAAAACTCTCAGTCAAGAATGGAAGGGTGTTCCAAGGCGGTAGAATCTCGGTGCTTGAAGAATTAGATGACTTTATGGAGTCGAGGCAAAGCGACATTGCTCCCCAAGTCTACGTGCTGAACAATCTCAAATTAATAGACCTATCAGGACTCACCTCGGCCTCACACATCATTAACTCTGTACAAGAAGAACTTAGCGGTTCTGAAAAGGCCGCAGTTATAGTTGAGTTAAGCTAGTCTTCCAACACATGTTGGTTTAGCTCATCCAATTTGCCATCAAGTATTGCTGATGTGACCTCATTTTCCACCAGGATTGCTCGATCAAAGTTGTGTATCTCCCTACGGTTCTCAAATAGGTCAACAAAATAATGGAAGCAGACAGCAAAAATCTTGATGGCCTCATGGAAAGGTAACAGTTTGATTAGCTTTAGATTTGATGGTACTATCTGATCCACAAATTGTTAAAAATCGGTGTTTTTCCCCATACGAAATCTTTGTTTCTAACACTAGATCTTAGGACACCTTACCACGCCCCATGATAGACAGAAAATTCATACGCAAGATGAATGGTGCGCACGACATGATCGGACATTAAACTAACACAAAATCACGTGTAAGCAGGATCTAATAAAAAATCATGCAAACTGCCCAGAAAGCACAGGCGTTTTTGTTTGAAACGATCAACTAATGATTAATTTAATTTTCTCGCAAATAATCATTTCAAATGGAGTATTCCACAAAATCCAAGATTGCCACCCTCATCGGAATAGTCATAATCGGCGCAGTCGCATCATTGTTCGCATTGCCTTTCATCGACACAGACGGTGGCGTGCACAAAGTTCCACAAAACAGCATGCAAAAAGTTGAAAGCGCGGAAGAAAAACTACTCAATGTCATAGCACACGAAAAATCCGAATTAGCGTGGAAATTAAATGGCAAATATCCATAATACAACATAAAATACAGTCTTGAAAAACCTATATGGTGCATTTTTTCTTGTGTGTGTATTGAAGAAATATCTCTATGCTGCTGTTGCAGTTGTGGCATTTTCATGGTTTCAAACTACGATTGCGGATTCTGGCACGTACCAACTCGTAGTGGATAAAAAGACATACGATGTTACGTACAAGCTTGACGGCAGCATAATTGCCATGGGAATAGATCAGCAATCAACATCGTTGTTAATTGGTACTGTCGATGTCACCGATTCCATTTTTGAGATCGAGTTCGCATCAGAAGTACTTAGTGCCACAAATGGAGAGTTTATTGTTTTGGTAGACGGCCTTGAAACCGATTACGACATATCATACAACGACGGCAATCCGAAAATAACGTTTCCAATCGAATCCGGCACAGAAGAAATAGAAATAATTGGCACGAGTGTCATACCTGAATTCCCTTTAGGAGTGCTGGCAGTAATGGGAATTGTAACTTTTGTCGCACTTATTCTTTCAAGAATGACTCTCTCTAGATTCTGACGGATCTTTTCCTGCTTGCCTTTTGCAAGTTTTGCCTTTAGGTGGTGATTTTATCTAATTTCTTGGCTTTAACTGCGTTCTTTACTTCGCGCGCAATCCTTCTACCCATGCTCATCGGCTCTTTGTACAGCAGAACCGAATATGGTGAACCGTTCATGTAAATATTTGTGCCAGCAACGATCCTTGCCGAGAATTCAAATGTCCAGAACTTTCCGTCCTGATCATAAACCCCTTCTATGCAGAACGGCCCATTCATTCCAGGTTTGACCAGTCTTTTTGATGCTTCGACAAACCTCTCGCCCATATTGTATACCTCTTCAAGTAATGATTCACGCAACACCATCGGACTATTGCCAATCACGTTAAACGAAGAAATGTAGTCCATACTCATTTGCTGAGGTGCAGGAATCCGGCCCAGTCCCTCTATGTCCGACTCGTGCCTTTTATCCACTCCAAAAAATTCCAATTCCTCGTTTAGCGGCGAGTAAAAATACTGCAAGTATGCCAAGACGCCCATGACGTATTCCTGTAAATACAAATCCGAGTCTCCTTTTATGAGGCCGCTTGACACAAGCTTGTCACGTTTCCTTTTGTAGTCTTCTTCGCTTGTGGTGAGAAAATATCCTTTGCCGCCTGCAGCGCCGTGCCTTTTTGCTATGGTCAGGTTTTTGATTTGCTTTGGATTAGGAATCGATGGCGGGACGTCCAATTTTGCTTCAACCATGAGCTTTTCTTTTAGCATCCTGTCAGACTCCCATCTTAGAATCCATTTGTTGCCAAATACTGGCGTCTTAATTGACTCTATCTGCTCCGTCGTCATTTGTGCTATCAAAGTACCATGTGGAATCAAAACCGCCTTGTTTTTTTCAAGAATTTTAGCGCATTTTGAGTCAAGTAGTTCTAAAAACGAGTCAACCAAAATAAGTTCGTCTATAAATTCAAACCGCCTATAGAGCTTTTCACGTTTCTTTTCGCAGACAAGTAATGTTTTGAGGCCTTCATCTTTTGCACCTTTTAAAACCTGGAGAGCGCAATGTGAGCCCAGAGTAGCAATCGAAGTCATGTTCTTTTAGTTACCGTTGAATTAGAGGCTTTATGAAAGCTCTGCTTGCGTTTTTGAGACAAACTCAAATATCTCGTCTATAAGTTCTGCCGTGATCTCTTTTTTTAGCTCCTCTGGAGCTGATTTTAAGACAAAGTCGATCATTGACATGTTTTTTGGCAACATGTCCGGATTCTTCACATAAACAGAATACACAGATATTGCATTTGAAATAACGACCAACGCCTTTTCTTTATCGGTTAATGCCATGATTGGAGTTTGTATATGGAATTTTTACTCTTTTCGGCGCGCACGAAATATTCTCTCAATTATGAGGCCTACTATCACTACGCCAAGTGTAATAATTAGTGAAACGTAAATGTCCGTTAGCGGCTCTCCTGTTTGCGTTGCATCAGTTTGCATCGCATACGGCATCACGTCAGCATGTGGTGCAGGAGCTTGAAGGGATTTTTGTGCCGCTTCCTCAGTCCCCATCATCATGTTGGTCTGTTCTGCTGCTTCATTTGATATGGTTACGTGTTGGTTTTGTTGGATAAATTGTGATGAGAACCAAGCAGCTATTGCCGCACCGCCAATTGTCGCAAAACGGTAGATGCGATTAAATGAATTAAACAATGACTTGCTGGATTTAGCTTTCTCTGTAAGTCCTGACGGTAAAATGACTATTGCAAACTTGTCTACAGTATAATATTTCATGTCGTGTGATTTTGTGTTTTTCGTGGTTTGCGCTACTTTGACTATCCCAGCATCTTGCATTTTTTTCAAGTGATACATTACCAACGGCAGTGAAATCTCAGTTTTTTGCGCAATTTGGTTTGCGGTCAACTGATCATTAAATAACAACTTTAGGATCATTCTGCTCGAATCGGAGCTTAAGAGTTCGCCTACAGCTTTGATCCTCTGATCATCCGTAGACAAAATCTCAATTTTATCATTTATTCCGATTGGATCTTCTGCGTCACCCATGAATCAAGCGTCATCTCACATTCATATTAACACTTTCATGGTGAGGCGACTAATTCTCAGAGATTCTCACGACTAGAGTCAGATCATAAACCTTTCGATTAAATCCTATTTTAATCAAAGGTAATAAGCAAACCTCACCTACACCAACACATGAACAAAACAGTAACACTCGCAACAGCAACAGGACTTGTTCTGGCATTGGCATTTTTGCTTGGTGCTGTTCCAGCAGGCATGGATGCACAGGCGCAAACTACCGAACCGACACCGTTCCCATCAAGAGAGAAGACACTTTCGGTGACCGGGACAGCTACAACTTCGGTTGATCCAGACTTGGTCAACATACAATTTGGAGTCGAAGTACAAAAAGAGACTGCAAAAGACGCCTTTGATGCAAACACAAAACAGATGAATGCAATCGTAGACGCAATAAAAGCAGTCGGCATCACTGACGACGAAATCAGCACTGCGCAACTAACGATCTATCCTGTATACGAATCATACCAGGACAAAGTGACTGGCGTGTACAAACAGAGACTGACGGGATACAGCGTTTCAAACATCATACGTGTAGAAACGGCAAAAATGAGTTTGGCGTCAGACATAATTGATGGCGCAGTAGCCGCAGGCGCAAATAGAGTCGATTCTGTGTACTTTACATTGTCTCCAAAAAGACAGATGCAGGTAAGTGACGATCTGTTAGCTGAAGCAATAAAGAACGCACAGTCGAAGGCTGAAAAAGCTCTGGCACCACTCAACTACCAGGTAATAGGAGTCAAGCACGTGAGCCTCTCAGAGTTTGGATATCCTCCGCCAATTCCGCTTCCTTATTACAAGGCAGCGTATGATGGCGCAGTATCCGAATCTGCCTCGAGGACACCGATATTCTCCTCAGAGCAAGACGTGAGCACGACTGCAAGCGTCATCTTTATCATAGGAAGCAGATAAGCTTCTTTTCTTATTTTTTTAATTCTGTGACGCAATCAGATCATTCTGCACGCTTAATTGTCGCTTTGGCAGATAAAGTCTGAAAGTCGTGCCAACGCCTTCTGTGCTACTGACTTTGATTGTTCCGTCGTGTTGCTCTATGATTTTTTTGCAGCTTGCTAAACCAAGACCGGTTCCAGTCTGTTTTGTTGTAAATAACGGTTCAAATATCCTTGGCAAGACATTTTCTGGAATGCCGCAACCAGTATCTGTAATTTGTACTGTAACAAAGTCACTACCATCTATGATCTTGATGTCGATTTGGCCTATATTGTTCATTGCTTGGATCGCATTCATAATCAAGTTAGTAAAAACAACTTCAAGTTTTATTGGATCACACACAAGATAAACGAAATTCTGAGGCATCGTTACTTTGACCGAATCTGGAAGTGTTATTTTTTCCATTGCCGATGCTATAATCTCATTTAGAAGGCGATTCTCAAATGTAAGAGAAAACGGCCGTACGAAATCAAGGACGTCTTCTATTTGATGAGATATTCTGTCTACTGCTCTGTGAAGTCTGCTGTAGTAAATTACTTTGTCTTCAATTCGTAGTTTTGGTTTTGTCTCCATTATCTCTACAGTGTTTTTAATCACAGAAAGAGGGTTTCGCAGGTCATGTGCAAGGCGAGCAGCCAGCTCACCTATTGCAGCTAATCTCTCTGTATTGGCAGTGTTTTTTGTATGAATTCTTTCTAATTGATGCACATAATCGCACTCGATTCCCAGCTTTTTGTGATAATTTAACACTGCATCCTCGTTTGGTGCCTCCATGATGCATTGGACCTGGCAGGTTTTTTTGTTGTGATACAATTCCAAAATCGAAACATCAAACTCATTGACTTCGTTGTTAATGGAATTCTTGATTGTTTCCAAAGTTTCATCGCTTACGCGATGCCCGTCTGTAAATATTGGCACAAACAAAATTGTACCGGTTTCGTTAAGTAAGTGTGGTTTTTTATTTTAAACAAACAACACTAATGCGACGTGATGAGCATAGTTGCAATGATCACACCATCGTGCTGTGCACATGGTGGGCATACCTGTTCAATTCCTCAATTGTACGTATCTTGCCACGTGTGATTCCAATTAGCTGTTTTTTGTATGACATATCGATCCTAGTTCTTCGTTCTAATTGTGCAATGACTCTTTTTGTAAGGTATTTGCCCTTCTTGTCAAAATCAAAAAGAACGATCAGGTTTTTGTAATCTGAGACAGAGTCAGCAAACTTTGTTATCCCTCCAAAACTATGAAATTCCAGGATCTCTTCTGTAATTCCAAGGCTCTTTAATGCTGCAGCGTCGCGCTTTCCTTCAACTATTATGACGCTGTCTTGTGCACGATTTATAGCAAAAATGAATTCCCTGAGGTCAGAAATCTCCTCGTAAGAAATTTCCACATGCGAATTGCGGCTAACCCATTAATCAGTCTTTAACAAAATATTGAAGACAAAAAACTGGATAATTTCTACGTAATTGTTTTAATATTTCGTGCTTATTTGTTCTCAAGAATCCCCATACCAGCCGACAAAAAGTCGCTGTGCCAGCCAAGATCGTGGAGAGTCATTTTTTGCTCCCACGATCTTCTAAATCATAAATAATGCTTCGTTCTATCCCAATACAAAAATGGCAAAGACGCACCGTTTCCACGATTACAATGTAGATATTGAAAGGCTTGCTACAAGGATTGAAACGTACCTCACCGAAAACGACTTTGAAGTAGCATTTTCCAAAGATCAGACCAAGCCCGTATCTTGGTGTTTTATACAAGCAAGGAAGCTTGGCGCATTAAGGACTGCGGCCGGGGCAAGAAGAAGTACCGACATATCAATTAGAGGCGCGCCAAGTAACTTCGAGGTGACTGTAGGAACCGGCGAGTGGGGCAAAAATCTGATAATGTCTGCACCGTTGTTCGTTGTTCCGGTAATTGGAATTGCCGCCACGTTGACCAAGATATACACTGCAAAAAAATTCGAAGACAATCTTTGGAAATACATCAAAGAACAAGCAAACTTTCTCAGAGACAGTGCGCTTGACGGTAAAAGACAAACCAAGTCAACGGACCAACGCGAATTTGATTGTGATTATGTAGAAGGCTATCCAGGATGGCAGACTCAGTCGCTTGGAGGCAAGCTCATTTTAGAAAGACAGAGAAGCGGCGACGACAAAATCATCTTCCAAGCCAAGGATTCCAAAAAAATCGTTATCACGGCGGCCAGCATAGATAAAGCGTCCATAATCTCCAAAAAGAAAGGCTTCGATGAGCACGATTTGATGCTAGAGATCAGCTGTAAAGACCAGAAAGGGAAGACAATTCACCCTGTTTTTAACTTGGCAGACGACATAATTGCAGGCGTTTTGGCAGGAATTAACGAACTTGTTGCAGAAGACAAGTATCTTAGAGATTTATACAAGTAATCAGGTTTGTCGTTTCAAAAACTCAGATTCGGCAGCTTTCAACCTACTTGAGCGAGCAAGATCATAACTCATGTCTATTAGGTCTGCAGCGCAGGTGATCGGCACAAGATCTTCCTCCTCGTCCTCCTCAGACTGCAGATTCAAAAGTACATCGATGCTGTCTGCCAGAACCATTCTGAGCTCTCTTATGTAATCTACGATGTCAGTACTTTCGCTCATATTTGTCGTTACATTTGCGGGTAAATAATTCTTAAACTGTTCAAAAAGCACATGCAGGCATGATTCTGGCGAATTAGTTCGTTTTCTGCAAACAAACTAGGACTTTTGCCCACCGGTGTGAACCACATTTATGCACTATGTAAGAAGGTTTCCTAATGGAATCTGTTCATTTTACATTAATGATGTAAAAGGCATTACCAAGGTTTGTGGCATGTTGATTACAGAATCATGCAAAATCTTGTTCTTTCATCAAAGAAAACAAGCCTTCTACCAAAGCATGTTTGTAATAAAAAGGAGAGCGGTAATTGCAATCCGCTAAAAGAATCTTGATACTGGGTGGAGGATTCGCAGGAATTTCAGTGCTGCGACAAATTGAAAAAACACTTGCAGACAAAGATGCAAAGATTACGTTGGTCAATGAAGATAACTTTTTTTTATTTACGCCGATGTTGCCCGAATTGGCGTCTGGCGTCATACATCCAAGCGACATATCTATTCCTTTGCGCATGTTTTGCAAAAAATCAGAATTTATTCAAGCCAAAGTGTCGTCAATCGATCTGAAAAACAAGTTAGTCGCAATAACTCGCACCTTTGACGGCAAGATGAAGGTGCTTGAATATGACTACTTGGTGATTGCGCTAGGTAGCAGAACTAACTTTTTTGGGAATAAAAGGATAGAAAAAAGCTCCTTTACGATCAAAACCATACAAGATGCAATCGCAATAAAGACACACCTCATACACATGCTCGAAATCGCAGATAGCGAGGAAGATCGAGTGATTCAAGAAAAGCTGTTGACAGTAGTGGTGGTAGGGGCAGGATTTGCAGGTGTTGAGACAATAGGGGAGATAAATGATTTTGTGAGAGACTCTGCAAAGAGCTACTACAAAAACATCAATCCATACAATATCAAGATGATTCTTGTTTCTGCAAAAGACGGAATACTGCCAGAATTGGGCGAAGAACTTGCCCAAAAGGCATATCAGTCTCTTCAAGATGCAGGAATACGGATAATTCCAAACACAAAAGCAGTCGATGCTGGCGACGATTACGTGTTTTTGGGAAATGGCGAGACAATCAAGTGCTCCACACTAATTTGGACTGCCGGCGTCACAATCGATCCCGTAATTACAAACCTTGATTGTGAGCACAAGGCGGGAAAAATCGTAGTTGATGCCAACCTCAAAATACCAAACCATCCAGAGGTATTTGCTCTTGGAGACTGTGCGGCAATAGCTGACAAAAAGACGGGGAATCTGTACCCGCCGACTGCTCAACACGCATTAAGAGAAAGCAAAATAGTTGCACACAATCTTAAATCTGCAATAAAAAACGATTCCCCAAAAGAATTCAACTATGAAAGTAAAGGCATGATGGCAATAATTGGAAAAAGAAATGGCATTGCCATGATTTCTGGCAGAAAGCTTAGTGGACCTCTCGCATGGATAGTGTGGAAGACATACTACCTTACCATGCTCCCCACCTTTGAGAAAAAACTCAAAGTAGCCATAGACTGGAGTGTGAACATGTTCTTTAAGCGAGACATCACACTGGTAAGGAAGATAAAGCGAAAATCTTTGAACAAGTTTGATCTTGATGATATTTCGAGCATAGATCAGGTTTTATTCAGAACTGGCGAACAACCGATAAATCAGAAGGCCTAATCGAGGCTTATTAACAACAATTGCTTTTTCATGAAATAAATACGTGGTGAATAGACCAAGAACAACGTATGATAGGAACAGAACTTGAGAAATGGCGCAGGACGCATTATTCCAACCAATTGTCTGCACAAATGGCCGACAACGAAGTCATTGTGATGGGCTGGGTGCTCAGCGTCAGGAGCCATGGAAACATCTCTTTTTTGATGCTCAAAGACAAAGAAGGTGAGATCCAGGTGGTTGCAAAAACAGGAGCTTGTCCAGAAGACATCCATCAGAAAATCTCGCAACTAAAAGCACATTCATCAATTGGAATCAAAGGCGTGGTAAAACCATCTGAAAAAGCCCCAAGAGGAATAGAGATAATTCCAAAAGAGCTCAAAGTTTTTTCAGAAGTAGAAAAAATACCGCCTTTTGAGCCGTATGCAAAGACAGTCAAAAACATAGACACAAGACTGGAGGTGCGTCCACTAGACCTCAAGCGAAAGTCATTGCAGCACATATTCAAGGCACGGGGGCTAGTTCTAAAGTCAATTCGAGATTATTTTTACGAAAATGGCTTTTTAGAAATCAACACGCCCAAAATGATTGCCACCGCTACAGAGGGCGGGGCCGCATTGTTTCCAATATTTTACTACAACAAAGAGGCATTTTTGGCCCAATCTCCACAGCTATACAAAGAACAGCTTACGATGAGCTTCGAAAAAGTGTTTGAAATTGCGCCCATATTTAGAGCAGAGCCGTCAAGAACAAACAGGCATCTATCCGAGGCGATCTCAATAGACTTGGAGGAAGCGTACGTGGATTACAGCGATGTCATGAAGCGAATTGAGAAAATAATACAGATTTCAATTAGAGCTGTTCAAGAATATTCAAAAGAAAACGCAGATGCCGAGTTTGTCATCCCACAAATTCCAAGCGAGATCCCACAATACACATACTCTGAGCTTGTAGACAAAATGCAAAAAGCCGGTGCAAAGACAGAGTGGGGCGACGATTTGTATCCTTCAAATCTCAAGAAGATAGGCCTTGATGGATTTTACTTCATCAAGGATTGGCCTACTGGACCAAAACCGTTCTACGTCAAGGTAAGCAAGCAAGATCCAAAAATGTCAGAATCATTTGATTTAATGTTTGGTGATTTGGAATTGTCGTCTGGGAGCACCAGAGTCGAGAAAAGGCAGGAACTTGAGGAACGCATGAAAAACAAAGGTCTCAAAATCGACGCATTTGAATATCATTTGAGGGCATTTGACTACGGCATGCCGCCCCACGCAGGATGCGGAATAGGACTTGAGAGACTGATGATGGCACTCACGGGCACTGAAAACATAAGAGACACCACATTCTACCCAAGAGATGTAGATAGACTAACGCCTTAGGTGATACGAATGGTTACAAAGGAAGACATAGAACACGTCGCAAAATTGATGAGGATAGAAATTGAGAACCCTGACGAGCATTTTGAACGCATCCAAAAGATCTTAAATTACTTTGACATGTTGGATGAGGCAGATATCGAGTCCGAAGAGATCCCCGTACAAGAAGTGTCAATAAATGAATTGAGAACAGACAAGTACATTCCGTTTGAATCAAAATTGATATCGGAATTAAAGCATTACAAAGAGAATTACATCAGAGCGCCAAAGATGAACTAAGTTGAACCTTGCAGTATCTGCCGTAGAATATGTCAACGATGTAAAAAATGGCAACATCACAGTTGAAGAATTCATTGCAAAAACGCTCGACCACATAAAAAAACACGATGCAAAGCTACATGCATACATCTCATTAAATGACGGTGCACTAGAACAAGCAAGGCAGATCGATAAAAAAATCAAGGCAAAAGAACGCATAGGCGCTTTTTGGGGGTTGCCGATTTCAATCAAAGACAACATTTGCGCAAAAGGAACCAAGACCACCTGTGCTTCAAAAATGCTTGAGAATTTTGTCGCGCCATATGACGCAACGGTAGTCTCGAAATTGAAATCAGAGGATGCCATAATTATCGGCAAGACCAACCTCGACGAATTTGCAATGGGGGCGACAACCGAGTTTTCTGCCTATGGGCCGAGCAGGAATCCATGGAACACCGAATATGTCCCAGGAGGATCTTCTGGGGGCAGCGCAGTGGCGGTAAGTGCCATGGAGTGTGCAGTTTCTCTTGGCTCGGATACTGGAGGCTCAGTAAGAAACCCGGCAAGTTTTTGTTCTGTGGTTGGACTGAAGCCAACATACGGCCTGATCTCAAGATTTGGTCTAGTTTCCTTTGCAAACAGCATAGAACAAATCGGGCCCCTTGCAAGGCGGGTCGAAGACATTGCTTTTCTTCTCAATCACATTGCAGGAAAAGACCAAAACGATAACACCACCATAGACAACCAGAGTCAAGACTATCTGGCCGGAATCGATGCTGGAATTAATGGCAAGAAAATAGGCATAATCTCAGAGATGAGCAAAGGTGACGGCATAGACAAGAATGTGGAAAATTCATTTTGGAGAGCTGTTTCCACATTCGAAGGACTTGGGGCAAAAATTGAAGAGATCTCACTCGATTTAGTGAAATTTACAATAGCCACCTATTACGTCCTCACAACCGCAGAGGCAGGAAGCAATCTCTCAAGGTATGACAACATCAGGTACGGATATGACTTTGATTTGGAGGGCTATGAATTCAAATCATACATATCCAAAGCCAGAAAGAGATTCGGCCAAGAGGTCACACGCAGAATGATCCTAGGCGGATTCGTTCCATCTGCCGGCTATGCAGGAAAGTATTTGCTAAAAGCACTCAAAGTAAAAAGCAAATTAAAAAAAGAGGTCACACGGGCATTCAAAAAATTTGATTTTTTAATTTCGCCGACAATTCCAATCCTTCCATTTAAACTCGGGGAAAAAATTGAAGACCCACTGGCACTATATCTTGCTGACATCAATACCGTGACTGCAAATCTTACTGGAGTCCCTGCCATATCTGTTCCATATGAGATTCATGGCGGATTGCCAATAGGCATACAAATTCATGCAGACATGTTACAAGAAAAACAATTGTTGCAGGCAGCATATGCGCTCCAAAGCAAGACAAAACTTCCAGGTGTTCCTCTATGATAGGCCTTGAGATTCACTGCCAGCTGACCAAACTTGAAAGCAAGCTGTTTTGCCCATGCAAAGCAAACTACAGAGAGTTTGCACCAAACGCAAACATCTGCCCAGTATGTATGGGGCTGCCAGGCACTCTGCCAAGATTAAATCAAAAAGCTGTAGAAAAAGCAACCATGATTGCATTAGCGCTAAATTGCCAGATTCCACCAAGGATCGGATTCTTTAGAAAGAACTATTTCTACCCAGATTTGCCAAAAAACTTCCAAATCACCCAGCTCAACATGTATGGACCCACAAGCATGGGCGAAAAGGGAAAAATCGCGATTGAGGGAAAAGACATCAGGATTCGCAGAATTCAGCTCGAGGAGGACCCAGGCAGGCTCATTTACGAAGGTACGTCTGAGAGCACGCTGATCACCTTAGTCGATTATAATCGTGCCGGCACCCCCCTTGTGGAAATTGTGACTGAGCCCGATTTTGACAACCCGAGACAGGTGAGATTATTTTTGAACATATTGGCAGACCTGCTTGAAAATCTTGGCGTTTCTGATCCAACACTCGAAGGTGCGATGCGCGCTGATGCAAACGTCTCAATAGAAGGCGGAGCCAGAGTCGAAATAAAAAACATTGGCTCTTTTTATGATCTTGAAAAAGCCATACATTTTGAGCTCACAAGACAAGAAAGTCTCAAGTCAAGGGGCATTCCGATAATCCAAGAGACGCGCCATTGGGACGACAAAAGAAAGATCACCATCTCATCAAGAACCAAAGAAGAAGACGAAGATTACAGATACATTCTCGAAGGCGACATACCATGGGTGATCCTCGATTCAAAGTCATTAGAACTATGGAAGCAAAACATGCCAGAAAGCATTAGTTCTAAAAAAGAGCGCTACGTCACGGTTTATGGCATACCGCCACAGGTAGCAGATGTTCTTTCATCTGACAAGTATTATTCCGATTTATTTGAAGAGTCGCATGATGAATCAAACGCAAAAGAAATTGCAAACTTGATTACTACTGATTTGATGGGTCTAGTGGACACGCGAGAAAAAAGAGAGAGTTCAAAGATCACACCAAAACACCTGTCTGAGCTGGCAGATCTTGTCAAATCCGGCAAAATAACCCGAACGTCCGCAAAAAACGTGCTGCAGGAGATAGTCAAAACTGGAAAACCAGTCTCCGAAATTGTTTCACAGATTGGACTTGGGAAAATCTCAGATGAAGTCGAGCTTGGCAAAATAATTGATTCAGTAATCCATGACGAACCGGTCGCAGTCCAACAAGCAAAGGAAAACCCCCAGACAATCAACTATCTCATAGGCAAGGTAATGCAAAGGACGAAAGGAAAGGCAGACCCGGCCAAGACGTTGAACATATTTAAAGAAAAAATCGGCTTGACATGAGTGACTTTGAGATCGACGCAGACGAGGCTGAGATTGTGCGAATCATGTCCAATTTGCCAGAGTTCAGCAACCTTGAAAGCCAAGACATAAAGGTCGTCAGGCGTCAAATCGAGGATAAAATTGTGCCCATATTAAGGGAATACTATATGGAAAACACCCGTGGCCACAACCCAAAATGGATCAGAAGGTTCAGAGAGGCCGGAATTTCGGATGACGACGGTAAAGCCGCCATTGCCTGTGCACGAAGACTAGGCATGGAAATTTCTTGATTTAAATTTAATGTGTGCGTTGTTTGAATAGTTGAGCGGTTTTGTTTTTCATCCCACCACAGAGCAGACAGCTAATTCAAACATATACAGATTTATGAAGAAGCACAAACTGGCGTCACTTGATGAACTCTGCAGAAAATCAATTAGAGACTCGAATTGGTTTTGGGATGCGGTAAATGACGACATTGGTATAGTGTGGGAAAAAAAATACACGATCATTTCAGATTTTTCTAATGGCAAGCCATGGCCGAGATGGTTTGTCGATGGGAAACTAAACATAATCAACTCGACAGTTACAAAGTTTGCAAAAAAGACTCCGAACAAAACTGCCTATCATTTCGTATCAGAGGACGGAACTACATCATCTGTTACATATTCTGAGCTTGAAGCTAAAATAAACAAGCTCGCTAACGCGTTAATTACGTTAAATGTGGAAAAAGGCGACGTCGTAGCAATATACATGCCGATGACGCTACACGCGTTCATTGCGATCCTTGCTTGTGCAAAAATCGGAGCCATACAAACGGTGATATTCTCGGGCTACAGCACCGAGTCACTAAAAACCAGGCTTCAAGATTGTAACGCAAAAATCCTTTTCGTGTCTAACGGCTTCTTTCGAAAAGGAAAACCAATTTCACAAAAAGAAGTAGTGCAACAAGCCGTAAGAGAGACCTGTGTGGAAAAAGTAATTGTATCACCATACAAGAATGTAGACAAGTATGATTTCACAGATGACGTCATAGAATACAACCAACTTGTCGAAAAACAATCTGAAAAATGCCGCACTCAGATTATGGATTCTGAAGACCCATTGTTTGTTTTATACACGTCTGGCACCACCGGCAGTCCAAAAGGCGTCATACACACGCACGGCGCATTCACCGTTTACGCAGGCCACCAAGCATCATACCTAATTGACCTAAAGCGAGACGATGTCTTGCTTTGGCCTGCGGATATTGGTTGGATAACAGGCCAAGTGTGGAATGTGTACGGACTTTTAGAGATTGGGGCCACTGCGGTCATATATGACGGCGCAATAGACTGGCCTGATCCAAACAGGTTGTGGGAGCTTGTTGAGAAATACGGTGTGACTATTTTCGGTACATCGCCCACTGCGGTAAGAATGTTCAAAAGATATGGTCTTGAGCCACGACGACGATTTTGCCTAGATTCAATCAGAATAATTCCGACAACAGGCGAGCCGATCGACGAAGAGTCATGGTGGTGGCTGTTCGAGAAAGTTGGCAACAAGAAAATCCCAATAATGAACCTGGCTGGAGGAACTGAAATCGGCGGCGCGATGCTCTCTGTTTTTCCCGGCATGAAGCTCAAACCTACCACTGTTGGGATTCCATGCCCCGGATTTGATCTTGATGTGTTTGATGAGAAAAAGAACTCGCTGCGAGGAAAGAAAGGGTTCTTGGTGGTAAAATCACCATGGCCGACCATGACACGCGGCCTGTTAAACGATCCTCAAAGATATCTAGACACATATTGGAGTAAGTACGGTGATGTCTGGCTCCATGGAGACTATGTTCTAGTTGACAACGACGGTTTGTGGTACATGCATGGTCGAGTAGACGATGTCATCAATGTTGCCGGCCACAGGCTCAGCACAGTTGAAATCGAACAACTTGTGAATTCACATCCAAAAATTTCCGACGCGTGCGCCATATCAATTCCAGACAAGATTAGTGGGGAGGCAATAGTTCTTTTTGTGGTCCTCAAAAACATGAATGAAATCAACATCACATCAAAAGAGATTCGTGATTTTGTATCAGAGAAGATAGGCAAGCTTGCAAAGCCAAAATTGGTCTATGTCATGCCGGAGCTGCCAAAGACACGCACAGGCAAAACAATGAGGAGATTATTGAAAGCAAAACTTACTGGTACGCCACTCGGCGATCTATCTGCACTCGAAAACCCACATGTGTTAAATGAGATGCTGCTAATTCCTTAGCTTTTTAATTTCCTGTGTGACCAGTGGCAAGAATGCCCCTACATCAGTCACGATTCCAAGTGCCTGCCATGTTCCCCTGTCCATGAGTTTTGTAACAGTGGGCTGATTTATGTCAACGACGATGACTTTGACATTTGCAGGAATCATGTTTCCAGTAGCTATTGAATGAAGCATGGTAGACACCATGATGACCATTTTTGCATCCTTGAGAACTTCTTTGTATTTCCGCTGTGCAGTCGCAGTATCTGTTATTACATCAGGCAGAGGACCATCGTCTCGAATCGAGCCTGCGAGAACAAAGGGAATTTTCCGCTTGACGCATTCGTACATGATTCCTTTTTTTAGTTTGCCACTCTTCACCATGTTTGCGATCGAGCCTGCCTTGAACACTGCGTTGATTGTCTCCATGTGATTTCTGTGGCCTTTTACAGCAAGTGAGCCGTCATGGACATTCATGCCAAGCGAGGTGCCAAGTGTAGCGTATTCTATGTCGTGCACTGCCAGTGCGTTGCCGGCAAGCACGCCATCAATGTAGCCTAGTCTGATGAGCTCTGCTACCGAGTCGGCAGCACCCGTGTGTACTATTGCAGGCCCCCCTACGAGAATTATCTTGCCGTTTTGTTTTTTTGTTTTGTAGATGTCTTGTGCTACTTTTTTTGCAATGTGCTGCGTTGGGCGTTCACTTGAGCTGCTACTTCCCATGAACTCAAAGACGTTGGATCCTTCGCGCGGCCTCTCGGGCGGAATTATCTTCACCCCAGTTTCTCCAACCACTATCATGTCTCCTTTTTTGACATCGCGGATTGCGACGCAGCTAGCTTTGCCGTTTTTTACAACAATGCACTTGTCCATCATCATGTTGTCAACGGTGATCCATTTGCCGCGGTAGAAAATCTGCGTGGTGTTGTTTGTCGTGCTGTAAAAGTCATCAGGCATTACCATGTCTTTTGGTGCTGCTTTGAGCACGACTTCCTTGCCTATCGTAGGCGTGGCGCCAACGCGATAAACCTGCTCTAAGATCTTTTCGAGATGGGCTCGGCTCTTTCCTTGTATTTGCAGCTTGGCATAACTAGGGTCTTTTTTCTTTTTGCCAACCCGCATTGTGATGACTTCGAATTCGCCGCCCATGTCCATTATTAGATCAAAGATTTTGGTGAGTATCATTGAATCAATGAGGTGACCTCTAACTTCGACTTCTGAAGTGAATTTGCTCATTCCTAGCTTACAACCTTGTTACAATTTAAAATCTGTTTCATGCACAATTGTTGACACGCCCAAGGCTTTTCATTGCAGCTATACAGGCAGAATTACCTTGCCGCCGAATTTTGGAATTTTGTCTTTTTCAAACTCGTTTACCAGACGGTCGCATTCCTCCTTTGTGACCCCCTGCACTATTGCCTTTGAAAATCCATCTTTGTCGCATAAAGAGACGATGTAGCCACTATTGTCAGTCAATACAAACCCGCTTGATTCATCCACAATGGCGTAAAAATTTTCTTCGCCTACTGGTTCCCATATGTTAGATTTCGTATCACGTAGTGCCAGCGCAGGCATTGCACGATTGTTTGTAAGTTTGTTGAGATACTCCCGTGACGCCTGAACTCTATTTTGTCCTATCTTCAACGCTTGAAAATATTGCAACAAAAAGTTTTCAAATTTATAATATTAAAACATAACAAACGCCTTACCGCCTCCATATTTTATATTGATTTGTTCCAGAGTCCACACATGGTACTCTCAGATAGTGTAATTGCCACACTGAATGAGATATCGTCAAAAATCAAAGACAAGAGCAGGCTTTCAGAAAACGACACGCAGTTGATCAAAGAGGCGTTTAATCAGATTCTTGCGCGCGGCGACAGATATGATGTTGAGGAAATCGAATCATGGCTTGAAAACCATGAGAGTTGGACACATAGGCCGACCATAGTCAGAATCACAAATCTTTCCCATTACGTACTGTCCAGATTTCAGCAAAGCCCAAAAAAGTTCAAAATCATATCAAATGATGACAGTTGCGGATGCCACTAGCTCTGGATCTTTTCAAGCAATCTAGATATGATCTTGCTATTTTCTTGGCGTGCAGCCAAAATCTCTTCCAATCTTTTCGAATTAGATTCCTTTTGTTTTTCACCAGACACCAGCTGAAAGTATTCTTCGTCCAGGTTATTATTAGCCTGCATTCTCTTTATTATCTCAAATAAAATTCCAATCAGCTCGTTTTGCGCACGAATTAATTCGTCTTTGTCCCGTTCTGCAGTACTCATACAAAGACAGAGATATCAAGATTTATAGAATTTTGTGAGTATTTCTAATAAATCGTCATCGGTTATCTCTTTTTTCGCAGTGTCAAAGAACGGCAAAGTTTGAGTGTGTCCTTTTTTATGATATGCGTCTGCTTGCATTGCCATCTCGAGTTTGTCAATTTGGTGCAGTAGCTTTGCTTCTTTTGAGTTGTTTTTTTGGTACTCGGCCCATATGTCAAGATATTCTGATTTTTGCGGATCACCGAGTTTGGAAAGAATTTGAGTCATTGCCAAGTTTTCCATTTCGATTTTTTTTGTTTTTGGCATGTTGTCTGGAGTCAGATCACCAGTTATCGCTTCGGCCAAATCATGCAGCAACGACATTTTTATGATTTTTGTCGTGTCGAGATTTTTTTTATCAGAAAGTATCATGGCCATGACGCTAGTCGAAAAGCAGTGATCTGCCACAGACTCTGGATCTTTTAGTCCTAGCTTGTCTATCCAGCCTTGACGTGGGACGGTTTTTAACTTCAGAACTGTTTTGAAAAATTCTGCAAGATTAGTATTTCCTTGTGTCTCCTTCAAGTAATCCTGACCCATGATGAACTCTGTCTATGTGTTTTGAAAGATCATCTTTAGATTTGAACTCTGATTGACAATAAGGGCAGACTATTTTTTCGGCCATGACTAAGCCTGACTTGACGAATCTATTAAATTAATCGAAGAATTTGTCGATTGTGTAACAATAGGACGAACAAGATAATAATCTGACCTGAGTTATTTGACTAATTGAAGATCTATACAAAGACGGGCGACGATGGCACAACCGGGCTCCAAGGAGGCAAGCGAGTATTCAAATCAGACTTGCGGATAACGGCGTACGGAGCAATAGATGAGGCCAATTCTTGCCTTGGAATTGTCCTCGCTCACAATCTGGATCCAGACATAAGAAAACTGCTAACAAAGATCCAAAATGAGTTGTTTGTTGCAGGTTCGGATCTTTCAGATCCAAACTTGGACAACAAAAAAAACAGGGTGACTGACGCTATGGTATCAGATATTGAAAAAAACATAGACGATTTGGAAAAAGAGCTTGCACCTTTGACCAATTTCATCCTTCCGGGTGGGAACGTGGTTGCGGCCTACCTGCACTTGGCTAGGACCGTAACAAGACGCGCAGAAACTCAATTTGTCAAGCTTGGAATGCATGAACCGCTCAATCCAGCCTGTCAAAGATATCTAAACAGATTATCCGATCTTTTGTTTGTTCTTGCACGCATAGTCAACAAAAGAGCAGGAACTCCTGACGTAATTTGGAAACCATAACTCCGATTCAAAATATACTGAATCACACATCAATCCATTTAAAGAATCAACTTGGCACATCACCAAAAGACACTTTAATTCCTCATTTTAGAAAAAAATCGAGCCAAGGTAGCTCAGCCTGGGAGAGCACTCGGCTGAAGACCGAGCTGTCGTGGATTCAAATCCCACCCTTGGCACATTTTTCATTTAATCTAGTCTAGGTGTGAAAATCGGAAAAGTAAGTAATGTTTTAATAGATGAGAATATCCTCATGAGAAAGTCATCTTGGCAAAAAAAGAAGTAAAAAAAGAAAAAACTAAAACTCAAAGAAAGGACAAACCCGCAAAGGGTTCAAAGAAAACAAAATCAAAGAAGGGAAAGGACGCCCCCCCAGCAGACGACGGCTTGGTTATCATCGATGAACAGATTGAAGAAGACAAGGAAGCCGAGCTAGAAGCAAGAAAGGCATACCTTGAGGAAGCAAGATCTCAAGAAGTAGACGATTAACCAAATCTTTATTCATGAAAACCGTCATACTATAACCATATGCGCGCATTATGCCTCATCACGATCAAGCCCGGAAAGACAAACAAGGTGCTCGAGGCATTACGGAAAAAACGCAAGATTCTCAAAGAGATAATGCCCGTTACTGGCCGTGCCGATATCTGTGTTTTACTCCAAGGCTCAATCGACGAGATAAACAACATGGTAATCGACTTTAAGAAGATCAAAGAAATAGTTAGTACCGAGACGCTCATTGAAGTGGAGGTAAACATGGGTTGGTAAAGGCCGTAATCCTAGTAAAATCGCCAAAACGCCTAATTGCTGCAAAACTTGGCAAGTTGGACTTTGTCTACAATTCTTTTCCTGTAAGCGGCCAATTTGACGCGGTCGCATTCGTCGAAGTTGACAATCTCTCAGAGATAAGGGAGATCACCACAAGAATTCAAATGATTCCTGGTGTCGAGCGTACAGAAACCATGATCGAGATACAATAAAGCATTTAACAGCGTGTCGTATAATCAACTTGTGAACATAAAGCGCGTAGGAAACGTCATTTTAGCGGTCAAAGATCTTGACAAATCTGTGGCATTTTACCACGAGATCCTTGGCTTGCCAATAAAAAACCAGAGAAGAACGTGGGTCGATCTAGGTCAAACAGGTGCCTTGTTGAGCCTCCATCCAGCTTCAATCACCTCTGATCACAGCTCAAACACAATAGAAGGCGGCATAGTCATCGGGTTTTTGGTCGGTGATGTCAAATCCGCTCTAGACGAGCTCAAGACAAAAGGAGTAAGAATCCACCGAGACATAGTAGACCGCGAGGCAGGCAAAAATGCAATAATTCTGGATCCTGACGGCTACATGATTTCGCTATTTGAGCCAAAGTTTGCTGACTCTGAGCAACAATCAAAAGGATACCATGGTTTTGCGCCAGCTTAAACTAACTTTCTGATTTTTTTAATTATATCTTCAACTGATTTTGTGCCAGGATTTAGCGACACGTAGTAAACCACGTTGTTGACTGGCATGCACACTATGATTGATTTATGATGCTTAAGCGCGATATGATCCAAGCCTCCAAATGCTCTAGATTGGGAATTGCGTAATGTGATCAGATTAGAAACTATAAAGAACTCGTTTTTCGCCTCCTCTGGTTTTAAGAGTGGTTTTAGTCCAGGCCTTATCATTCCAGTCAGCGTTCTGCCGTATTCGTTAATCACCCCTACATATCGAATCGCTTTAGATATGCCTAGAATTTTTTGGCATGTCTTTCTGTACCGCTGTATCGCATCTTTCCATTTCTGTGCCGGTGTTTTACTCAATGATCTGGGTTGTTTCTCAAAGTTAAAAGAGTTTTTGATTTAGCTGCAGCGGTTTGTTCTTTAAACAGGTGGGATCTGTTTTTTGTTTTTCAGTTGTTCGATGCGCTTTTTTAGCTCTGCGTTCTCTTTTCGTAGTCGCTCAACCTCGTCATCAGCAAAATTGTTTGCATGCTGACTCAATGGGTGTGCTGGCAAGAATGCGTTTGAGCTCATACCGAGTAGGCTGGTTGCGTGTCTGAGATACATCTTTTGAAAATCGCGCAATTTTGATGAAAACATTGGATCTTCTTTGATCATGGCATCTTTTAGTTTTGCAGGGTTGATGAACCTGTTCTTGGCAGCTGGCGGATACCTTGGGAGGGCAAAAGGGCTTAGGCTAAATCCGAACGGGAATTCATACATATCCGTAAACATCCTCATCTCTGTTGGGTCCATACCTGTAGTTGTCAGGATGAGTATTTCTGCCTTAGCCTTAGGCGTAAGATATGCCCCTTTGTAAAGCTGGAGTCATTTTTTATCAAATTGAGCTGATCGCTGATCCTTATAGCGATCAGTGATCGCATCCAAGCTGATGGAACTCGATCTAAAACGCTGTATGAAGTGCAAAAAGGGCATCAATGTCGGGGAATTGCACAAGATTGTCATCTATGTAATACAAGAAAGATTCACCGACCACCACTATGAGCACGTAGAGTGTCCTGACAGATTCACCGTCTAGTCAACATATCTGTAGACTGGATAAAGTTCTCCGGAATCTCTGTGGTATTTCCATTCGTTGTTCTTCCAGACGACCTTCTCAAACGAAGCTTGGATGGAGGGATGGATTCTGGAATACACATCGTCGCCTATTAGGATCTGATTTGGTTTTGCCATGTTTTGGATCTTTGCAGCTATGTTCATGACTGGGCCTATGATGTCGACATGGGATTTTTTGGAGTCAGCGCCATATCGCACAATCATGTTTTCTCCATAGTCAATGCCCACTTTGATCGCAAGATCCGGATAGTCATATTGATTCAAGATCGGGTTGATCCCTTTTTGGATCACCGTGAGCATCGATTTTGCGCAAAGAACGGCATTATCTGCTGGCTGTAGCTGATTTTCTTCTGCGACAAAGTAGCCTATCACGGCGTCGCCAACGAACTTGAGGACGTAGCCGTTGTGATGTCGTATGGTGGACGCCATTTCTTGCGCAAAACAGGTGATGATTATTGCCACTTTGTCCTCTGGCAGCTCGAGAGTTATGTTGGTCGATCCCACCAAATCAACATACAATACAACCATCTTCATCCTAGAAAAAACATGTTTTCTCAGAAAAGCATCTGATTCATCTTCTACGGCGGTGTATTCGTACCCGCTTTTCAAGGCCTGCCAGACGCGTTGTTGTGTTTCTTTGATGAGTGTTTCAGAGTCAACTACGCGCTCAGCTGGTTGACTGAGCATCATGTCGATGATCCCGTAGTCCTTTTTTGGTTTTTTTGGCACAGATTGTGTCGATTTTTCTGTCGTGCCATCTTTTATTGTTGGTTTGCTTTCACCAGCACTCATTTTCAGAAACCCTTGTCACTCTAATGGAAAGCTGACGTTGCAGATCGGGCATTTGCCCCTTCTTCCCTTATAAGTGTCATCGTAGTACTGGACTACTTCGACGTTACAGTTTGAGCAGAAAATCTTACTTATCGACATACACCAATAATGAGGTGATTTTGTATATAAGATATAGGCAGAAAACATTAGAATTTTTAGGCTCCATGACTGCCGATCGGTGTGCGCCTTGGAGCAAAAACCTCTGATGAATTCTTCAACACACTAGCCCAAAAATCAGATAAAATCGCCAAATTATTTCAAAAAAATATAGAGGCGTTGACCAAGCCAACCACGATTAAAGTTATGCTCGGAGATACGACTGTAACTGAGCAGTCTACCTTCGACCCACAGAGAGTCGCCGATCTTTACAACAGAATAATCAATAATCTCCCCAACTGGAAAACTCAGGGAATTGCGACGACCAATGACGAAGACCTCAGGCGGATCTTTGTTAAATTAGAGTTTCAGGCAGGCAAGTACGTCCTTTTGTGGCATCTTTCGCTCCAGTATCATGCCTTGCTATACTATAAACCAGACATTATGGTTCAAAAGATCCAAAAAGAACTCGCCGAAATAATGGACAGTACAATCGACAAAGAAAAAGAGCTTGCTGAGCTTACAAACGACCTCATAAGACAGAAGCTTGCTGCCATGGGCTATGATGAACCAGACGAGCAGAAACTCTTTGAGATCCTCTTCAACGACGACAAGCTTCGTGAAGAGTTGTCAGCTGAGATAGACCGGAAGACCGATTTTGATTTTAAGACAAAAGATCAAAGAAAGAAAGAATTGTTCAGACAGCTTGATGATTTACTCATTGAGACATATCAAACCACCTCCGTGCTAATTGACGAAAACAGACTTGTTGCTGGCGAGGAGGGATGCGTGTGCACTTTCGATCTAGATCATCTGAAAAATAAATCAAGACATGCAATCTTTGAGCCAAAAAGAATTCCAAATGATGTCAAATGCAAGATGTCAGCTGCACTAGATGAGGTAATTGGCGTGTTATCGTCGTAAGAAATTTTATATTCGACAAGGCCAATTAACACTAACAAAAACAGTCAAAGGATCATGAACTAAATCAGATTTAGTTCAAGGGGAGAACGATCCTTTGACTACCTACGATCATCATCAATCTATTTAAGGACTTTGCATGTTATCGAGGCTGAATAACAACCGATTTTCAAACAGCTCGTGCGCCACATAAGAAATTAAATATAGCAAGACAGCAGCGATCAATTCTAATGATTCCGACTTATGACGACATTGTAAAAATTAGAAATTCATATAGCGACATTATTCGAAAGACCCCGCTATACTATACTGAGACATTCAGCAAGATGTCTGGTTCCCGCATATATCTCAAAGCTGAATTTCAGCAGAAAACAGGCTCGTTTAAGCTCAGAGGCGCATATGCGAAAATAAAATCCTTAACAGCCGAAGAAAAAAAACATGGAGTCATTGCGGCATCTGCCGGCAATCATGCGCAGGGTGTCGCCTATGCGTCAAAGCTTGAAAAAATTCCGTGCACAATCGTGATGCCACTTACCGCATCCCCTGCCAAGGTGGCAGCCACCAGGGGATATGGTGCAAAAGTACTGCTAGATGGTATAAACTACGACGAATCATGGGCAAAAGCTCAGGCACTTTCCAAAAAAACAGGTGCAAAGATAATTCACGCATTCGATGATCCACAAATAATTGCCGCAAATGGGGCAATAGGTCTTGAGATATTGGAAGATCTTCCAAAGGTGGACGAAATTTACGTGCCGATAGGTGGTGGCGGATTGGCCGCAGGAATTCTGATAGCAGTCAAGAAAAGAAATCCAAAGATAAGGGTGATCGGCGTCGAATCAAAGGCGTTTCCTGCAATGAAGAACTCGCTGAAGGCAGGCAGACTGCAGGCTGTCAAAGGCGAGCGTACTATAGCAGACGGTATTGCAGTAAAGATGCCAGGCAAGATTACATTTAAGATAATTAACGAGTTAATCGACGACATAGTTCTAGTTGACGACAATCAAATAGTAAAGACCATGTTTTTGCTAATGGAGCGGGCCAAAACCGTGGTAGAGCCTGCCGGTGCAGTAGCTTTGGCTTATCTGCTTGCTGCAAAACCCTCGCCAAACAAAAATGTGGTTCCCATACTTGGCGGCGGAAATGTAGACATGTACTTGTTAGGCCAGATAGTCTCAAAAGGTCTTGCCGCGATGAGTAGAATGGTCAAAATATTCATCCTCTTAAAAGACAAGCCTGGAGCTCTAAAAGAGGTGGTTGACGAAATAGCGGCACTTAGTGTCAACATTGTAGAGGTGGTTCATGACAGGCTGAGTTCGAACATAGATGCAGGCACTGCAGGAGTCACGCTGAGTCTGGAAACTGAGGGAAAAGAACATGCACAAAGACTGATTTCCCATCTGAAAGCAAAGAACATCCAGTTCAAACTTTTGACGTAGCTACTTGAATTTTTTTTGAACGAACTTTACAAGTCCTGTCTTTTTTAATTCGTCGGATTCTGAGAGAACAGACTTGTGTTGCTTTTCCTTGAATTTTTTTAGCTCAGACTTTAGGCGCGGAATGTCATTGGCAAGTATCTTGATTGCGTACAGGCCGGCATTTGCGGCTTTGTTAATTCCCACGGTAGCTACAGGTGAGCCGTTTGGCATCTCAACTATCGAGAGTAACGAGTCCATTCCACCAAACGCTGAAAATTTGAAATTGGATTTTTTATCCGACTTGTCGTTGTAGACCATTATTGGAACGCCGATTACGGGAATTATGGTGTGCGACGCAATCATCCCAGGCAGGTGTGCCGAGCCTCCAGCTCCAGCAATTATCACTTTGAAGCCGCTTTTTTCTGCGTGTTTTGCGTATTCTTCAAGCCGTGTCGGCGTCCTATGTGCAGAAACAATTTGATCCTCATGGGGAACTCCAAAATCATCCAGTATTTTTGCTGCCTCGTGCATTATTTTGCTGTCAGAACTTGAACCCATGATTATTCCAACAAGCGGTTTTTTTGGAGACATACCTGTTGAAAATACCTTGGGATTTTTAACAA
This sequence comes from Candidatus Nitrosotenuis sp., assembly GCA_035575435.1. Taxonomy (GTDB): domain Archaea; phylum Thermoproteota; class Nitrososphaeria; order Nitrososphaerales; family Nitrosopumilaceae; genus Nitrosotenuis. The sequence goes on from DATLXX010000004.1 coordinate 140,948, forward strand.
TATCTAAGCTAGATCAGGTGTGATTTGAATAACTATTTTTAATCGAAGATTTGTCTGAGTCGTGATGGCCTGTGTTTTAGGCATAATTGGAGGCGGTCAACTTGGCATGATGCTCACAGAGGCAGCAAAAAAAATGCCTGAGCACATCTCCGAAGTCATAGTTTTGGATCCAACCGAAAACTGTTCAGCGGTCCAAGTAGGGGCAAAGCAGATTGTTGCGGATTTCAAAGATGAAAAGGCGATCATGGAGCTTGCATCAAAAGTCAACATATTGACTTATGAGATAGAATCTGGAAACAGCGACGTTCTCAAAGCAGCTGAAACGAAAACCACCATAAATCCGTCACCTGAGACATTGAGGATAATCCAAGACAAGTTCTTGCAAAAATCATTTCTTCGCCAAAACAACATACCGGTAACGGACTTTGTGGAAGTAAAATCACTTGATGATTTGTTCCAAAAATCAAAAGAGTTTGGATTCCCCGTTTTACTCAAGGCAAGAAGAGACGCATACGACGGACGAGGTAACTACGTGATAAAATCTAGCGACGAAGTGAAAGATGCGTACAATTATTTTGCTGGAAGGACGCTGATGCTCGAAAAATTTGTAGATTTTAAGATGGAGGTATCAGTCATAGCTGCAAGGAGCACGAAAGGACAGATTGCCACCTACCCTGTGGTAGAGAACATCCATGAAAACAACATACTCAGAATGACTATTGCTCCTGCCAGGGTCTCAAGCTTCGTGTCTAATCAGGCAGAACAAATCGCGCATGAGACAATGAAAGTGTTGCATGGTGCAGGAGTATTTGGAATCGAGATGTTTGTTACCTCAGACGACAAGATATTGATTAACGAGATTGCGCCGCGTGTTCACAATTCAGGTCACCACACATTACAGTCAACTAGGACATCACAATTTGAGCAGCATCTTCGCGCAATACTTGGACTTGAGCTTGGAGATACAAAGCTTATTCACCCTGCAGTTATGTACAATATTTTGGGCCCAAGTAACTTCAGCGGCAAATACAAAATATCCGAAATAAAAATGAACAACCTCTATCTGAAAATGTATGGGAAGGCAGAATCAAAGCCGCAAAGAAAGCTTGGGCATTTCAACTTAATAGATGAAGATAATACGTTAGGCGTAGAAGGCTTGCTAGAAATTGTTCAGACAGTAAAAAACCAAATTAAAGTAATTCCAGCTTAAAAAACACAGCCACAAGATTTCGACTAAAAGGTCTTGTAAACTATACAAGCTAATATACTAGATTTTCAATAGATTGCTATTAGTTGATAGATAAAGACGAACTAATAACAATGTTGAGGCATTTCGATTTAGAAGAAATCGATTCTAAAATGTACATTGGTTTACTACAAACAGGTCCTCTTTCCGTTGGTAACTTGGCAGCAAAGTTAGAGATCGAGAGAGGTAAAGCGTATCGTTCACTTGAAAAGTTGCGAAGCATGGGACTCATTACAACCACTCTTACCAATCCAATAATTTGTAAACCAGTCGAGCCGCAGGAAGCACTTGCAAACATAATTCAGAGAAAAGAAAACGAGTTTGTCACCATGCAAAAAATTGCAAGCAAATTGTCAGAGGATCTCAAGGAGATCACAAGAAAACAACCCCCAGTCGAAGCTGCCACAGTTTCAGTTATTCAGGGCAGACACAACATTTACTCAAGGATAGGCAAGATACTCCAAGAATCAGACACCATAGTCTACATAGTCACCACCCAAAAAGACCTCCTAAGAATGTACCACACCTCGATACCTGAAAAGATAAAGATCTGTAAAGCGAATGGTGGTGAGATCAGAATAGTAACAGACAGCGAGGATTCCACATCACTTGCAATAATAAACAAGCTTGGTGCATCTGAGGTTCGAGTTGGGAAGCTTCCATCCAAGAGTAGAATGGTAGTTGAGAGTGGAAAACACCTCATAATGTCTGGAGGACTCAACGAAACGATGGACATGAATGACGACAGCGATTCGGTTCTTGACAGCAATTCAATCGAGATGGTAGACAACATGTACAGCCTGTGCGAACATTTGTGGAAACGCTCAAGGTCTGTGGAGCCAATAAAGAAAATCGCAAGTTAGTTTCCCAGCTTAGGTAAAAAGTGTAAGCTTGACATTAAATAAATTCAAAAACGATCAGTGTCGAAGAGTAATCAATGTTTGAGATAGCATCACTAGATGGATTAAGAGTAGCATTAGCTTTGACTATGCTTGGAATTGCGTGCGTCTCTGACATCAAAAAACGGGAAATACATGACTTGGTTTGGATTGTGTTCGGCGGCATTGCAGCAATTCTGATTCCATTTGGTGGCGATCTCCAAGATGAGCTTTATTCTCTCGGCATCTCATTAATTGTGGCCCCAGTTGCCATCCTAATCTGGAGGTTTGGCCTTTTTGGCGGTGCCGACGCCTTTGCACTCATAGTGTTAGCAGCACTTGCCCCAGGAATCACCCTAACCCAAAATGCAATAACACCATTTACCGTACTTACTAATGCAGTCATAGTCTCCATAGTACCTCTGCTTGTCAATGTGACTAGGAACTGCATCCTGCTTGCGGCAAAGAAAGACATCTTTGAAGGTTTTGATGAAACCACAGGCAGAAAGATCTTTGCCATGTTCATTGGTTACAGGGCTGCGAATCCCAAGTTTGGTTTTTCAATAGAACAGAAAGTGGGCGACCATAAAAAACTCAATCTGTCTTTGCAGCATGCGGAAAATGCCAAGTTTTGTGAAAAACAAGACACTTGGGTCACCCCTGGCATACCATACATGATATTCATTGCAGCAGGATTTGTTCTTCAGTTGGTCTATGGTGACATCATATTTTCGATATTTACTCTGAATGCCAACTAGAATCAATACCAGATTTGTTTGTTTGATTACAACAAACACAAGATAATACCAACAACACGGAAACAAATATCGATAAGCAATGCCAGAGCAGGCCGGCGATTTTGAAAAATTCATGGGGCTGACCGGTAAGACGATAAATGAGCTGGATCAGGCCAGAATTGAGCTCGAAGAAAGAGGAAACCAATTACGCGAGCTGGCAATCCAGTCAAGCACAAGATTCAATGAAATCATGAGAGTCAATTCTGAGCTAAAAGACAAAATAGAGTTTTTGCAAGATCTTGCAGCAAACCTTAGCCTCAAAAACGAAGAACTCGAGAAAAAGAATTTGGAACTAGAGAGACAAAAAAATGAGAACACTAAGCTTGCATCAGATTTGAAAAAGAATTTGGAGCAAGTCGTGTTAAAAGAAAAGGAACTCCAAATTCAGCGCGACCAATTGGAAAGACAAGTAAACGAAAAAACTGATGAGCTAATGAAGACACAAAAGCTTGCTATAATAGGCGAGCTTGCATCAAGAATGGCTCACGATCTTCGAAATCCACTGTCGACGATAAAAAACGTAGTCGAGTTAATGGAAAGCAAGCAAAAACTTCGAATTGAGGAAAAAATTGTGTACTACGGCAAGCTGCACAGAGCTATAGACAGAATCTCCCATCAGGTCGACGACGTGCTTGAGTTTGGCAAAGCTACCACACTAAATCTGCAGACTTGTAACATAACGAAACTGATCAATCAAATCGTCGCTGACAGCAACTTCCCGCAAGACATCAAGATCAATGTAGAAAATGTCGACGTCAGGATGAACGTGGACATACGCAAGATAGAAGCTGTGTTCACAAATCTGCTGATTAACGCAGTTCAGGCAATAGACGCAAAAGGCACCATCAATGTGCGAATCTTGGACAACGGTGCCAATGTCTTGATTGCAGTCGAGGATTCTGGTCCCGGTATTCCAGAGAATAATTTGGCCAAAATTTTTGAGCCGTTGTTTACCACAAAGCAAACAGGTACAGGTCTTGGGCTCTCAATTTGTAAAAAAATTGTCGAGCAGCATGGCGGCAACATAACTGTGAAGAACAACCCCACCACATTTATCGTGAGACTGCCAAAGAATTTTTAATCAAACGCCTGACTGGAGGCAGAATTTGCATGTGCCGCTCGTGTTAACCAAGATTGCGAACCTGTCTTTTGTGAACGTCATATGAAATGACTTTATTTTGCTCTTGTACAGGAAGTTTTTTTTGCCATTTTCGGCAATTTGCCCCGAAATCTTGATCAGGTTGTTTTCCATTAGATGGTGCAGTTTGCGATATACTGTGGTCGTAGGTATCTTGGTTTCATTGGCAATCTGAAGCGCAGACTTGGGCTTTTCCATCATGGTGGACAAAATTACGCGTGTGTAGTTATCTGAAAACACTTCTAGTGCCTTTTGCTTTTTTTCATCTTCGTCTATTACGACTTCGCGTAATACGTCGGTTGACACCTTAATTCACTCATAATAGACAAAATTGACTTTTAAATGTATAACCAGTTTTTTGAATATGTAGCGCCAGACAATCATCAAACGATGGCTGCTTGTGTGCAGTAACACGCTTTGTGGAATAGTTGAAACCCGTACGATTTATTAATTAAGTAAGATGAGGCCGACTCATGGCATTAAAGGCAGCTTTGATCATCACTGGAATTGCGATTGCGTTGCTTGTGATATACGGTGCTGACGTTGGCGCGGCAATGGGAAAGGATCAGGGGTTTTTGCCATTTGACCACAAAACTAGAGGAATAGCATTAGGAGGCACGGCCATGGCCTTGCCGATCATCGGATTTTTCATATCAAGAAATGAGGCTTCAAAAACGCTTTCAATCATGCTGTTTGTCACAGGCATCATGATAATAGCTGGCGGTGCGGTGTTTCTTGCAAACGCGCCACAAGCAGACACACAGAGGAACCCAATGTCAGAAGCTGCTCCATTATTTGCCGTTGGGGCATTTCAGATAGCTTTGGGCGCAATAAAGATCAGAAAATCGAAATGAATTTTTGCGCAAAATGCAGCAAAAAAACAGACAAGATCTACGATTGCGTTCACACCAACGATCAACCATATTGCGTAGAGTGTTATACTGAGCTTCATTATTACATAACAGAGCAGAGAAATTGCTAGAAATCCAGTCTTTTGTTCAATGGGTAAGCTCCTTAATATCCGATTACCTGTACGTGGGAGTTTTTGTGGCAGCAGTCATAGAGACCGTATTTCCACCAGTTCCCACGGTGGCCGTCTTCCCAATAGCAGGCTACGTGGCATCGCAAAACCACATGAGCTTAGTTGAAGCAATAGGACTTGGTTTTGCAGGTGGGGTTGGCGCCACTATTGGCTCCACTGCAATCTACCTCATCAGCGCAAAACTTGGGAGGGTGGCCATGTTGCGGTACCTAAAATACGCCAAAATTTCAGACGCCAAGCTGTCAAAAATCGAGAAATGGTTTGAAAAACATGGTGAGAAAGCAGTTTTTTTTGGCAGGATGGTTCCAGTTCTCCGTGAAATGATTTCAATTCCGGCAGGTCTGTTTGGAATGAGGATTTCAAAATTCATTGTCTACACATTTGGTGGCTCATGCGTATGGGGAGTTTCCTTGACACTTGTAGGATATTATTTTGGCTTGATATCAATTGAGCTCTTCTGACACCCCATAGATTTTAAAACCTAAATTCTGCTCAAAGATTGTGCACGCAATAATTCTGGCTGGCGGTATCGGAACCAGGCTTAAACCCATTACTGATTATGTGCCAAAACCCTTGATTCCAATTAACAACATTCCAATCATAGAGTGGCAAATCACGTATCTCAAAAAACACGGCATAAATAAAATCATAATCTGTTCAGGTTACAAAGCAGAACAGATTCAAAACTATTTGAAGCACAAAAACAATTTTGGTACTAAAATTCGATACTCAATAGAGAAAACACCCCTTGGGACGGGCGGCGCAATAAAGAAGGCGGCCAGACTCATCAATGACAAGTCGTTTTTGGTGCTAAATGGCGATGTCATAACCAATATTGACCTCAAAAAGATGCTTGTGACGCCAAACTCCATTGCACTCGTCGAATTGAGGACGAAATTTGGCACCGTATCCATGTCTGGTAACAAAATAGTCGACTTTAAGGAGAAAAAACCTTTGAAGGACATCTGGATGAATTCTGGAATTTATCACCTTGATAAAAAAATAGTAAAAGACCTGCCAAGCAAGGGCTCAATTGAAGAAGACACTTTCCACAAATATGCAAAAAATGGCAAACTTAACGGCGTCAAGTTTGAAGACGCCTTATGGTTTTCAATTGATTCCCACAAAGACATCGATGAATGCGCAAGCGTGCTGAAAAACGCCAAGTTTTGGTCGTAGTGACAAGTTCATGACATCATATAGCCTCGGCTCGCTTCTTTCCATTGATGAGTTGTTGATGTGTGCGCAAAAAAGTGCCAAATACAAGACAAATACGATCTGGGTGCCCGAGACCTGGGGCATGGAAAACTTTGCAATGCTTAGCGCCGTTGCGCAACGCACCACATCCAATATAGGCTCATCCATAGTCAACATATACTCGCGCAGCCCTGCATTGGTTGCGATGGGCGCGGCCACGATAGACACAATCTCCAACAAGAGGCTCATTTTGGGTCTAGGCACAAGCAGTGTCCCAATTGTAGAAAACCTGCATGGCTACAAGTTCAAAAAGCCGTTAAAAAGAATGCGCGAATATGTCGAAATAATCAGGATGGCACTGTCTGGGCAGAAAATTAACTATTCGGGGGAGATATTTTCGCTACGAGGCTTCAACCTCCTCATAAAACCGCCGCGACAAGACATCCCGATATACATTGCGGCAATAAACAAAAAGATGGTCGAGCTGACATGGGAAATTGCAGATGGCGTAATTTTTTATCTAAGGCCGATTTCTGAGCTGAGAGAAACCATATCCAGAATGCAGAAAAAGAGAAAAATAGAGACGGCGTGCCAGTTCATCACCTGTGTCTCAGAAGATGCCGATGCGGCGATGGAGCGAGCCCGTAAAACACTAGCTTTTTACATTTCTGTTGGCAGCATTTACAGGAGATTTCTAGCAGAAAATGGTTTTAAAAAAGAAACAGACGCTGTTTATGAGGCATACAAGTCCGGTGATAAATTGAATCACAGGTTCGTAAGCGACGGCATGCTTAGCTCACTGACAATTTCTGGTACGCCGGACGATTGCAAAAAACAGCTGAACAGGGTAATTGAGGCAGGCGTGTCGCACCCCATTCTGCAATTCAACCCGATAGGAAACGTCTCGGAGTCATTTGATTTGCTAACAAAAACATTCGGTGATCAAGGTTGAACAAAGTAGCTGTTGTGAGTCACTGCACTACAAAGTTTTCATTGGACGATGTTTCAATAGAATACCTGCTTGCATCTGCGACAAAGTCGATATTTGAGCAAACAAAAAACCTAGCCCAAAAAGACATAGACGCAGTACTTGTGTCAACAAATGAGAACAAAAAATATCTTTCTGCAATAGTTTCAGAGTTGACAGGTATTTCGCCAAAGATTTCCCACAATGTGGAAAGCTTGTGCAATTCCGGAACCAGCTCGATTGTTTCTGCGTTTTCATACATATCTGCAGGCCTTGCTGATGTAGCACTGGTAGTGGGGGCAGAACGCTTTGATAGCCCAGGCCAAGTCTTGGAGTGGGACGTATCACGCGGCCAGTACAAGCACCCTGTGTTTTGGGCCTCCATGTTCACCAAGGCACGTAAAAGAGAATTCGGCACCACAGACGAAGAACTAGCATACGTCTCTGCAAAAAATCACAAAAATGCCACACTCAACCCAAATGCCTACAACCCAAGAGAGTACACAGTTGACGAAATCATGAGCTCCAAAAAAATAACCGACGATCTCAGATTGCTTGACTGCTCGCGTCCTTGTAGTGGGAGTTCGGCAGTAGTGCTTGCTTCGGAAGCAGTGGCAAAACGATTTACTGACAGCCCAGTCTGGATCCGTGGCGTAGGCCAAAAAACGACTTCTGCAAGCTTTACAAAAAACGATCTCACAAAGCTCGAATCTACAAAAATAGCTTCGCTGCAGGCATATCAAACTTCTAAGATAAACCCAAGTGACGTGGATGTCGCAGAGATTCACGATGCATTTACGGTGTGTGAATTAATGATATTGGAAGATCTTGGCATTGTGAAAAGAGGAGATGCCGACAGATATGTAATCGAATTATACGGCACAGGCAGCAAAAAAATCAACCCGCGCGGTGGGCTGATAGGAGCAGGCCACCCACTTGGCGCCACAGGCATATCTCAGGTTGCAGAGATTGCAGAACAGCTCGAAGGCAAAGCCGGCCACAGACAGGTCGAAGGGGCCAAGATCGGGTTGGTGCAGAACATGTCTGCTGCAGCTACGTCGTCAACCGTTCTCATACTAGAATCATGAACAAATTCGAAAGCGAGCTAAAAAATGGAAGGTTTCTTGTAGGTCACTGCCCCAAATGTGACAAAATCATCTGGCCGCCAAGCGATTTTTGTAGCATGTGCTTTGGCGAACTTTCATGGAGACATTTAAATGAACACGGCACACTGATTGAGCATTCTGCCAAGGACGGAAAACAATTCTGCATTGCAGAGTTTGAGGGCAGAATTAGAGTGATGGGTATGATTTCAGGTACATCTGTCCTAAAGCCAGGACAAAAGATCCGGCTAGTAAGCTGTGGGTTTGAAGATACACCCAAATTCATCTTTGAGGCAGAGTAGGAAAGTCCTGCGTGGACACAAATTCACTTGATAATATAATAACCTCGTTTCTATAACCTAAAAGACCGCAGTTTACATGTAATCAAGTTGGAGCAAGTTTTGAGCACCAAGAGCAGAAATACGAAAGCGGCAAAAGACAACGTCAAGATCGCACGGACGCGAAGGCAGCGCGGGTACCACTGGGAAGACACCTTGGTAAAGCGTTTCAACTCCATGGATGGTTGGAAGGCATTTAGGCTCGGATCACCAAGTGTGGGCCTACCAGATATCCTAGCAGTCAGTACAAAAAACAGCACCATATTCACAATAGAGGCAAAGTCAGGGACGACAAATTCACTGGTGGTCCCATATGACCAAATACTACGGTGCTTAAAATGGGTTGACACCTTTGAGCTTTACAACACAAGAAAGGTTGTCTTTGCCTTCAAATTCCTGTCAAAAAAAAGGATAGGTCTTGGGACGTATGAAAAACGCGAGCTCAGAGAATACTACAAGGTCTGGGACAAAAAGAACGAGATAAGCGACTTTGCGTGCAATTACGACGGCACGACATGGAGCATAGTGAATGGGAGCCGTGCGAAACTAGACCTAAAGGACTACCAGATGCCGTTTGCAAGCAGAAATGCCAAGGTTTTGGAAACCAGACAATAAATGATGGACATCGTTTAATTATCACTTTAACATACTGATATCATGAGCTTCGAAGAGTTTGTGGACGAACGGATGCTGGTGAGCCATAATGTGTTTGGAGACAAGGAAATGAAGATCAAGGTATTGGAAGTATCTGATGAACACCCACCAGTGCAATGGAAGTTTGGGGATCGAGTCAAGGTAAACAAGATCCTCGTTACAATAAAGCACCTAAACACGCAGCAGATCGAAGAATCAGAGTTCGACATAGAGGCAATCGAAAAGGAGCTAAAAGAGAAAAGTCACTACACATCCACCAACAGATGGGTCTCGGTAAACGACATCAAAAACGGCTATGTCGTAAACACAAAACACTTTTCATTAATTTCTGATGCAGTGGCACTTGAATACATCACATTTTAGCAAATTTGTGGTATAATTTCCTGTCTGTATACTGATTGGAGGGAAAACTATAAGAAAGTATTCAAAAAAGACCAAGTCATGATTACCAAGGAGATTTCGGTAAATGGCACCGAGTACAGACTCACTCTAACTGATCAGCTCATCAATCAAGTAAACAACCTCAAAACCCTGTACAATGCTGCCTACGAAGACCCGGAGAGCTTTGAACAGGTAAGCTCGGAAATCTCCAGCGCCATAAACGACATTGCGGCCCAGGCTGAGCCCCCTGTAGCTGATGACGACTTGGATGGCTTCATTCAAGAGATAATCAAGGCAGTTGACCAGAAGGCAGAAGAGATCAAAGAAGAGCTCCAGGGAAAACCGTCCAAGTCAAAAAAAGAAGTCAAACCAGGGAAAACCAAAAAATCAAAAAAATAACATCATTTTAGCTCCAAATCAGCAAAAAATATGCAGTTTTAGTTATATTATACGATTGACTAATGATCATTATGCAGACACACTGCGAATGTGGAATATGTGGTCACTTTATGGAAAGCGAATGTATCGACAAAGAGTGCAAATGTTGTATTAACTTCCATGTTCGTTCAGGCGCAAAAAAATCCCCTTAAAATATCAATACCAAGATATCAACTACATGGCAAAAATCCAGAATACTGATGAATTTAAGAGGATCAAGGAGTCAGATTTCGGATTTATCGTGATATTTGATGGCGCATCAAACATGCTGCACCAAAGCAGTTGTGATGAGCTTACCGAGGACAGATTTACCAATTCTGAGGGGAACTCCTTTCACTGGTTTTCGACTTTGGCGTTGGCAGAAAAGTCATTCCATGTCACGCCATGCAGCATCTGCAAGCCTGAATGATTCAGTTTTTGTGGCAACTGCAGTTTTTTGACCAGTGTTTTGAGCAACCAAACAGCTTGTGGTCTTTGCACCCACATATTACGCATTTTTTATCGCTCAACTCTTGTCTCGTAGGATTGCCTTGATTTGCCCTATTAGATTTTTCTCATCTAGAGCTTCCAGAATTGTCAATCGCAGATTCTTGAGGCGCATGGGGTCTTCTGAATACAGCAACGACATCGTGTCTATCTCCCTGAAGAACTCGTGATTTTGCAAAAAATATTTGGAAGGTGTAAGCAAAAACAAGTAATCTGCAAACTCCGTATTTGCTTCGAGTTTGTTTACGAGGGCCTGGAGTAATCCGGTAACTTTGGCAAGCTCGCGCTTTATTATGTCGAGGTCTCCTGGCTTGTCTTTAAGATTTGAGAAGAGTGTGTGGACATCGTCGATTTGTTGCAGGACGCCTTTTATGTACTCGTCATATGTTGCCATTTTCCTTGTTTGAGATAGAACCATTCAAAAAGCTTGGCTCAGCCAAGACATAGCGGTTCAAATTTAAAGTGGCAGTCTCAATGCCAATCTAGATTGAAAGATAATGCTTACCTAAAGTGCATTGATCCATCGTGTGGATTGGAGTACCCAATCAATTCAAGCAACATAGAGTGTGAACGAGGGCATCTGCTGGACGTCAAATACAGGAAGGCTCCATCCCCCGAGCTCAAGGAGCTGTTTTACACTAGACGAAATCCTCAAGGCAACATATTCAACGAAAGCGGTGTGTGGAGATTCCGTGAATTGATCAACTTCTGCCAGATAGATACCGCCAGCCGTGAAGAGTGTTCCAGGTATCTGGTTTCACTGGACGGTGCAGAAGGTAGGCAGTCAAAGCCGTACCAGATGTCAAAGGTGGCAAACTTCATAGGAATCAGCCACGACAACCTATGGTTGCAGCCAGAAGGATACAATCCAAGCGGCTCCTTTAAGGACAACGGCATGTCTACGGCGATAACGCATGCAAAATTGATTAATGCCAAAAAAATAATCTGCGCGTCCACCGGAAACACATCTGCTGCAGCTGCAATGTTTGCAGCTAATGAGAACATGGAATGCGACGTATACATACCGGCAGGGCAGATTGCGCCTGGCAAACTCAGCCAAGCATACCAGTTTGGGGCCCAGATAATTCAGGTGCAGGGAAACTTTGACGACACATTGGCAAAATCACTGCAGGATGCAAAGGAGCATTCTGGATACACAGTAAATTCGATAAATCCGTTTAGAATCGAGGGACAAAAAACCATTCCTTACAGGGCAATTGAGTACCTGAATTGGCAAGCACCTGACTGGATAGTATACCCCGGTGGTGCACTCGGCAACATATCAAGCTGCGGCAAGGCAATTATGGAATTGTACGAGTGGGGTTGGATTAAAAAAATTCCTCGAATAGCTGTGATAAATGCAGACGGCGCAAGTACACTGTATGACTTGTACAATGGTGTTTTTGAGGGTACAAAGCTTCGGTGGAACAAAGGGAGGCCTGACGTCGATCTGATAAAGCGGTACTATGAAGACCAGGACAGAAGAGGCCTAAGGCCAAAGACAAAGGCTACTGCAATTCAAATTGGAAGACCTGCAAACATACTCAAAGGTCTTCGCGCCCTAGAATATACAAACGGCGTTGTTGAAAAAGTCTCAGACTCTGAAATGCTCGATGGGATGTCAATTGTCGGCCTAAACGGATTTGACTGCGAGATGGCATCAGGTGCAACGCCAGCTGGAATAAAGAAGCTGGTAGAAAAAGAGATAATTAAAAAAGACGACGTTGTGGTCGGCATCCTCACAGGAAGGCAAAAAGATGCCAGCTTGCCTGTGGACTATCACAACAACCCAGCAAACAGGTTTGCCAACCCGCCTCGCGGGTAGCTCATTAACTATGAGTTCAATTATTTGCTAGGCGTCAACGTGACAAAAAGCGAGTTTTCAGGTTATATGTATTTCACACATAATTTAAAAGGTCGGCAAATCCACTTTCAGTAGAAAAGAAACAAAATTGAGTTCTTCAAAAAGTGGAAAAAATGAAAATCGCGCTTTCATTCTAAACAAAGCCCAGTCTGCTGCAAAGCAATCTGTAATTACGCTTGCTGCCATAGGCGTGGCCGAGATCATAGTATCAATCTTCACCGGCAGCATCACGCTGACAGCGGACGGCACTGACTCGATAGCTGATGCAATGATCTCATTTATCGTTTGGTTCGGAATAATGCTTGCAAAGAAGCCAAAAAGCAGGATGTTTCATTTTGGGTATAGAAAAGTCGAGGTTCTTGCCGCATTCATTGCTGCAATAGTGATCATAATTTTGGGCTCCTTTATTGCATACCATGCCTTTGAGGCATTCTACAAACCGCGGACTACATCCTATCCGGAAATAACAATGGCGACACTTGTTGTGGCAGGGAGTTTGTCTTTGCATCGTGCATTCATGATACGGAAAGTGGCAATAGAATCAGACCTGATATCATTGAAGTTGGATGCAAAAAACTCCATCAAAGACGGAACTGCATCGTTTATTGGGTTGGCAAGTGTTGCTGCCGCAACATACCTGAATTTCGCATTCATGGATGCAGTAGGAGGCATGATTATAGCAGGATACATATTTTTTATGGCATATTCTGCGATCAAAGAATCCGCCCTAGTCCTAGTAGACGCAGTCCACAATCCGGAGCTGGTCGAGAGCATAAAATACAAAATCCAAGAAAAATTCAACGTGCAGACTGACGGCGTGTTTTTGAGGCCGGTCGGCAACGAGTTCAACGCCGAAATACACATACTACTCCCAAGCGAAGCTAAGCTGGGAGAAATACACAAACTCATAAACGACATAACCGCCACCATACGGGAAGATTTTGTCATAAACCGGCTTGTCGTGATACCCAAACCAAAGCAGGAATGAGTATACGGGTTTTATTTTTTGGCAAAAAATTCTTCAAGGAGTTGCTTTTTTTCGCCCATGTGGAAGAGGCTTTCTGTGTGCTTTGATGCCTCTTCATATGGCTTTTGAAACAGCATGGCTTGCATCAGCAGGTGGTTTTCCGGTATGACGATTCCTGTCTGATCATCCGAATACAACATCTTGACTGTGTCTCCAATTGATTCTAGCATGTTTGCGTGAATGTGAATCATGTTGGTATCTTTGAAGCTGAATTTCATTGATTCTGCGGCGTCGCGAATTTGTTTTGTGCCTTTTGCAGTCCATAGTGTAGCTACGCCGTATTCGTCTTTGAATATTGCCAAGATTTCAGAGGGCTCTGGAGCATCATCTTTGAATCTGATGTTGAGCATGTGGACGTGCATCTGCCGTGTCGGCACCTTGATTGCCTGGATGAAAAGCGGTGTTTCCTTTCCCATGTACTGCTTTATGTCGTCTTGGTGGTGTGGATTTGCAGTCCACTCTACTGTGTCAGGGACCACCTTGTTGGTTTGCTCAAGGTCCGCCCATCGCCTCACAAGTACTGCGTCGAATCTTAACAGTCGTGAACCATATTTTTCACGCAGTGGTTGCAAGACACGACCCATTCCAGTCACATTACAGCTTCCCTGCATGACGTGTTTTTTGCCAAAAGCGTCCTTGTAGTTGACGCGTGAGTTGAACAGCAGGTCTGAGACGCTTTTTTCGCCTGTGACAGATTCGCCGCCTTGGTATATCGCCATGATTCCCCTTGGCTCGTATAGCTGCTTTTTGTTCTGGTATCCAACGCCCCCCGGTGAGGCGTCAATCACTAGGTCACATTCATCCAGTGCACTCTCAATGCTTCCTTTGATTTTGTAATTCTTAAAAGAGTCGATGCTTTTTTGCGGCACAAAGACGTCGAATCCCCTCGAAATTGCGTCATTTACTTTGTCATCGGGTGAGAATTTTCCTACACCGATCACTTTGATTTCTGGATCGTCTTTGATGAATTGTGCGATGCGGCTTCCAATTGAGCCGTAACCATTCACAAAGACTTTTTTCATGTTTTTTTCAAATATGCCGTATTTATTTAGATTACACTGAATTAGGGGTTGGAATCAGGGCGGTTTGTAGAACCATATCTTATTTCATCCTTTAGTGCGTCAAAATTGTCTATTGCCCTACCCAGGCCTTCATTGGTCTGTTCGATTGTGCCCTTTTTGTCCACCAGTGGAGCCATAACAAAATAGATTAGGATCAGCAGAGTGGATAGTGCAGCCACTATTGTGAGAGTCCATAATTTGCCGCCAGCCAACATGGTAACAATTGCGTCAAGTCGAATTAATTTAGGGGTGTTCGTTTCGCACAAAACGGCTAAATTAATCCACAACTGACGGGTCGTGTGATACACGCACCTTCGCTAGGAATTGGCGCGGCAATAGCAGTTGTCGCTATGCTGGGGGTCTTTTTTGCACTGAATGCACAAATGGAAACAGGCTTTAAGACAGAAGATATAGAGCAGTCCGAAACTGAAAAAGTTCAGCAACCAGCCAATGTACCACAACAAGTCAGCATGTCGATCTTTTCAGACAACGCATCACCCATTCTTGGCAATCCGGATGCACCGATTACAATAGTGGAGTTTGGCGACTATCAGTGTTTTTACTGCAACAAGTTCTTCCATGAGACGGAAGATCAGATTTATGAGAACTACATCAAGACCGGCAAGGCCAAAATGATATTCAAAGACTTTACCATAATAGGGCCTGATTCGGTTACTGCCGCTCATGCTGCCCACTGCGCAGATGAGCAAGGCAAGTTTTGGGATTACCACGATGTCCTATACAATAATTAGAATGGTGAGAACAACGGATGGGCATCGCTTCAAAACCAATACAAATTTGCCCAACAATTAGGCCTTGACACGGCAGCATTCACAGAGTGCATGGAAAGTGACAGGCACAATGAAAAGATACAAGCAAGCACAAACGACGCACAGACGCTGGGCCTTTCAGGGACGCCTGGGTTTTTCATAATTGGGCCAAACAACAAGATTGTGAGAGTTCCAGGTGCTCAGCCGTACGATGTGTTTGTGAACATCCTAGAGTCGGAACAGCTCAAAGGCAACTAGATTTATTTGCCAGACATTATTCTGAATTATGGAATTTAGGTGTGTCAAGGACTGCTCGCAGTGCTGCATCGAGCGTGAGTATTTTCCTTCGAAAAGATTTGGCAAGGTCGGAGTTCTGGTACTCCCAGACGAAAAATCAAAAATCGAAGAACTGGCAAAAAAGCACCACCTCGATGTCAAGATCATGCCAAGAATCGGGATATCGTATCACGATTTGACAAAACCGGAAAGAGTGCTCGCGTATCAGATGATGGGTAGAGAACAAAATGGGAACACCTGTCCCTTTTTGGAAACAGGTTCACAGAAGAGATCACCACATGGAGGATATGCATGCAAAATATACAGCGACCGACCGCTTGCATGCAAAGCATACCCGTTAATTGAGACCGAACCGCTTGTGCTTGACTCAAAATGCAAGTTCTGCAAAATGTGTGGAACTGCAGACTCTAACTTGGACGGTGAAACCGAGTCACTGATAAAAATAAAGACCAAGATGACTACGGATGCGCCAATAATTTGGCGTTATGCGACAGGAATAGGTGAGATCGAGGATCTGAGAGACGTGCAAGAAGGCTGGATCAGAGAGACGTGATCGTACAGATCTGAAAAAATCGCAAGTAAACGGCATGAAACACTCATATCAGACAATATGCGCAATGCCTGATTAAAAATAAAAACCGGTTAGTCGAACTGATCAACTGCGACTGAGCGTGGACTGCGCAAATGGCAGATTCACCAAATGATACCGGAAATTTAAAGAATTTACAATTTCATTGGCCGTGTAGAAACCATCGATTTTTGACAAATTTGTAGATCCGATTCCACGGACAGATCTAAAGCTGACAGTATCGTTACCATGTCTCATGAAGCCATCTCGATACGTGAGAATGGCTCGTACGATGATGCGTATAATCA
>DATLXX010000005.1:0-51065 GCA_035575435.1 Candidatus Nitrosotenuis sp.
TTACAGTATGCTATTTTCCGTTACAGCAGTAGCGGTATTGGCAGCGACCTTATTCGGAAGCACATACACACAATCCCAAATCGTTGGTTCAACGATGGCAGTTTCTAAAGGAAACGATGACTTGACTCAAAAAATCCATGACATGGGTGGTTTGAGACTAGTCATGCCACAAGCATTTGCCGCAGTAGACTGCGACAATATCGAGGAGGGAAGAAATGTGGTCACAGTTGACCTCACAGGTCAAAGTGCAGAGCTCCCAGTGATTGGAGGCGGCACATACAAAGCCATGACTTTTAGCGGCCAGGTTCCAGGACCAACCGTCAGAGTCACACAAGGCGATGTAATCATGATGACCCTGACAATCCCAGACGATGAACCAACACCACACGGAAACGACATGCATGCATCTGAGATGAGTGCAGGAAACTTTGGCAAAGTATTGCCAGGTCAGTCCCACACATACTGCTTTGTTGCACAAGTGCCGGGTACCTTCAAGTACCACTGCTCTGGTGTCGACGTAGCAGCTATGGACCAACATGTCCTGTCCGGCATGTACGGAATGACCATTGTCGACCCACTCAAAGGCTACAAGCCATTGGTTGTTGAGAAGACAAAGGTTCAGGACGGCCAAGTCGTCAGAGACAGGCAGACGTACTCTGCAGATGCCCTTGAATTCCAGCTACAGTACAACCAGTTGTACTTGAACGACGACGGCGGATATGATCAAGGCAAGATGTTCAAGCATGAAACCACGTGGACAGTCGTGAATGGTATGTCATTTGGCTACGTACCAAATGAGGATCACAACAAGTTGATCAATGGTGACGCAAAGAAGAACATCTTCGTAGCTCAGCCATGGAACTCAAAGGATCTAAAACAATACCAATCACAGCTGCTCTTCATTGAGCCAGGCCAACACGTAAGGTTCTTCGTTGAGAACCAAGGAAACGAACCAGTGTTCTGGCACATCGTGGGCGAGATCATCGACCGTGTGACGCAAGCAAATGTAGTGCAAGCAAAGGGAACTGAGACGTGGTTGGTTGGAGGCTCACAAGGCATGATTGCCGACGTGGTCTTTGATGAACCAGGCGTATACGTAGCGGTAAACCACGACTATGCTGCAATCTTCACTGGTGCGGCAACAGTAATGGTTGTTGGTGATCCATTTGGTCTAAATGAGCAATTGGGCACAAACGCACAGTCATACGCAGAACTCTTGGGCAACCCAAGTGACGCAATTCCTCCACCAGGAAAGAACTCACTTGAGCATCCAAAGATAAACTTGCACGGCTTGTACACCGATGAACGTGCTGAAGAAATTAAGGCAGAACTAGGAATCTAAATTTCCTCTATTTTCTTATTTTTATGATTTCTCACAAGTATTATATTCTGTCCAAAAAAACCCAAGCTGAATGAGTTTTAATCAGTCGGTTTTGATATGCGATCAAGTCGATCCGATTCTTAACAACATTTTGCAAAAAAACGGCCTCCAAGTTACATATGAGCCACAAATAACACCAGAAGAACTTGCGCAGAAGATAGGCAATTACGACATAGTTGTGGTCAGGAGCAGAACCACAATCACAAGGGATCTGATTGAAAAAGCATCAAAGTGCAAGATAATTGCTCGCGTCGGAGTTGGATTAGACAACATAGACGCAGAGTTTGCAAAAACAAAAAACATTCGTGTCATAAACGCCGTAGAAGGTGCAATGAACGCAGTTGCTGAGCTGGTAATCGGCCTGATGCTCGCACTTGCCAGAGACATACCGCGTGCAGACAGGGAGATGAGGGCCGGAAAGTGGATCAAAAAAGAGCTGATGGGCACCGAGCTTGCAGGCAAATATCTTGGGATCGTAGGCCTTGGCAACATCGGAAAAAGGCTCGCAAGGCTTGCCAGAGCCCTCAACATGAACATCATAGGATACGACGTCATACCGATTGACCCTGAGTTTGCAAAAGAGGTCGGCCTGATCAAGGCAGACTTGGACACGCTTTTGCAGAGTGCCGATTACGTCTCACTTCATGTGCCTTTGTTGGACAGCACGAAAAACCTCATCAATGCGGAAAGAATCTCAAAGATGAAAAAGACTGCAAGGATAATCAATACATCTAGGGGTGGCACCGTGGACGAGGAAGCGCTGTACGAGGCACTCAAAGCAGGTAACCTTGGAGGCGCAGCACTCGATGTCTTTGAGAAGGAGCCGGCAATAGGGAACAAGCTTGTGACGCTGCCAAACTTCATTTGCACGCCGCACATCGGAGCCCAGACAAAAGAGGCCCAATCTCTTGCTGCAAACGTCATAGCTGAGAAGATAATCCAGATTCTTCGTGGCGTCATCTAATTAGGCACCAGCAGATTTTCAAATCTGCCACACATTACCAAATAATTGAGTAAATCAGGATGAAGACGATCAGAATCAGAACGTTTGCTGCAGTCACGACGCTGCCGATTCTAAAGAATTCTTTAAACGTGAAGCTTGGCTCTTTTCGCCTCTCAGCTGCCTCCAATATTATCACATTGCTTGCGGCCCCAAGAATGGTGAGATTGCCTGCAAGCGTGCTTCCAGCAGCAAAGGCAATCCACACAATCACGTCGGCGCTTGTGAAGCCGTAGTTTTGGAGAATCGGCAGATAAATTGCTACAAAAGGAACATTGCTCACAGCTTGGCTCATTATTACGCTCACTCCGATTATGCTTATTGTTGATGTAGGAGAGTCAGGAGACGCATTGAGTGGCAGTAGTGTTTCAAACAAGGCAATCACTCCACCATCTAGCAAACCCTGAACAAATACAAACATGGCAGCGAAGAACGCCAGAATTTGCCAATTTACTCCACGAATGACTTCCTTTTTCTTTTTGCTTATTGCGAGCAGTGCAATTCCGCCAAATAATGCAATGTGGCTGAAATTTATCTCCGTGGAAACACCAAATAGCTTCACAATTCCTATAGCAAAAAACCCCACCACGGTGCAGATTAAAAGAACCGAGGATTTTTTTGCAAGGTCATCATCAATTGTGACTCGCTGATCAGAAATCGAGTTTGGCATGATGACTCCGCAAATCTCTTTTTTGTAGTACTGTGTCACGATGCAATATGTGGCAATCAAGCACACAATGGTGGGCAAGAATAGATATCCAAGAAAACTAAGTAGCGGGAATCTCATGTCACTGTGTAACGCAATGAGCAAATTTTGTGGATTGCCCATTGGCGTCATCATGCTGCCTATCGTTATGCCGAATGCAAGCGAAATCAACAATGGAGCAGGACGCATGTTCATTGTTTTTGCCAGACCGAGCACAATAGGTGTCGCAACTAGCGCCACGGTGTCATTTATTAGAAAGGCAGACAGCAGTCCCATCACGACAAGAATTAGGAACACTATTTGTTTTGGTGTCTTTGCATAAGACAGAATTCTATTGGTCACACGATGCAGCGTTCCAGACGATTCCAAGCCAGAAACCAAAACAAACATGCCAAAGAGGAAAAACATAACATCAAAGTTAATTGCTGAGAATGCATCACTTATTTTGACAATACTTAAAGCTAGAACCGAGATTGCGCCAGCACACATGCTCGCCCAGATCGGAATGTTTACGCCCCTGATGTTTCTAAAAACGATCAGACCATACACTATGATGAAAATGATCAATGCGCCAACAAAACTAAATGAAAAATCCATGATCTCGCTGAACTCTTCTTGAGCAGTGTTGTCTATTTTTAAGGATAATGGTGGCAGTCCCTTTTGACAAACAGATCACAATTAAATTATCTCTAGATTTATCAAAAATTCCAAAGATTCCACAATGAAGTGAGCATAACTAGAGGGTGCAAGCAACTAATATGATAAATAACAGGGACAATACAGATTTGGCGAGGCGCAATTAGATTGAAGTTCGGTCTGATTTTCGTACTGCTGGCATGCGGCCTGGTATTTCCAAACATTGCCTTGGCTACGGCAGGATCGGTGCCGGTTCAACTAAACGGCTCAACTTTTGAAGTAAGCTATGACGCGACAGGCCTCACAGTGGACGGAATAGAGGCAGATACCTCAACATCAACCCTAACTGTTTTGATCACCACCACCGATGTATCACCCGTCTTGCAGATAACACTTGAACGAAGTTTTTTTGATTCAAAGACAGACGGTGCCGACGACGACTTTTTTGTTGTGGCTGGCATCGAAGAAGCAGAATTTGAAGAAGAGCGCAGCGAGACTGCCCGCGTCCTGACCATCTCGGTTCCGCCAGGTGCAGATTCTATCGACATCATAGCAATGGGCGAGACTGGCTTTGGAACCGGGCCTGCGTCACAAGAACCGCAAGAAATTCCGGAAGAGGCCCCACAAGAGACACCTCAAGAAGAGACCCCCATCGAAGAGCCGGTAGTGGAGCCGGAGGTAGCAGAACCTGAGACCCAATGTGGTCCTGGAACCATTCTGAAGGATGGCGTGTGTGTTCTTGAGGAACAGCAACCAACACCAGAAGAGCCTGTAGTGGAGCCGGAGGTAGCAGAACCTGAGACCCAATGTGGTCCTGGAACCATTCTGAAGGATGGCGTGTGTGTTCTTGACGAGCGATGTGGCCCAGGAACTGTCTTCAAAGATGGCGTGTGTGTGCTCGAAGAACAACAACAATCTTCGACATCCCGTGGAATTGCGTTTGATCTTGTCATGCCGACAGTAGCCGCATTCATCATTGCGTTTATCATCATGATAATTTTGTGGGCAATAGGCAGAGCTAGCAGAAAAAAGAACGGCACTACAAAATAATTACATTTCTACCAAGAAGATAGTTTATTCCATTTAGCAGTTCCTCGTCGGTTATCTTATGCTCTGACCACCACTTGGCACTGGACTTGAACCACGAGGGAATCATGGCCTGTTGCGTCAGGAATTTACCCTGAGGCAGATTTATGACTCCTTTGTCGGCAAGGAACTTGAGGAATCCATAGTCGGAGATCGTTCCGCCCGCCCATTGTGGCACAATTATGTTGCTGCCAAACGGCATTACAATATTGCCCGCATCCACAAGCTCAAACTCTGTTGACGCGCTTGAGCCACCATACTGTACCTCTATTTTGTATTTTCCTTCTTTGAAGATGAGCGCATCAAATGGATTTGGGGAGGTGATTGTCGTTGTGGTGTCTTGGATCTTGATAGGTATGGAGCTGCTCTTCATTCCAGCAGAATCAATGATGTGCATTATGGCGTTGTCTTCCGTCACAGCTGCAACAGAGATTGTGATTTGAAGATAATCCCCGTAATGGTATATGTTTTTGCTTGTGCTCACTTGCATTTCTTGGGCTTCTGCCAATTGCAGTCCTGCCAGCAACACAAGCACTGTAACAATACAGATCCGTTTTTTCACGCCTTATGCCAAAATACAACTACAAAAAAATGTTCCTAAAGTCTGCAGAACTAGCGATGCGAGTTTTTTGAATTAAGTAATTCTGCAAGCGAGTTCACTGCATTCAGAATTCTTGCAGACTCGTCTTTGATTCCAAGTTTTGCGAGCTCTTCTTTTAGCACCAGTATTGGATCGTCAGTTGAAACCGCTTTTTTGCTCACAACTACTTCCAATTCGCTTTGAATTGTTTTGATTTGCTCATCTTTTTGGTTTAATTCTTGTTTTGTTCTTTCTATTTGTTGTTGCTGGTATTGGAGCTTTTCTTTCAAAGCTTGTCTTTCAGTCTCAAGATGTGCAAGCAATGATTTTGCGTCATTTTCTTTTATGTGCTTATAATGAATTTTGTCGAGCTCGGCTCTTGGCTTTATGGAATTATTTTGTAATGATTCTATCTCTTCTGTGAATCTGCGCTCATTTTCTCTGAGTTGCGCTATCTTGGATTTTTTTGCTGCCAAATGGGCGTTGATGAATTTGAGATATTGATTTGTATTGTTTATTTGATCTTTGAACTGCTCTGCTTTTTCTTTGATGACAGTTTCCTTTGGTGCGTTGCTAATCTCCTTGCCAAATACGATCGTTCTTGCCACCACTGCCATTGGATCCGCTGCGTCGATTTTAGGACCTATTTCCGTGATGTGTGACCACTCGTCCTCTGCCGATTCTTTTCTGTTGATGTGCTTTTCGACCATACATACCGTTGCTTTTTTTACATATGATTTGGTTGTCGTTTGAAACAGACGAACACCATGGCAATCGATATGATTATCATACCCCAAATCCAAAAACAGATCGAGTCTCAAAGGAGATTCCCGCGAGTGAAAAAACCTAGGAGAATTCTGACACTCGCGGACATTGTATAAAAGATTGAAGGAGGCCAGATTTTTTCCGGCAGGCGTATCGGATATTAAGGGGATAAAGATAGTGCCCGTAATGCTCAGTCATCAAGACGCTGCCTGGCTTAAGCTGTGGCAGCAGAACTCGCCGGAGATAAGAAGGAGGGCCATTCAGTGGAGAAAAGAGGCCGCCTTTACAAGAATACAAAAGCCAAGCAGAATCCAAAAGGCAAGAAGGCTTGGCTACAAAGCAAAACAAGGAATGGTCGTGATTCGCGCACGAGTCGGCACTGGTGGCATGAGAAGACAGAGGCCTGTCGCAGGACGAAGACAAAAACACTTGGGCGTAACAAGAATGAAGGCTGAAATCAACATGCAACAGGTGGCTGAGAAAAGAACTCAGGAAAAATACAAGAATTTGAAATTGCTTGGCTCCTACTTTTTGTATAAAGACGGATTCCATTACTGGTTTGAAGTGATATTGGCCGATCCCGCTCACCCAAGAATCTCAAAAGACAAAGAGCTCAGAAAAAGAGTAATCCCAGCATAAATTGAAGGCCATATTTGCACTAGCCGTATTGGTGATGGTAACTCCGGCTTTTGCTCAATTGTCAGACAGGACAGGTCTCCGCACCACTTTTGATCTAGAAGTAGATGGCAAGATATTCGTAATAGATACAGTCGCAAATTTTGACATCAGGGATGCAAGACTTGAAAACGGCAAGATTGTCCTTCCTCTGCAGAGCAGCATTGAGAATAACTTTGGCGAGCTGCAGATTCCAAAAAATGTGACGAGCGGCCAGCTTCGCGTTTATCTTGATGGTAATCAAATTAATGCAAAAATACTGCAAAATGAGAGAATCTCGTTTATCACGCTGTCTTTTAACGGAACTGGCCCCCACACACTGGAGGTGGTCGGTGACGACATCCCAGTAAACCAGCAAGTAGAAGAAGTATTCAGATACCCCAAAGGCCATGAAGACACAAACCAGGTCATGACGATAATTGCTGTCGCGGCAGTGGTGATACTGGCTGGTGCGGCAAGCACCCTTGCGTTTTACTTCAAGAAGAAGAAACACTGACTATTCGTTTAGCAACTCTTGAATCATTGGCTCCAGATGACCCATCTGTCCAAACGAAACATCACGCAACACACCTTTTCTGTCAACCAGTATTGACGAGGGAGTACCACGCAACGCATACTTTTCAAAAGTCTCTGCCGAATATTCTTTGGATTTAAAGTAGAACTCGACTCTGGCAAGTATCTCTTTTCTATAGTCCTCTGGCTGCTCATCAAAGTTTGGGATCTGGCTTTTTATGAAGTCAAGCATCTTTTGCTTGCTTGGCTGCCCCGTCTCTTTGACCAAAACATCCATCCCAAGAGGGAACGGTATCTTGTATGGAAGCTTGTTGCCGTCCACTAGCCTCCCATATTGGGCGAGTGCCTTTTTTGTCTCACCGATGACTTCGCCAGTCTTCGCCAAAAGCTCCAAGTTTTCTAGTGTGTTTTTGTCAAAATCCTCGAACGCCGTCGCTAATCCGATTACCCTGACGCCCTCTTGCTTGTACTTGTTGTAGATGTTGATTGCCTCCGGAATCCCATACAGGAAGCAGCCTGGGCAATTGACCTGAAACACTTCGACAAGAACGATGTGATCCTTTTCCTGGTCTATGTTCGTAGGCATACCTTGCACCCACTTTGACACAGAAAGATTCGGCGCCTTTTGGCCTATTTGTGCTAACACTACTCTGATCGTTTTGCTTTCATTATAAAACCTAACTGATTTTCTGAATTACGATAATATAGAACAAGATTTGCCAAAAAAACAAATGGACGTAGTGCCAGAAACAAGGCTTGCTCTTTTTGCTGAGATGGAAAGCAGGTATGAAAAACATGATGTCGATTATTTTGTCAAGCTGCTCGACCACGACGACTATGTAGTACGCACAAGGGCCACGTGCATACTGGTCGATTTTGGTGGCGAAGACAAGGTGCCATACATTGCAAAGGTGCTCAAAAATGATCCAAACGAGCTTGTAAGACATGAAGCCGCCTTTTCGCTTGGCCAGATGGGGTACAGAAGTGCCATCAAGCCACTTGAGGAGGCAACAAGAAACGATCCTAGCATGTTTGTAAGACACGAAGCAGCGATCGCACTGGGTGTGGTCGGCGCAAAAGAGGCGCGTGAGACTCTGGAAATGGCACTCAAAGACCCAAGCATCCCAGTAAAAGAATCGGCCATTGTGGCGCTCTCAAACCTCAAGTTCATGGAAAAGCTAAGCAGAAATGAGAAATTTGCCAAGCTTACAGGCGGCTAGTTACTCAGCCTCGTTATCCGTGAGACGCCGCCTTCTTTGGATATTTGAAAGATGTTGTCCACATAGGTTTCCAGCTCCTTTTCATGAGATACCAAGATTATCTGCTCTGAATTGAGCTCCTGCAGCACGTCCTTGACTTTGGACAGCTGCGTCTTTGAGAATCCGTCTGTTGGTTCATCTAGAATAAGCAGATTGGATTTCATGCTTTGTGTCTCCTTTCTCATAAGCGAGTTCAATGTGAGGCGATAAGCCAGCGCGATGCTTGTCTTTTCTCCGCCTGATAAAAAGTCGACATCCAGTTCGTATCCGTCCTGCTCAATTAGTGGGGTAAAATTTTCGTCTATTTTTGATTCTTTTGTAGGATCTTCAATTAGTATTGAGTACCACCTCCTGTATGTCTCATTGAATTGTTGTTGGATTGAAAGCAGGACTTGTTTTTCTATTTGATCCAAAGCCGGAATGAAGAACTCCTGCAGCCATTCATAATAATCACCATATTTTTGATGTTCTGCCTGCCATTTTTTTGCATTAGCGACATCATTTTCCAGTTTTGCCGCATTCAGTTTTTCATTTTTCAGATTCTCATTTATTGCTGCCAGCGATGCCTTACAGCGGCTTATTCTTTCATCAATTTCAGTTATTTGCGACTTCAGCTTGTGCGACTTTGCATCTATTTCTGAAAATGATTTGAGTTTTTCCAGGGTTTGCTTTGTTTTTTCATCAAATTCAAGCAGCTTTTGGTTTGCAGAAGCAAGATTTGACTCATATTTTTCTTTGAGTCTTTCTGTTTTTTTGAGACTTGATTCCAGTTCTCTGATTTGTGTTTGTGCGTTCTGGTATTCTATTAGTGCGTCTTTGAGTGAGACGACATAGTCCACTGGGTCTTCAGTGTCATGCTGGAAGGAAGCCTCCCGTGTAACTACGTAACGCGTCCGTATTGCGTTTAATTCCTCCCTCAGACGTTCTAGTTCTTGGCCCTTTTTGGCCCACTCTTCTAAATTAGGCATTATTCTCTCAACCTCTGACGCCTCGGCCGTGGCCTTGTCTATTTTTCTCTGAAGATCTACTACTCTTTGCTTTGACTCACTCATCATGGATGCAAGTGATGTGATCTCTTTTTGTATGTCTGCAAGCTTTGCCTTTCGTTCACCCTCTAGTTTTTCTAGATGATCTTTTGTGATCTGGTTCTCGCAGTATGGGCACTTTGAGCCGAGCTTTGAGATTTTTGCCAAATCAACTTCAAGATTGTTTTTTTGTGTTTCTGCGGCAATTTTCTTTTCTTTTAGAGATTCTACTTCGTCTTTTGCTTTCTCCAAGGCCGGCTTTAGTTCATTGATTTCCAGATTCAACTGCTCGAGCTTTTTCTGTAGTTTTTGTGGTTCAGAGCCTACATTGCTTCCCAGCATTTTCTTTAATTCTTCTTTGCGTTCTTGCAGAGAATCTATCTTCGATGACGCGCGCGTGATCTGTACTCTCATTTCTTGGAACTTTCTGAGCTCTGACTCTAGCTGCGAGACTGTCTTAGTCGTAGGCCTAGTTATTTGGCTCAGCTTGTGAATTTTCTCGTTTATCTCCTTTAGATCATTGGATGTGCTAGCGATGCTTTTTTGTAGATCGACGATTTCCGCATTGACATCCGAGATTTTTTCTTTGAGTATTTCTATTTGCGTTTCCAGTTGGAGCTTTTCTCTTTCCTGCGATCTGAGCTTCTCAAGTTCTTTTTCATGGATCTGTTTCTGTGATTCATGGTGGAGTTGCTGCAAGCTCATCTCTTTTAGTTGCAAGTCAAGCTGAGTCATTTTTTTCTTGGATGCCTCAAGTGAGTCTTCTAGCTGCTTTACGTCTCTGAACCGCTCCTCAAATCTTGCCATCTGCAATTTCAAATCTGTAGCTACCAACTTGGCGTTCTCTGCTACGATTTTGTAATCCTCAACCCCAAATGCCTTGCGAATTGTCTCTAGTCTCTTGCTGGTGTCAAGCAGAATCTGTTTCATTTCCTCCTGCGGCGTAAAGAATGCGTACCTGAAGATCCTGCTTTCTGAGCGCGGATCTGCTGGCTCGTTGAACTTGAGAATCTGCAATACACGCTGCTTTAGCTCAGATGGAGCGAGAGGCTCCACGACGTCACCCACCTTCAGATAGCAGTTTTTTGGATCTTGTGAGACAGAATCACCCTTGCGCCTCAACACTCTCTTTATCTCGTACGAATCATCATCCACAGAGAACCTCAAAGTCACGCTGCCTTGTTCTTCTTTCTTTGAGAGTAGTGCTTCAGGCTTTTGCGACCCAAGTCCAAACAACGCGAATTCAATTCCCATCAGAACCGAAGATTTGCCTGATCCGATGTCCCCCTCAAAGAGAGTTATTCCTCGCGGAAACTCAATCTCTTCAAGATGGTAGCTGCGAATGTTTTCCAGCTTAATTGAGTTGAGAATCATCCAACTGTAACCCCAGAATCTCCATTGTGTTTTTCTTAATTCTTGCCAAATATTCTGCTTTTTTTTCATTTGCGAGTATTGGTTGCTCTAATTCTTTGAGAAGTTTTTTTGCAAGCAACACACCCTTGTCACCGCTGAGTTCCCCCTGTTTCAGTCTGAACTGCCCTATATTTTCTTTGAAGATATTTGTTTCAATCTCATCCCTGCTTTGTCCTTTAGCTGCGCTGATGTCGTATTCTCTTGAAAAGAGATTGTTTTTGCTTATTTTTACTTCTATTGCTCCACCACTGACAAGCATTTCTCTTAGCAATGATGTGTCAATGTCTGTGGTCTTGCCGGTGGATAGTCGCCCCACCAGCTTGATGATGATTATTTTTCCTTGCGGCTCCATACTTTTCGCTTTCTGCAGTAATTCAGAATTTACTGATTTTGCATCCCTGTTTTCCGCGTTGATTTCAAGGATCTCATATTCCGCATTCTTTACTTCAATGAACTCGATTTTATTTACACTCTCAGAAAAGTCTACGAGTACAAATCCTCTCTTTTGGCCTTTGGCATTCTCCTCAAGATCACTGTGGTACCCAGCAAACAGAGTTCCCGGATATACCACATGCGGGTAGTCCTGGTATTTTTGGTGTACAAATGAGTGCATGTGTCCTCCTGCATAATAGTCGAATTTTTTCGGAAGTAGTGAAAGCGGCATAAAGTCGGTCTCCGGCGTAGTGCGCGTCTTTGCCTCATCAAGCCCACCATGAAACACAAATATCTTGAAGCCAGGCTCCGATTCCAGTGATGCCCTATCCAGTTGTTCATAGTATGCCATGTCTTTTCCTGCCTTGAGGCCAGGAAGGCCCACAATCTTTGCGCCAGTTTTTGGATCCGACAAGAACCCGAGCCTGATCGAGCCGTTTTGGCTTTCTAGCTGTCGTGTGACCTTGGTGACGAGACCTGCTGCTTCAAGCAGGTCGATTATTGATTTTGAGACAGGTGAAAAATCATGGCTGCCATAAACGGCGTAGACAGGGATCCCTGCCTCCTTTAAGCTACGTAGTTGCTCAAACGCAAACACGTTTACCTCCATTTCTGGAATGTTCACATGAAAGAGGTCGCCTGAAATTATCACAAAGTCCACCTCGCGGGCAACACATTCCGAGACTGCTGACTGGAAGACATTTTTTTCTATTTTCTTGAGTGCTTGTGTTTTTTGAAAGCCAAGGTGAACGTCAGAAAAGTGCGCAAATTTTGGCAACTAGAACACCTTTGTTCTACCGGATGGCGCAGCCGATGTTTTTGACTTTACCAGATCCTCAAACAGTGGGATTTTGATTGGCATTGCAAAAGGCACGAAGATGCTGGTTATTATTGCCTCACCCTTGTCCAAGCTTGCAATGTTTTTGTCATCCTCTGTGAGATCCTGTGATGCACTAGCAATTATGGCTTCGCGCTCTTGCTTCATTTCGTTTCCAAGAATTATTTTTGTATTCATGTTTGCAAGGATTGTCTTTGGAATCACACTGGAAAGCTGGGTGATTGCGGTGAGGCCGACTTTGAATTTGCGGCCTTCTTTTGCTATCGTGCTGTAGATATTGTCGTTTTTTGATACAAGAACATCCTCGCCTATAACACGTGGTGCTTCCTCAATTACGACCGTGGCAACAGGTTTTCTTGCAAGTTCGCCTTTTGCCTTGTAGTCCTTGTAGCGCTCAAAGAGTCGTGATGCGATTATGTTGCCTACTATGAGTTCTGCTTCATTTCCCAGTCTAGAGGTGTCGAGGACGACCACCTTGCCGTGCTCTATGTCTTTTGCAATGTCGTCGACTGTGGTGAGGCCCTTTGTAGTGCTGTCAAATACTTCGTGTTTTGAAATAACGTGACCTTCTTCGTCCCGCTCAAGTCCCAGAATCAGGCGCAGCTTCCTTTGGATCACACTCATCGTGACTGCAGCTATTTCGTCTGAAGCAGCATCTGGCGGCGTAAGCATGAGTTGAGATATCCACATGGGCCCGTCGCTTCGGAAATACCTCCTCAATGCCTGAAACTGTGGATCAGAAAACTCGACAATTCCTTCAAAGTGTTCAGGCCTAATAGATTGCAAATTGATCGTCAGCCTGTTTGCCCCAGGTGGCGGATTTGCTGGTGTATAGTAGACCAGATTTTCTTTTGCCCTCGGATGATCTTTTAGTCCCATATCTTTGCGGCCATAATACTCGTCGTGCGCATCAAGAACCAACGCCCCAACTTTGTTTGAGTCAAGAACGTGCCACAGAATGGTCTTGACCAGGTTTGATTTGCCTCTTCCCGTGGTAGCAGGAATCAGGATGTGGTGCGAGAAAATATCCTCCGCAGGAAGCCACACTTCGGCTTCAGGTATCACCTTGGTGCCGCTTCGTATGTAGCCTACAAAGATGTGGTCCAGGCCTTTCTGCAAAAACTTGAGGTCGCCCTTGCTGATCAAGCGCAGCTTGTTGAAAAACGAGGGCAGGTTTTTTGGCAAGGTCACCTTGTTGGTGGATCTAGATATTGTGGCAAGCGGTTTTATTCTGGCCAGTACATAGTTTACAAACTCTGGTTCATAGAACTGGGCGTCGACTGCACCTTGCTCCAGGTTTACACCGGACATCATTTGTTGGACTCGATCCTGAATTTGCGAGCCATATTCCAATGCAAAAACCTGCAAGACAAGATACGAACCGTTTTCTTCTGAGACCAGCAGGTCGCCTATCTCCAGATTTGTTCCTGCCTTTTGCCTAACAAGAATGTTGCCAAATTTTCCGCCCACTACTTGGCCTATCACTTCAATATCGTTCACTAACCGCTCACCCCATTTAGAAAGTCGTGTGCAGACAGCAACTCGCCATATTTTTTGAGCTTCTTCCATTCTGGACGCCGCATCATCTCAGACATGATGATTCCACGATACATGTTGAGCTCATCCAGTCTAACTTGGGCGAACCTGTCTGCATCAATTGCACCATACGGGTACCCCAACATAGACACGTCATTTGCATTTGCCGCAAGACTCGAGAGGACCGAATTTATTTCGTCTTCCGACATATCGTTGAACTGTTCTCGTAGAATCTCAAACCTAAATACAAATTTTGATTTTGGGTGAAACTTGGCGACCAACATAAAACCCCTGTCATCTGATGTTATCTCTTCTGCCACCTTCACATACCAGCTGCCAAATGGTACACCTTCAGAGATCTCTGAAATCCTTGCAAGCAGTGGGTCACCTGCCTCAGTGATAAGCCTGCTTGTCTTTGCAAGACCGCACACTATGACGCCTTTTTGCAGTGCGACATCATACAGTCTGTTTGCGTACTTGGTTTCATTTCTAAAACTCGTCTGCAGAGATCCGTCAAGCACTATCATGTCACCTTTTTCCAGCTCGTCTTCGACCACCTTGATTGCAAGATTCCATTCGGTGAATTTCCTCGCAAGCGAGTTGAGCCTTAGTTCCTGAAGCACGCTTGTTCCCTCCGACTTGGAGACCAGATCCGACTCTGAAGGAAGATACGCCCTGTCTTCTGGACTGTATGGGAACAGCCTTGTATCATACACTACCTTCTTTTTGCCTTCGTCGGTGTGGACTGTCGAGACTACAAACGAAAAGAATTGGATGCGTTGCTTTGTTTTTGATTTTATCCTCGTCCTGCCGCGGAATAATGAGAAATAGGCGCGGTTTATTGTGATTAGAAAGTTTGGTGCCTCCTCAAGCGGGCCATCCCCACCATCGATGAAGGCGATTTTCTTGGGGTTTGGAGCCGGATTTATTGCCCGAAATTCTTTTGGTTCTATGACATACTGCTTGCCTTTGCTGTTTAGTATGACATCGAGGTGTTCTTTTTGCGTTAGCTGCCTTCCAAGCTCGCTGATTAACTCTCTTACAGGATTCTCTGACATGGTATCATTGCAACCTCCCACGCGTCACGGCACAAACTACATCAAAGCTGCTTGTTTCTGGTAAATAACTTCTGAGATTAGCTTGCAGTTGACTTGGGCTTACGCTGATTCTACAATTAGATCTGCTAAACGAGTATGTGTCGCGTTGAGATCGTGTCATTAGATAAAAAATACAGTTTTTCCACAAATTAATCAAAAATATAGAAAAAAATTGAATTATTCAAGAATTATTTTTTCTGTTAACAGATAGTTTTAAAAATATTGAATACGTAGCTAATGTACGCTACATTATCCTGACACAATTGTCGCAACAACAGTGGAAGAAAAGGTGGCAAAGAAGCTCCACAAACACCTAAGCTCGCTTGGATTGGAGTGTAAACTGATTCCGGATGGCACGATGGACTTTGAATACGACTATCCCCGTTCGTCATTAGTTGGCCCAACCCCAGGCACAGCAAGCAGAGGCGTTATGAAGGCAAATGGCAGCATAGACTATGTCGACATACTGAAACGAAAGACGGTCACAAAAAGCGAGTTTGCTCCAGGTGGTTTTTACGGAATGGGCGTGGCAGAAGGAACTACATGGAAGTTGAGGTTCTTTCTCTCATTTCCGTCGGAGTACAAGCTTGGACCACTCAACTTTGGAACCCTCACCAAGATACTAAAGGGCAGATTTCACTCCAAAGTAGAGGATTACATCTGGAGCGGGTACGGCAAGCTGACCACACTCCCTCCAGGCATGATACAAGACGATGTGATAGCCGTCCTCGACGCAGACAAGCAGTTAAGGGAACTCTTGATGCACGCGTTACTAAAAGAGCGGATCATCACGGTTTCTGTGTACACGCCAAAGGCAAAAGTGGACTATGAAAAGGCACAGATAGCCAAGGACGACTCTTACTGGTTCAAGTACAAACCAAAAAAAGAGTCTCACGCAAAAATAGTCATAACTTCAGAGTGGAAGTCCGAAAAGGATCTCTTCATCGACAAGGAGACGCTTGAAGCATATCAAAGGATTGCAAGCAACATAAAGCAGACCGTAGAAAAGCTACGTTACCACCTCACCAAATAATTTTTTCAAGCAGCTTCATTCACAATCAGTTTGGACAGAGTCGTTTCGGCTGGGATTTTTTGTTCTACTGCAAACGCAATTGAAGCCAGATTTCTCACTTCATACTCGATCAGCCTCGTGACGGCAACCACTGTGGAAAAGCTGAAAATGCGTACGAACTCGCTGCGCATCGAGTTATAAATTAGTTTATCAAACGCCCTCTCAAAATGACTTATTGCATCAATTTCGTCTTCCACTTGAGGGACAAGCTCTTTGTATGATGTACCCACCAACTCATTTAGTGCGCTTTTTATTGAATCGGCAGATATCATTCTGGTCAGCAGTTCTTTTGATTCTGTCGAAATTTGTGGTACTATGAGGTTCTGGATTTGGTTTTCGTCAAGGCC
Organism: Candidatus Nitrosotenuis sp.; assembly: GCA_035575435.1. Classification (GTDB taxonomy): domain Archaea; phylum Thermoproteota; class Nitrososphaeria; order Nitrososphaerales; family Nitrosopumilaceae; genus Nitrosotenuis. The sequence continues at coordinate 16,362 of DATLXX010000005.1, forward strand.
CCAAAACTTACCTCGTAGAATGCACAAGATGTTGTAATAATCCACTTCCATCCCGCATAGAGTGTGCAAGCTGAAATCAGGCGAGTTTCTGATGGTGTGACTGAGGTTTTCGTAGAAGAATTTGTCGAAATACAAATCCAAGAACTGTATCTGCTTTTTTTCATTATACAAAGAGTATGCCTTTTCCACCTCTTCTCCTATCCCTATTCCCTTTAATGTGGCAACTGCCTCCTCAAAGTCTTTGGCGATCAGGGCTTTTAGGATCACGTCACGCTCTTTTATGAGTTCCTCGGCATGGAGACTTAACGTTGCTTCGATCTCCTCTTGAGTCCTCCCAAGAATTTTTCCCTTGAGAATGGTCTTTAGATTTCGCAGGACAAACTTGAGATAGTACGCAAAGAGTAGGTTAGAGCCACCCACGGCTTGCATCATCATGTGGTGCAAATCTGCTTGCCTGTCCCTCAATGCAAGCTCAATTTTTTGTGCCGTGTATGGTTTTTGAACTTTGGAGATGGCGTCGTTATAAGCAGTGTTCTTGATTCTGATGATGAGTTCATCGAGGTCGCGTGATTCTGCCAGTGTCTCTAGATCTTTTTTTGTCAAGAGCTTACCTTTGAGGCTGTAAGATTTTACCCCAGCATACACTAGGAGAGATACTGTGACCACGCTTATCACTATGTGAGCTCATTAATGTTTTTTATTAAAATATAAAAAATTTTGTATAAAATATAATTTTTAGATTTGTATTTGATTAATTTACATTATTTTGATTCATTTTCTGGAATTTTTAGTGCCTTTGTTCAAATCAACCAGCAGAAGACTTTGAAGGGAAAAAGCCCTTTTTCACCAAGACTCCGCAAGTAATTGGATTCCCGTAGACAAAGCCCACGTGACGACAATCATCCAAGCCGCATGAATCACAATGAAGAGACTTTTTAGAATCATCCATCGCAACAAGTACCGGTTTGCCTGTAGTATTATCAAGCAACACAACATGCTGATCCACTACTGCCTTGAACTCTATAGGGTAGCTGAATTTTTTTTGAGACTCTTTTGTGTCAAGATAATCAACGATTATGCTTTCTACAAATGGGTGAAACTTTGTGGTCGGGTTTACAATCTTGGCTTCTTCGTGAAGATGTTCTAAGCGTTGTTTGTTTTCTGTGTGTAAGTAAATAACATCAAGCGTTTTTGTAATTGATTTTTTTGCAGGTTGTCTTGTTTTCATCAACACTTGATGATGGAATATTATATAAAAATATTTAGAAATAAATAATTTTATATATTTTTATATGTATGAATAATTGCTATGAGGGATGATAGTCATTCGACTCACAATTGCATCGCTAGGGGAAAATGGTGCCCAAGTTGAGCCGACCCAAGAACCCCATGCAAAAACACGAAAGATGTCCAGACTGCAATGCGCAGATGGGTTCTGCTTTTGTGCGAGTAAACGACGGCAAAAGGAGAAGATGGAACAACAAAGACATCAAGGTATGCACAAATCCGCAATGTAGCACGATTCTCACACATATCAAAAGAAACATCTACATAAAACAAACAAGAGTGAATGTTGCCAAAAGACTCGGATTGGCTTCGGAGGGAGGCATCTGCTGATATGACAGAGCAACAATTACAGAAAGCCAAATCAAAAAAACTCAAAAAACTGTCTCCTCAAATACTAGAACAGGACATTGCGAAGATCCGAAGAGAATCTGACTTTATCGTGCTCACACCAAGAATCTTCAAGATTTACCAGAGGCATGGAAAAACCAAGTGCGCATCATGTAACCTAGAGCTGAGAATTTTTGATACCGTATACAACTCATCCACAAGAAAACCATATCACATACTGTGTGCGCTTGCAAAGAAGCTCATCACGCTTTAGATGATCGGTAGATTATCAAACCATCCACAAAACACATGTGTGTTTGGTATGCCATTACAGTCACAATCCCCTTATAGTTTTGTCAGTCTTTTTACTAATTCCACATGCCTTCGCTCCAAAAACAAATCCCAAGAATTTGTTGTCTACACAAAAACTCCACCATAGTTGATTCGCATGAAGTGTTGTGTAGAAACTGCGGCGTGGTACTGGATTCCTATGATGCTCAAGACCACAGTGTAGAAAGTACGCTCAATTTGTTCCATCAAATAGAAACCGGTGGCAAAACCGCCAGAATAGAAGCCACAAGAAGGGTTCATGAAAAAAAGTTTCGCTCTTCTGCTTTTTCAAATGCATGTATGAAGCTTAGATTCCCAACATATGCTGCACTTGATGCTTGGAAGATGTTTTCCAAATTGGTAAGAATTTCCGATGCCAACTCGAACGCATCGATTGCAATTTTTTCGTTATTTACATCTTGTAAGAGATTTGCGATACCAAGAACTGAAAGTCAGATAAGAGAGGCAGTCATGTTTGCATTCTCGATAAAAAGAACTCCCTCTGTTCTAAAATCATTATCCTTTGTTCACTCATTACTTGTGTCCATCACAGAATGTGAAAAAAGCAAGATAATCTCAAGTCAAAGGCAAGACTCTTTTGAATATTATCTTAATGTCCAGCTTAACTACATCCAAAAGCCGGTAGACAGAGAAACACTCAAGGACAAAGCCAGACAGCTCGCAAAGACGTTTTCTGGCAATGACGAGCATAGAGCAAGAATGGCAGTAAGAATGCTCAGGGGAGGGTTGTAATGCTGGTCGAGACACATCCTCTTTGCCAATTGAAAGTATCATCGTTGCAAGGGTCGCCAATCCGAGTGACGCTCCACTCTGTAAAAACGATTGAGCGGATTGCTGCCACGGCTCGTAACCCTGCGGAGAGGAAGCTACTTGGCCCAATCAAGGTAGCAGCCCTAAAAGATTCCATGTTCATAGTAGACGGTCACGCCATAGTAGAAGGTTTCAGGGCGGCAGGTATTGACACCATAGATGCTCTTGTCCATCAAGTAAAATCGATTGACGAGGTGCTTGCTTTGCACCTCAGATCAAATTACCATAGTGCACTGAACCCCTTCAAGATTATTGATGTGATCAACTTTATGTTGGAAAATGGGGAAACGCCAATCGACATAGTGCGAAAACTTCAACTTGGCGACAACCTGACTAAGCTTGTAGGATGTCGTATCATCGACCAACGAGCAAAAAACCTACTAGAGGATTTCATAGACAGACTCTCATCACGATACAGTAATGCTGTGATACCACCATATTTTGCCGAGCTTGTCTGCAAACTCCCCCAAAGGATCCAGTTTGAGGTGGTAGAACAATTCATCGCAATCATCGACATCACACTTCCGGATCGAAAGTTTGCATTCCCGGGGCCTGAGACGCTTGAGATATACTTTAAGCAGTACCTAAAAAATAAAGAAAGAGAGCCCGTCTTCTTCAAAGAAGAATTTCAAGATAGAGCAGCATTGAAGACTGTTCGATGTGTTGCCCTTACCGAGAAAGAAAAAGAATGTGCAGATGGAATAGTGACAGTTCCCGGCATGGCACTACTTAAAGTCGAAAAGCCTGGACTTTACCGTGTCAACATGATAAAGAAGATCATATCCCCGATTAGAGATGAAAAAGAGTTTACAATAATAGAAGGCGATGAAGGTAAAAAGATCTTTGCGTTACCAAAAAATGCAGTAGAGTTTCTTGAAATCTCGGACGAATTAGATTTGGCAAAAGTTTCAGTGAGGACTTTAACTGCAATGCAGTTAAAAAGATTCGCGACCAACATATCCAATAAAAGAGACAGGTTCGTGGTGGTGTGCAGAGCATAATGCAGATCACAAAACAAACCAGACTTGATGTGAGCAGAATCATTTTGTTGAATCGTAAAATTAGGCCGTCTACTACATCGTTTAAGATCCTTTCTTCTTTTTTTGACGGCCTTGAGACAAAACAAATAATTGCAAATTTTTCAAACATAATTCACTCAAAGCAACCAAGAAAGGATGCATGCAGATACATGATGCATCTTCAATCAATAGGTCTGCTAGAAAAAAACTTGGGCGCTGACTATTCCATCACAAAAAGGGGTAGATGGTATGTCATTGCTGCCAAGCTGGAGATTCCGTTGTTTTCATTAATCATGTTGGCAAGCGTGTATGTCTTTCAAAAACGTATGAAAATGGACAATAGGGCCGATTTTTACGTAGTTGGATTCTTTTTTGAAAAAATCAAGAACCTCATGACTCACCCATATAGGGTACACGGTGCACTGATAAGAAAAAACTATGTGACAAAGTATGCCAATCAGACAATCAGAATTCCAGATGACGTCTTTGAAAGGCTATCTGAATTTGATGCTGATTTTGAAGACATTGTAAGCTGGTACAGGAAGATAGACGACCAGATAACTGCGACGCTGATTAAAGATGAACTGTTATTTGAAGGTAAAATAACATCTGTGTTTGATTCGGCAAATAAATACAAAAAGCAAAAACTCGAATCGTGAAAAAATAATTTCATTAGTGTTTCGCTTACGTATATTTGAGAGGAATCTCTATACAGATTTGAGTCCCTTTTCCTTCGCCCTCAGACTCTGCCCAAATTCGTCCCTTATGATTTTCTATAATCCCTTTACATATTGAGAGACCAAGACCGGTTCCACCGTATTTACGATGTGTAGTTGGGCCTATTTGGTAGAATTTTACAAAGAGACTATCGATTTTGTCTTTTGGCACGCCAATACCATTGTCTTTGATGAATATTTTTGCGATATTATTTTCAACTTTCAGTGTAATCTCAATTTTACCCGTCTTTTCACTTACAAAATCTATTGCGTTAAGAAGAACGTTATTGATAACCTGACGGATTCTCGATCCGTCGCATTCACAATAAACATCCTCCCTAGGTTCAAAAGACACAGTTATTCCCTTTTTTTGAAATTCAGAGTCAAGGCTGTCCAGTTCACTTTTTATGATTTTGGTCAGATTGTGACTCTTGACATCTAGCTTGAGCTTGCCCAACTCGAGTTTATTCGCATCTAATAGATCTTGGATCATTTTTTGTAGTGCAAGCGCATTATCTTTTATTGATTGTAATCTTTGAATCTGTTTTTCGTTTAGGTTACCAAAGGTTTGCGTCAGCAGTATTTCTGCGTATGCCTGTATTGGCACTAGAGGGTTTTTTAGATCGTGAACAATCATGGTTACAAACTCATCCTTAGATTTTTCAACATTAATCAATTCTTGATTCAGTCTTTCCAAGGTTTCTGATTTTTCTCTCAGTAGGTTTTTTAGTAAATTTGATCTTATCAGCAAGACGGGAATAACTACAGATAGGATTATTCCAATTCCCAAGAATATACTTATCTCAAAAAACTGGCCAGTGAATGAGGAGTCCCAGATCAGATATTTCAGATTGTAATTCTGTTTGATCTTATGGCCAAATAACTCGGTTTGGTGATCAATTCTCACCGCTTCTAGTAATTCATTTTGAGTGAATGTAAAATCGTAGTTAATTTTCCCATTTGTATTTTCTATTTTGTATAATTCCACATTGTTGTCTATTGGACTTTGGAGTACAAGCTTGTAATTGTTACTTGGAATCACACCTTCTTGAACAAAATAATCAAACGGCACGGCTATGACCAATATGAGTTCATCCGATATTGCAAAATCTACAGTCATCACTTTTTTCCCACTTACTTCGGTCGGATATGAAGAAAATGTTTCGTCAAAGTCTTTTCCGATGTATTCTTTGTTTGGGAAGGATTGTGTTATGGTATTGTTAACAAGTGTAAATACGTTTGTGATCTCCGGATTTTCTCCAAGGATTAGTTTAACAAAGTTGTCGAATTCATAGGGTTGCACCTTTTCTGAGTTTGCATAAAACGCAATGATGCCGGTAGCTATAGTTTCTATTCTTCCTTCTCTACGCGATATTGTATTTTCAATTACAGTTACAAATTTTTCTTTATTTGATTCTTTTAGTTGATTTTGAAAATATGAGAATTGAAAGAATATAGCCAAAGTTGCACTCAATATCAGCACACCAACAATAGCAGGAATGATAAATGTGGAGAATGTTTTTTTCTTCAATAACTGTTTAATGAAACTACCGCGTGTTTTTATAATTTATTAGAGAGCTGCAAAAGCAGACAAGTCATAGTTTCAGATAACAACAAAACATATTCATCCCATAATAACTCCAATGCAGAATTGTTGGATTCAAGTCTCATATGGAAGAGATTGAAATGTAACAGTATTCCCGACCTGAATTTGAAGAAAAAAAAGATTTGTAGTCCCAAGCGAAGGAGTTGAACCTTCGACACTCCGGTTTCTGTGTGCCTAGTAGGCTGATTTGTGTTAGCCAAAAGCCAACCACTACAGCCGGAAGCTCTACCAGGCTGAGCTAGCTTGGGACAAAAATTTTCGGTGCGCATTTGTATTAAATAGGTACTGACGGTTTTTGACCAATTCCCACATCTGGCAGCGATCCAAAAAATGTTAAATACGGTTTTGGAACCAAAATTTTGGTGTCACAAACTGCTTTTGATGGGTACGCATGTGTTCCGTACACCCACGACCACAAGTCAATAGAGATCAAAGATGCCTGGCAGGAATCCAAAAACATAGAAAACATGTACTTTGTGACTGCCACCTTTTCTCCAGATAGCAAGCCGTACTTTCCGTCTCATGCGAACCACTATCTTCTAGTCAAGTTTGCAAATGGTTCCAATGTGGTAAGAGAGGTTGAGAGATACCAACAGGACAAGACCTCTTTTGTGTTCAACACCAATGTGGATCTCTTTGAGCGCGAAGTGGCCGGCGTAGTCAACTTTGTCTCCGTATACTACCTAGAATATTCCAAATCAGACGAAGACATTTCCGATCTTGCCATGGTCGTGTCGAAAAACGATCTGGTGCGAAAGGCAGCAACGGGAAGCATGCTTGCGTATTCCACTGAGAAACCCAAATTCACTTTTCCATACAGCAACAACATAGTGGTGCTTGAGGTGTCCGGCCAAAAAAGCCACCAGAGTGTGAACAAGTACTGCGAGCAGACCCGCCGCAACGTTTGCAGAAAAGGGATCACCATGAACAACCTTGTCGGTCTTTCGATACTTGAAAAACTCAAGTGATCCGCTGATCAAGTTTTGTCTTCATAAATGTTAAATACCGAGTCCAGATTGGTCTGGATATGAGCAAGCCTGCAGAACTTGGTTCGCTAAAAATCGGCTCATATATTCTTCTTCCAGTCGCTGACCAGCCCACTGGTGAGCCCTGCAGAATAATCGAGTACGACACAAGCAAGCCTGGAAAACACGGTGCAGCAAAGGCAAGAATTGTCGGGGTCGGCATCTTTGATAACCAAAAAAGACCTCATGTCGGACCAGTCAGTATGCAGGTGCATGTGCCACTTATCGACAAGAGAAGCGGTCAGATAATCTCCATTACGGGTGACCAGGTTCAAGTCATGGACAGCGAGACCTTTGAGACCATAGATGTCCAGATGATAGACGACGAGGTCAAAGGCAAGCTGGAACAAGGCCAAATGGTCGAATACTGGAAAGTAATGGAAAGAACTAAAATTATGAGAATAAAGTCATAAATGCTGGATCCTGATGATGTGTGGAAAAGCCGTCTGAGCTTTGATGAGGATTATGAGAGTTGAAGGATCCAACGTTAATACCTAGCCAAAGCACGCATACAACCAGATGAACATAGCGGCACTATTTTCTGGAGGAAAGGACAGCACTTTTGCAATTTATGAAGCAAAAAGACTTGGCCACGATGTAAGATGCCTCATCACAATAGTTACCCCGTCTGCTGAAAGCCACCTACTTCACCATCCAAACGTTGCTCTCACGTCACTGCAGGCAAAATCAATGAAAATACCGCAGATCACAATCACAGCAGACTCTGCAGACACGGATGTAGAAATCGAAGCGCTCCGAAAAGCTCTGGGCCAAGCACAGACAACGTACGGCATAGACGGAATAGTACACGGTGGCATCCTAAGTGAATTTCAAAAAACAAAATTCGAAAGCGCTGCAAGATCTCTTGGCTTAAGCGTCATTGCCCCACTATGGCAGAAAAACCAAAAACAATACATGGAGCAGTTAATCGATTCTGGATTTGAATTCATTATCACATCAGTCTCATGTGACGGATTGGGTCAGTCGTGGCTTGGTAAAAAAATAACTAAAGAAGATCTTGACACACTTGAGGCACTCTCAAAAAAGCATGGCTTCAACCTGAGTTTTGAGGGCGGAGAGGCAGAAACCTTTGTTACCAACTGCCCGCTTTTTTCTGCACCAGTAAAAATTGAGGAATCAGAGACAGCGTGGGATGGATACCGAGGAAGGTTTCAAATAATGCGGGCAGGTTTAAAAAATAATGCTTGACAACCTAAAGACAAGTCTTCGTGCAGCAATTAAAAAGATAGTAAATTCTTCTGGTGTCGACGAGGCACTCATAAAGGAATTATCAAAAGACGTCCAACGCGCGTTGCTTCAAGCGGACGTCAATGTAAAACTAGTGCTCGATATAACAAAGAATCTGGAATACCGCTCACTGAATGAAAATCCGCCGCCGGGCCTTTCAAGAAAGGATCACATTGTGAAAATACTCTACGACGAGCTTGCCAACCTGCTTGGAAAAGAAAACCAGTTCGCATTTCAGCCAGGCAAGCTAAACAAAGTTCTCATGCTCGGAATTCAAGGCAGTGGCAAAACCACCATCACGGCCAAACTTGCCAAGTTTCTGACAAAACAAGGGTACAAGGTGGGAGTCATTGGTGCAGACACGTACAGGCCTGGTGCGCTGGTTCAGTTAAAGACCAATTGTGAAAAGGCAAACGTCGAGGTATATGGCGAGGAAGGCAACAAAGACGCTCCATCCATAGTCAGGAATGGCCTAAAGCACTTTGAGAATTCCAATCTAGACATAGTACTAATTGATACCGCAGGACGTCACAAAGAGGAAAAAGAACTACTTGATGAAATGAAAGAGATCTCAAAGGTGGCCGAGCCCGACTTGGTACTGCTGGTAATAGATGGCACCATAGGACAGCAATGCTACAGCCAAGCAGAATCGTTCCACAAGACGGTTCCGGTGGGCGGAATCATAGTTACGAAACTCGACAGCTCCGCAAAGGGGGGTGGTGCTCTTGCTGCCTCTGCCGCAACTGGCGCCAAGATAATGTATGTTGGAACAGGCGAGCGCATAGATGACTTGGAGTTATTTTCGCCCACAAGATTTGTTGGAAGGTTGCTTGGCATGGGCGACATACAGGCCCTCCTAGATCTTGCAAAGAGGCTCGAGTCAGAAGCAGACGACGTGCGCCTCAAGCGAATCTCTAGCGGAAAAATGAACATGGACGACTTTTACTATCAACTGGAAGAGGTATCAAAGGTAGGCTCACTGAGAGGATTTCTTGACAACATGCCAGGCCTCTCAGGGATGGTCAAAGAGGACCAGCTTGATCAAATGGAGACGAGAATCCAGAGGTGGAGATACATAATCCAGAGCATGACAAAGCAAGAAAAGGCAGACCCCGATCTTCTTAATGCGTCAAGAATCAAGAGAATCGCGCGTGGCTCTGGGTGGCCTGAACATGAAGTAAAGGAGCTACTCAAGAACTACAAAAACTCCAAAGGCATGATGAAGGCTGCAAAAGGCAGACAGATGCAAGGGTTTTTGCGCAAAATGGGCATGGGTTAGCAAATCACTATTAATCAGGTCATCAAAGCTTTGTCGTGGCAAAGTTAGAGTTTGCACAAGTACTCCTGCAATCAAAAAAAATACTCAAAGAGTACGATCTCTGCGATTATTGTCTTGGTAGACTCTACACAAAAAAACTAGGCCTTACGTCAAATAAGCATCTTGGGCAAAAAATCCGAAAAAAGGTACGCAAAAGAAACACGAGGTGTTACATTTGCAAAAACATTTTTGAAGATCTCACGCAGTATCTTGCCAAAATGCTCGAAGCGTCAGACGGTTATGAGTTTAGGACGTTTCTCGTTGGCGCAATACTCAGACCGTCAGTTCTTGACAGAGACGACCAGATCCGCTCACAATTCAAACTGAAAGGAATCGACAGTATAAAAACAAACATCACGCGCGAGCTTGCAAAACGATTTGCCAAAAAAAGACATAAAAAATACGACTCGGTAGAACCAGACCTCACTTTCACAGTTGATTTCAAGACAGAATCGTGCAGCGTGCAGTCAAAGCCACTTTATGTATTTGGCAGATACAGCAAGCAGACGCGCGGCATACCGCAAAAACAAAAGCCATGCGAGAACTGCGCCGGAAAAGGATGCCTCAGTTGCAACCGTCACGGAATATCAGACTTTGACAGCGTCGAGGGCATGATCTGCAAGTATCTATTTGAGCGATTTGGTGCACAGCAGGCAAAGCTCACGTGGATAGGCGGGGAAGACTCCAGTAGTCTTGTTTTGGGCCATGGTAGGCCATTTTTTGCCAAAATCATAAATCCAAAGAAGAGATCCCCGTCAATACCAAAAAAGATCAAATCCGACAAGATAATCATAAAATCATTAAAAACAATAAGCAAGATTCCTACAAGCCCAGTCCAGTTTGTATCAAGTGTGAAAATTTTGGTAAGCACCGAAAACCCCGTGTCTTCAAGTGATTTGCTGAGGCTTGATCAGTTGAAAAAAACCACGCTTGCAATATATGAAAACTCTGGAAAGAGGGCCGAGAAGCTAATTTACAATGTGTCCTTCAAGAAAGAATCAGATAACTCGTTTCATCTGTATTTAAGAGTCGATGGTGGCGTCCCATTGAAGCGCCTCGTGTCAGGAGAAAACGTCTTCCCAAACATTTCTGACATACTCTCAAATAGATGCAAATGCGAGATATTTGATTTTGAAGACATCAAGTTAACAAACTAACATTTTTACATGCACCTATTTGGATAATTTCGTTGGATCAGTTAGTAAAGGTGCGGGAAGCATACCAGAAAGGACTGCTGCCGCAAAAGATCTTCGATTTAATTACACAAAGATTTGAGATTGTGACCTCAGGCATACAAAGAATAGAAAAGGCATCTGGTGCGTCATATCCTATCTCCTATGTAGAGCCGTCAGTGATTCTAACTGGAACGGACAGTGTCTCATTTCAGTACGGAATTTTGTTTGCGCGAACGATTCCTGTATTTTTTGAGGACAAATTTCAAGTTGTGATCCAGATCTCATCGCCACTGGTGGCCTTTGGCCTCAAAGGCACAATTCATGCTATTTTGGCTCACGAGTTTTTGCATTACTTGGAGCTAGTAAGCAGGATTTCCAAGATGGAGGTGGTCTCAGACGAGCTATCTGCAAACTTGTTTGAAAATGTGTATGCAGACAGCACCCGCCTTTTTGAGCCTCGCGCAGTGTTCTCCGACCAGGCCCTGCTCACACACATCACAAAAAAGTTTCCTGCAGGCTTCAAAGACTACAAGCTTGAAGACAAGACGGAAAAGCTCTGGATTGCAAAAAACCTGCCCGCCACCAGGATCTCGCTGGACGAAAACACCGTAAAGCTTTCCGCAGAGTCACTTTCCAAGATAAGCATAGACCAGTCGCTTCTCAATAAAATAAAGGAATATGAAGAAAGAGAATCAAAACTCAGAAAGAAGAGACTCTACTGAATGAATTCTGTCAACCCGCATTTACCGCAGGTGCGTCTGTTCTTGTGCTCAGACATGTAGACGCCTTTGCCACAACGCGAGCAGATCTTGTGGGTCCTAGTGACTTTGTCTCCACTTATTTTGTAGTATGATGCTACACCTGTCGCCTTTGCCGCTTCCTTTTTGCCTGCCATTATGCTTTTGCCTCTTGCGCTGGAGCCTCAGCAGCTGCCTCGGCCGGCGGTGCTACTTTTGCTTTTGCCTTGTCGAGTCGCTTAAAGATCGTCGGGTTGACTTGCTTTTTTGCCAACTCCTCGTTATCGTAAACGTAAAAGATCCCAGTCACGTCTGGTTTGCCACTGTGGGCCTTCATGGAAATCGGAATTATGACTTTGCCGTCTAGTTTGAATTGTTTTGAGAGCATGTCCACTGCCTCTAACTTTTTGAGCTTCCCTGCCAAGCCCTTAAAGTTGCATATGATCTCTCTTCTTGAGAGGAATGTATTGTTCACATCACTTATTGTTTCCATAGACATGTATTGTGCCTCGTTTTTTTATTTCATATAAACCTTGATTGGGCTTGCCTCTGTCCAGACAGGCAACATGATGAATAAAGGCAACGGAAGAGTTCCAATAAGAGTTTTAAGAAATCCCAACAGACTCAACGCATGGACAGATTCATGTTGCATTTGAAGAACACCGATTATGCTCCGCAAGATACAGGCGGCCTGCTTGCCACTGCACGCCAGCTTGCGCTAGGACTGGACGCCATAATTCGAGACTGCCGCGTTTCCACCAGATATGTGGAGTTTGATGTCTCAATTGACAAATCCAAAATTGACGAGCTTGTCGAGAAACTGAGACCGATTGCACCACTAGACCACGCAAGACATGTGGTAGAAGAGCACATTGAAAAAGAAGACGCCATCAGGATGGGAGTAAATTATTTCAACGAAGAGAGATTCTGGGAATCCCACGAGGTCTTCGAAGGCGTTTGGAAGAAATGCTACGAAGGGGAAAAGGAGCTTGTCCAGGGAATAATTTTGGTTGCCGCCGCGCTAGTCCACTATCAAAAGGCGGAAAACTCGATCTGCATCTCGGTTCTTGGCAGGGCACTAGAAAAGCTTGCCAAGTCGACTGGCACCTACCACGACATAAACATAGACACACTCAGACAAAAAGTCCAACAGATAAGAAATTCCGGCCAGATCTCGCTTTTTACTATCTGATTAGCTGAAGTGCGGTTTTGAGAACCTGTGCTCCTTCGAGAAGTCCTATGCTGCCAATCTTTGCGTTTTTTTCGGTGAACCGAGTGCTATTGTCTTTTTTCACATAGTCGCCAGACACTAGAACCGGAACCGGATCATCGCTGTGACCCTTATTTATGCAAGGTGTAGAGTGGTCAGCAGAAACTACTACCGACACCTTGCTTGTATCTATGTTGTTAAGCAATGTACCGAAGAATCGCCTGTCGATTTCTTCTATGTTCTTCATCTTTCCTATTGCGTCGCCGTCGTGGCCGAACTCGTCTGGCCCCTTTAGGTGTACATATATTGCATTTTCAGACTCCATCGACTTTGCTGCAACCCTGGCCTTCTCTTCATAATCCGTGAGGCCGCCTGCACTGAACGTGCGCATCTTGAGGATCTCAGCAATGCCTATCTCCACTGGCATGTCCACGATGCACGAGAACCTCATTGAATAAAGATCGTTTATTGGTACGACCTTAGGGTAATGGTTCCCAGCGTCGCGCAGCAGGATGCTGTTTAAAAGCTTCTTTCCTTGCTCCTTTCTCCTTTGGTTTATCTTGCTTTGTTTGAGTATTTTCAGGGACTGCTCTGTGAATTCGTTTACTAGTTTTGCAGTCAGAGTCGCATTCGAGATGTCCTTTAGTGGTAGGCATCTTTCTATTTTTAAATAATCGCCTACTGCCTTTGCTATCCCCATTCCGTCCACCCTCGAGTATGCCGGGTCGGTATTCGTAATTTCGGCCGAAAGTGGCTTGCCGTTGCATCTGATCCTCACAACGACTCTGTGTCCGATGGTGGGCGCAACCACAACGGACGCCCCCGGTTCTGAGAACTTGATGTTGCTCTCTATTTCTTTTGAGACAGCAACTGCATCCTCGCGCTCTATTTTTCTGCCAGCCCTCCTATCCACTATGATTCCCTCATCATCTAGGGTCGCAAAATTTCCACGCAGTGCCAAGTCGCCATCCTTAAAGTCGATTCCAGTACCAATTGCCTCGATCACACCTCTTCCAGCATACTCCGAGTGCTGGAACTTGTACCCAAGCATGTTAAAGACTGCAATGTCTGACTCTGGTGCTATTCCCTTTCCCACTGAGATCACCTCGCCCATAGCCCCGTTCTTTGTGAGTTGGTCAAGGTTTGGGGTTTGTGCAAAGTCAAGTGGTGTTAAGCCATTTAGATCAGGATGTGGTAAATCCCCTACGCCGTCAAGCAGAACATAAACCAATTTCACATCCTTGCTGGAAGTTATAACAATCTCCTCGTTTGAGGGCTGATCCAAGTCCACTTTAAACTTTACACAGTTTTTTGGTTTTCAAATTGCGATCTTTGAAAAGGTTTTAACTCACACATTTTCATACTATCGAATATGGGGAGCATGCGAAAAGACTACATTTCAGAGAGATTCGTCATAGTGTCCCAAAATGAAGTGTACAATGGCGAGACAAAAAAATGCGCCTTTTGCCCCGGCAATGAATCCATGACAAACCCCTCGTTGCTTTCTCTGGTAGCAAAAGACGGGATGCTCCAAAGGCTCCAAGACAGCGAGGACAACTATGTTGAGGATTGGACCGTCCGTGTCTTTGAGAGTAAGACTCCCGCTGTATCAGTTTCTGCGGAAAATTCGTACAGTGATCGCCCGCTTTACAGTGAACCTGCATACGGTTACCACTACATCGTAGTTGCCTCTGAAAAACACAAGGACTCGTTGTCTACAATATCCGTTGAGCAGTGGTCGAACATACTTGTTGTAATTCAAGACAGACTCAGGTGGCTATACACGCAACGCGGTGTCACATATGTAGCAATTTACGTAAACCATGGAAAAGAGGCAGGTGGCGCGACTACGCATCCACATATCAATATGGTCACATTTTCAACCATTCCACCAGTCATAGAGCAAGAAGCCGAAGCATCGCACCGTATCCTAAACGAAAAGGGGGCATGCCCGCTCTGCCAGACAGTGAACACCGAGGCAGGTGGCCCACGCCAAGTGCTCCAGACGGAAGGGTTTTTGGCTTTTTGCCCGTGGGCTCCATCATACCCGTACGAATTTTGGATCTGCCCAAAAAAACACACGACCAGTTTTTCAAAAATAACCCAAAAAGAGATCAACGACCTTTCTTTAATTTTGCGCGCGACTCTTGGAGGCCTTGCAAACTCACTCAAGAATGTTTCATACAACTTGGCATTCCACCTCTCACCTGAAAAGAAAAACAGCAGGCAGATCCACTGGCACATAGAAGTCTACCCGCTGACGACGTCTTGGTCAGGACTTGAGCGCGGCTACGGCGTCTTTTTGAATTCCAGTCAGCCAGAAAAGGCTGCAGAGCAGCTTGGCGCAGCCTGCAGAAAAGAACTTGCGGGACTAGTCGGCATAATCTAGCACCATTTATTTATCGAAATTTATTTTTGCTAGACATGGCAGTGGAGAAGTATCTTGCAGTTGCGGCCCTAGGCCTGTTCGCGATGTTTGGCGGCGAGATCAACGTTTTCTATAACTATTTGATCTCACCGCGAATCGAAGTCGAACCAGAGCCGCAGATCCTCATGTACATCTCAATTGGCGCGGCACCTGCAATGAGTATTGCAGGAACTGCGTTTCTCATGTCAAAAAGATACGGCTCAAGGCACGTTGGCTCCTTAATTATTGCTGGAGGCGCCGTCCTCTTTGCCAGCATGCTTTATGCAAACACGTTGATTCCCAAAATAGATGTAAACTATCGCATCTTTGCTGTAGAGATAATTCCGCCTCTCTTCATGGCAGTCTCGGTGCCAATCATCGGGATTGGTGCGTGGTTGTTCAGAACAAAAAAGCGACCAATCAAGGAATACTTTTAGTGGTTGTATCGCATCCCGTTTGAGTGATGTTCAAAGCCGAGCTTTTCATAAAACGGCTTTACGTTGTCGTCACAGTCAAGTATGGTCTTGTAGCAGCCTTGTCTTTTGGCATAATCTAAGACGTGTTTGATCAGCATTTCGCCTATTCCCTTTCCTTGGTGCCTCGCATCAACTACTACGTCCTCGATGTGGCCAACCTTTCCGCCGCCGTGAATGAACTTTTGTTCCACCAGCAAAGTGGTCGAGCCGACGACTCTGTCTCCCTCTACTGCAACAAAGATGACGTGATCCGGGTTTTGGCTCAGCTTTTTTAAAATTGATTTTGCTTTTTGCTTGTCCAGGTCGCTTGCCTTGCGAAGGCTATCAAGCGATTCCAAAAAGCCTTTGTCTATATCAGACTCGGTTATCTTGCGAATTGTGATATCAGACATTAGATCTTGCCAAGCTTTTCTCTGAATTCAGCGTATGCCTTTTTGTAAGAGACCTTGTCTCCGATGTCGATGAAGCCGTTTTTGACAAGGAAGCTTTTTACAACCTTTTTCTTTGCAAGGGCTTTCTTTATGACGTCGTCCATGCCAAACGGCTTGTCAGACGGAATGAGATCAAAGACCCCAGGCTCCATGACGTAGCAGCCGATATTGATGTTGGCAGTAATTTGGGGCTTTTCGTTCCACGCCGTGACCCTGCCCGACTTGGATGTCTCTATGACACCATACTTGATGGTGGTCTTGTACTCGTTCAGACTCATGGTAATGAAGGATTTTGTTGCCTTGTGTTGATTTATCATTTTTTTGAGATTAAAGCTGTATACCGAATCCCCGTATATGCACACAAAAGTGTCATCAATGAACGATTCCGCCGTCTTCAGCTGTCCTGCTGTCGCGAGAGGCCTGTCGGCCACTGCGTACTCTATTTTGACACCAAATCTGCTGCCGTCCTCAAAATAATCCTCGATTGTCTTTCTCAGATAACTCACGCACAGCACGATGTCGGTAATTTTGTTGCGCTTTACCCAGCTTATCAGATGCTCAAGTAGCGGCTTTTCGCCAAGCGGCAGCATCGGTTTTGGTAAAAATGTGGTATACGGTTGAAGCCTCGTACCCAGACCTCCCGCCAGGATGACTGCTTTCACAGGTGTATGTGAAAATACAGAGTATTTATGTCCAGCCACACAATTATCTTTGAATCACGCACCAAGGACTTTTGAAATCTTTTGCACCACGTTTTGTGGATTCTTGCCAAAGACAATCATCATCGGTTCCTTTCCGAAATCACCTTTGTGGTATATGACATCGGGTGCAGAGTTGGATCTCTTTATTGCGTCATGGATGCCCCAAGAAATCGACATGTTTTCTTTTTGTTTGTGCGAGTTGGGCTCTTTTGTCCTATCGTAGCTGAGTATCTTGTTTTTTGTTTTTGCGAATCTGCTGAGAAGATCCTCGTCAAATTTCACATTGAGTGCGGAGCGAAGCTCTGGGAACTTTTTTTGTACGGTGAGAACTGCGGTTGCGACGTGTCTTGAGCCTCCATACTCCAGACCCCCTGCAACCACCACGCCGTCGCCGGCCTTGACAATTCTTCCTCGGACACCGACGATGTCGTCAAGCGACTTTGCCCTAGACTTTGCAAAGACAAAATTTGTCTGGCATTCCGGAATAAGTGAGGCTACGCCATCAAGACTGACTAGTTCCTTGATTGCATCTCCCAGCTCAGACTTGATCCTGTCCTGGACAGGCCTTGTGATTTTTATGCCGTCGCCGAGCTTTTGTGCGGATTTGATCGCCTCGTATGTGAACTTTTTTGCAAACTCGACAGAGTCCCGCATTTTGCGTTTTTGTGCGAGGGCGTAGGCCAAGCTCACTGCGAACACACATCCGCTCCCGTGGTTTTGTCCTGCGAGCATCTTGCCAGATACTGAGTAGTGCTTTCCCCCCTCATACACAAAGTCGCTTGCTTTGTTTTTTGTAAAGCCGTGTCCGGTGATCACCACGTTCTTTGAGCCAATCGCCTTTGCGGCACTTAGGAGGTCAGCATAGCTGCGGATTTTCACCCCCGAGAGGATTTCTGCCTCGCTTTGGTTTGGAGTAACTACGTATGACATCGGCACAAGCAATTTTTTGAGCAAGCCGAGTGCGTCTTTTTTTAGCAGTGCACCACCCGTCGTAGACCTAATCACAGGATCCAAGACAATTGGTATTTTTTTTAGCCTCAGTGATGAATGAAGCTGCCTTATGACGTCACCATCATACACCATACCTATTGTGACTACATCCACATCAAAATCATCAAAGATTGCGTCAAGCTGAGCCGCAATCGAATTTTTTGAGACGGGTTCGACGTGTTCGAATCTCTTGGAGTTCTGTGCAGTTATTGCAGTGATGACCGAAAAGCAATTAGCGCCAAGTATCTGGGCCGTCTTGATGCCAGACTGTATTCCTGCGCCAGACGACGGATCCGATCCGCCGATGCAAAGTATGTTCACAATCATTTGTGTGGTTATTCGTATGTAATAGGATTATGCAAACGTGTGTGATCTTTGCTATTGTTTAAATTCAGAGAGTCCGTACTAAGCCTATGGGAACACAGCTTGGTGCCGCCCGGCGCGGAGTCATCACAGAAGAGATGAGGCAGGTTGCAAGAGACGAGGGAGTGGCTCCAGAGTGGCTCAGAGCAAGAATAGCTACTGGCTCCATAATAATTCCAGCTAATAATGCAAGGCCTCAAAAAGTTCACCGTGTAGGAATCGGCAAAGGCCTAAAGACCAAAGTCAACGTCAACATAGGCACATCCACCCTCAAAGTAGACCTCAACGAGGAGATAGAAAAGGCCAAAATTGCAGTAAAGCACCATGCTGACACCATCATGGACCTAAGCGACGGCGGTGATGTTGGTGCCATACGTCGCGCGCTTCTTGAGGCCGCACCAATCACTTTTGGCACCGTTCCGATTTACGAGGCATACAATCACGGGGTTGAGAAACACAAGAACCCCATGGACCTAACCGAAGACGACTTTCTTAACGCCTTTGAGAACAATGCAAAAGATGGCGTGGACTACACTACCATTCACTCAGGCATCACAAAAGAGATTGCAAAACGCATCCTCAAGGTCCAAAGGTACGGCGGCGTTGTGAGTAAAGGCGGCACGATTACTGCGGCATGGATGCTCAAGTACGACAAAGAAAACCCCTACATAACTCATTATGATTACCTCATGGAAATTGCAAAAAAGTACGACGTCACGTTCAGCTTAGGTGACGCGCTAAGGCCTGGCTCCATTCTCGACTCACATGACGAGCTACAGGTGCAGGAGATGATAAACATAGCCAGGCTGGTCAAGGAAGCTCACGAGCACGACATCCAGGTGATGGTGGAAGGTCCAGGCCACGTACCATTAAACGAGGTTGCCGCAAATGTAAGACTTGCCAAGTCACTCATCGGCGATGTTCCATACTATGTGCTAGGTCCACTTGTTACAGACATAGCTTCCGGATACGATCACATATCTAGCGCAATAGGTGCTGCAGTGGCAGCAAGCGAGGGCGTGGATTTACTGTGCTACCTCACGCCGGCAGAACACCTGGCGCTTCCAAATGTACAGGAAGTAAAAGCCGGCCTCATTGCATACAGAATCGCTGCCCATGCAGGAGACCTCGTAAAGCTCAGGGACAAGGCAATCATCTGGGACATGAAGATGACTGAAGCGAGGCGCACACTTGATTGGGAAAGACAGATCTCACTTTCCATCGACCCAGAAGAAGCTGCCCGCATTCACAACAGAGCAGGACAGCACCAGGGAAACAATGTCCCGTGCACAATGTGTGGAGGCGCCTGTGTCTACGTGATGCTGCCACAGCAAAGAAAATACGTAAAAGAGAGCGAAAACTTACAGCAAGTTGAATAACACTTGAGCTAGGCTTGGCACAGTCTGGTAATTGTGTATCTCGTCTGCCTTGATCCATCTGTATGAAACATTTTCCCAGTTCAGAGATATTTTCGGCTCTTTGAGTGCGAACAAAAATGGAAAGACGACCCATTGGTGATCTGGGTACTGCTGCGACGATATAGTCATCTCCTTGCCTGCTTTGAGCAGGCTTACTGCGTCACCTTTTGCTCCTATTTCCTCATAGATTTCTATTTTTGCGCGTGTCAGCGGTTCTTCGTCCTTTTCGATTATTCCGCTTATTCCAGCCCACAATCCTTTCATCGTCTTTACTTTGTCGCTTCGCTTCAGTAGAAGAATTCTGTTGTTATTTGTCACAAAACAGGTCACTATCTTTGTCGAACGCATGTTATTTTTCGATTGCACTGATCATCGTGTTTAGTTTTTTGTACGACTCTTCCAAGTTGGAGTTCTTTGCGAGGCCTTCCTGGACTGTGCGTATGTAGTTTGTGATGTCTTCCGATTTTCCTTCCTGTATATCCGTCAGCAGCCTGCCAATGTCTTTCCAGAATTCTTCGGCAGCTTTTCTTATTTCAGGATTAGATATTATGGTCTCAATTAGTTCGGTTGACTCCGTCATGATGCTTTCTGCGAGGATTTTTTGTACCTTGAATGTGGTTCCTGACATGCGCTCAGTCAACGAAATCTTGTCGTCCTTTGAGAGGATGTTTGCAAATGCCAGATTCACCAGATGAGTCAATCCGAGTATGATTGCGATCTTTTTGTCGTGCTCTGCTGCATCGATTGTGACAAAGTTTGCGCCCTCAAAAAGCGACTTGACCAAATTCAGTTCCTTTTTTGCGTCCTTTATTGGAATTGAGATGATGTTTTGGCCCTTGATCTTTTTTGTGCCAGGGCCAAACATGGGGTGTATGCACACCGGATTTATCTTTGCTGGAATTTTTTGCAATGCTGCGGCAGTCTTGGATTTTTGCGAAGAAATCTCAATTAGGTAGGAGCCTCGCTTCATCTCCTTTGCGATCAGTCTGATTATCTCAGGTGTCCTCCTTGTGGGAGTGCACAAAAGCACAATTTCCGCATTAAGAACCGCACCCACAAGTGAGTTTGCCTTCTTGACGGTCTTGTCAGTGATGGGTGCCTCAGAATCAAATCCGACTACCTCGTAGCCGATGGAGTTGAAATACTTGGCAAACCACTGCCCCATCTTGCCTCCCGCGCCAATTATTGTGATGCTTTTCTTCATTTAGATCCCCTTGAGTGCCTCATGAAGTATTTTCATACCTTCCTTTAGTTTGTTTTCGTCTTGGCAGGCAGAGATCCTCACAAAATCCTTGTAGTTGCCAAATCCCTCCCCTGGGGCAACAGCCACGCCGTAGTCGAGAAGCTTGTTGGCAAATTCAAGACCGTCAAAGTTCTGCTTGCTAACTCTGGCAAAAAGGTACATCGCGCCGTCGGGGGCGGCAAACTCGAGTCCGGCCTCACGGGCAGCCCGCACCAGCACCTCAAGCTTTGAGCGCACACTTTTTGTGTTACTGCTGGTGTCAGCTTTGAGAGCTTTTAAGGCGGCATACTGGATGGGCTCGGCGACATTTGTGAGGCATAATGCCTGCAGTTTGACCATTTTTTCTATAATTTTTTGATCTGCAATTGCATAGCCTATTCTGAATCCCGTCATGGCGTGTGATTTGGAAAATGATTGCGTTATGATGCTTTTGTGGTAGTTGCTGGCAAGAACGCTCTTCCATGGCCCAAACGCATACTCTGAATAAATTTCGTCGCTTAGTATGTACAGGTCGTGCTTTTGCGCAAGCTCGACTATTTTTTCTTGCAGCTGTGGTGCCAACACCTTTCCTGTCGGATTGTTGGGATAATTTAGAACAATCATTTTTGTGTTGGAGTTTATTGTCTGTTCAATTTTAGCGAGCGACGGCTCCCAGCCTTCCTCAAGAGTCGTGTGAATCGCCCTTACCTTTGCACCTGCATTGATTGCGCAGTCCCTGTAGGCAGGCCACGCAGGCTCTATTATTATTATCTCGTCGCCAGGATTGAGCAAAGTGGATATTGCAAGATACACGGAGAATCTGGCGCCTGGCGAGACAAGGATGTTTTCCGGTTTGAGTTTGGATGTGAATTTCTCTGATGCATAACTTGCGAGATCCTCCCTCAGCTGCGGCATTCCGTGTGCAGGTCCATACCTTACAAATCCTTTCTCGTATGCCTCGCTCAGTGCGTTTTTGAGCACCTTTGGCGGCATAAAGTCAGGCTCGCCGACTTCCATGTGTATGATCTTCTTTCCTTGCAGCTCCAGATTTTTTGCCTTCAGAAACACTGTGAGGTGTGTCGGCTTGCCATCTGCTTGAACCTTGATTGATTCGTTTAGAAGAAAGTTGAGGAATTTTTTGCCAATAGACTCGTCAAGGCCTATCTGCCTGCACAGCTCGCCTACCTCTTTTCGTAGTTGTTCCTCTCTTGTTTCATCAAAGATCCCAAGGCCGCTGCTTTTCTTTAGCTCACCTATCTGCCTTGAGATCTCTGTTCGCTCCTTGAGCAGCTTGATCATCTGAAGTGTTATCTCATCTATTTTGTTTCTCAGTTGGTCTATGTTGGACATTTCACAGTACAGGTTTGATGAACCCGCTCATGATTGCGTGATCTGCAAGCACCAGTGAGACAAGCGAGTCGACCACCGGTGGAGCCCTAGGCACCACACATGGATCATGTCTTCCCTGCACCTGCAACGTGACTGCCTTTTTTGTCTTGATGTCCACTGTGTTCTGTTTTTTTGCAATTGACGACGCTGGCTTGAATGCCACCCTCATGACAATCGGCATGCCGTTTGAGAGTCCGCCGAGAATTCCTCCCGCATTGTTAGTCTTTGTCACTACTTTGCCATTTTTGATTATGTATGGATCGTTATTCTGAGAACCAAACAATTCCGAACCCGCAAACCCCGAGCCGAACTCCACCCCCTTGACAGACGGAATCGAGTAGATTGCCTTGCTTATGTCCGATTCCAAGGAGCCAAATATCGGTTCGCCCAAACCCACAGGAAGATTCACAGTGGTTGATTCTATCACGCCTCCAAGCGAGTCCCCGCTTTTTCTTGCAGCCAAGATTGCGCACCGCATCTTTTCTGCGGTGTTTTTGTTTGGGCACCTCACCTCATTTTCGTAGATATGGTTCTTCATTTTTAGATCAAATTTTTCCTTCATTGCGATTTTGCCAATCTTGATTGTGTACGAGTGCGTTTCCACTCCAAGAGTCACCTGCAGGAGCTTCCTGGCTATCGCGCCACCCATCACGTGGGTTGCAGTTAGCCTACCAGAGAATCTTCCCCCGCCCCTGTAGTCGTTGAACATATGATATTTTACAAGCGCCGGAAAATCTGAGTGACCAGGCCTCATCTTGGTGACTAGGTCATTATATGCGCGTGAGTCCTGATCTTTGTTCCAGATTATCATCGCGATTGGTGCACCAGTGGTGAACCCCCTAAAGACGCCCGAGAGGATCTCGACTTGGTCGCCTTCCTTTCTTTGTGTTGAGACAAGTGATTGACCCGGCTTTCTTTGATCAAGCATTTTTTGTATATCTTTTTCTTGCAGTTCAAGGCCTGCTGGGCATCCATCCAGCACTGCTCCGACGCACTTGCCGTGGCTTTCACCAAAGCTTGTCAAAACTAATCTTTGTCCAATTGAGCTTCCAGGCATCAAGTAAAAACCAACATGCGACGCTTATAACTTATTTCGTTGAGATTTTTGCCCCGACCCTTCTCATGTCCTCAATAAAGCTGGGATAAGAGACATCCACCGATTCTGGATCCGAGACGGTGCAGTTGCCCACATACATTGCGGCAATGCAGAACGCCATGAACAATCTATGGTCTTCTTCTGGGTCAAGCGACGCGCTGCGCAATTCCTTTGTCGGGTTCAGAATCATTCCGTCTTCTTTTTCTTGGATCTGCAATCCGAGTTTTTTGAGCTCGCGTGCAAGTATTGCAATCCTGTCGGTTTCTTTGAAGCGTGCGTGTTTTACGTTGTACAACTCAAGTGGCGATTCGCACTTTAGTGCCAGAATTGAAAGTGGTGGTAGCAAATCAGGTGTGTCTGCCAAGTCGAATTTGCCTCCAGCAAGCTTTTCTGGTGTCTTCACCTTTATTGCGTTGTTATTCAGCGAGACATCTGCACCGAGCTTGCCAAGGATGTCAATTATTGCCTCATCTCCTTGTGCAAGATCCCCAATTGAGACCTTGACAGTCAGGTCGGAGCCCACCAAGACGGCTGCCGATAGCAGCAGTGCGACGCTAGAAAAATCAGAGGGAATTGTCATCGTGGTGTGTTTGTATTCTTGTGGCGCTATTGAGTATTTTTTGTACGGTACCACTTCTTGAACTTCCACGCCAAACTTTTTCATCGCAGCGATCGTAGCATCAAGGTACGGCTTTGAGACAAGTTCAGAGCTGATGTTGATGGTGATTCCCTTTTCCATCAGTGGTCCTGCGATGAGCAAAGCTGAGATAAACTGGCTTGAGACGTTTCCTGGAATTGTTATTTCTCCTCCCTTTGCCGGACCAACTATTGTCAGTGGTGGTTTGCCATCGTTTGATGAACATTTTGCGCCCAGTGATTCCAGCGCATCCAAAAGCGGCTTCATCGGTCTTTTTTTGAGGCTTTCGTCACCGGTGAGAACCGTCTTTGCCTGCCTCAAAGATGAAATTGCAGCTGCGATTCGGATCGTCGTGCCAGAGTTTGATGCGTCTAGCATGAGGTCCGCGTCATCGAATTTGTCAATTCCCCTCACTTTGAGGGTGTTTGCCGCCTCTTGAATTTCTGCCCCAAAGCTTTTGCAGATCTCAATTGTTGCGTTCGTGTCACGCGAGCGAAGAGCGTTTTTGATTAGGCTCTTTCCGTTGACCAAGGAGGCCAAAAATATCGCTCTGTGTGTGTAACTCTTGTTCGGTGGGCAGCTGATCGTTCCGCTGAGCTTTGATTGTCCCACTCTACAGCTCATTCACGTCCGCCTTCTTGTTGTTCACCGCTGCAGTGATCACTTTGCCCTCCAAGTCTGAAAAGACCCGCTTTATGTTATTGATGTTGTTCTTTTTTGCCACCGCGGCTACTGCTGGCCCGTTTCCAGATATAGACGCACCAAGTGCGCCCTTCTCGACAAGCCGCAATATCACTTGCGGGTTAGAGCGCAGTATGTGTGATGTCGCAAGACCGTTTAGTATCATTGCGCTCCAGTATTCTCCATCTTTTGCAAACATCCACGCTCGCTCAAAGACGCTGGGTAGGTTTCTTAGTTTTTTGACGTTACCGCGCTTCCTCGATTGTGGGATAAATATCACTACCCCCAGGTCGGTCGGAGTTCTTTGCATCCTAATTATCTTGCGCAGTTTGTTGTCAGTAACTATTGTTCCTCCGAAATAACACGCGCATGCATCATCGAATGCGCCAGTCATACTTACTTTGGTTGCAAGCGAGGCGTCTATTCCCGCATTCAAAACGTCGGTATCTGAATAATGTTTCTTGAATGCCTTGTGGCATGCAAGTGACACCACCGTGGATATGGCGCTTGAGCTCTTGAGTCCGTAGCCAGTTGGTATTTCTGAATTAATACTAAGTTCGATTCTGTTTTTTTCCAGATCCTTTTTTGGTACAGAGAGTTCAATCACTTTGTTTATGAGCCGCGAGCTCAGGCTTTTGTTGTCCGACTCTACATATATTCCTCGGCCGTCAGATATTCTCATCACAGCTTCCACTTTTGAGTCGATGCCAAGCGTTGCGCCCTTCCACGTGGCTATTGCGTTCACAATCGAGATGGCACCGTGTACAGTTGCTTTTAGCTGCAATCAAAACCCTCCAAGGAGAACTTTTTTCATCACATCATACGGTGCAGCTATCTTGTGCCATATCTCAAACGCAAGACAGGCTTGACCCAAAAGCATCTCGTAACCATATATCACTGCAGCGAAATTTTTTTTGCTCTGTGTAATAAGATCCGTGTTCATTGGCATGTAGACTATATCGTACACTATGTGCTCTGAGTTTATCATGCGAGTTGGAATTGGGCTTGGCTCCCCCCTTAATCCTGCAGACGTTGCGTTGACTATGAACTTGCATCGTGGCACCGCCTCTTCGGCGCTGGAGAGCGGCACGGCTTCTGACTCCAGTCCAAGTCCTGAGGCAAACCTAGCAAGCTCCTCTGCCTTTTGCAAGGTTTTGTTGGCGACGATGATTTTTTGTGCCTTCTCCTTTGCAAAGCCTGCAACGATTGCTCTTGCGGCCCCTCCTGCTCCAAGCAGCAACACGGTTTGTCCGGAAATTTGGAACCTCCTCCTCTTTATTGGCTCCAAAAAACCATCCATATCTGTGTTGTATCCAATGAGTTTGCCGTCGTCATTTGTCACCGTGTTTGTTGCGCCGATTATTTTGCATTCCTGACTAGATTCATCCAAAAACTTCATCATCTCTATTTTGTGCGGTATAGTTACATTAAATCCCGAGATCCTTATCCTTTTTAGCGATTCGATTCCAGCCTCCAACTCGCCCCTCGGAACGCGGTATGCTATGTAGGTGCAGTCAAGCCCAGTGGCCTTGAAGGCAGCATTGTGGATGCTGGGAGAAAGTGAGTGATCTATTGGGTCTCCAATCACTGCGTATGTTTTGGTCATCTTTATTTTTGCAAAGCAAGGAGCGATTTAACTTCATCTACACTGAATTGTCCTGGAGCTACTGGCTTGCCAAGCGAGACGTATGTGTATGGACTCCCAAGACTCATGCAAAGCAGCCTCGTGGCTCTACCATGATCACCCATCGCAAACGCAATCAGATTTGTGTCATGCTTTCTGTATAGAGACAGGATCGAGGCAGCATCTCTGATCGAGTTTGCGGTAGTAACTATTTTCACGTGGCGCGAGAGTCTACGCATCTTGCAAAGCTTTTGCAGCAAGGCAGCCGTGTTGGGTGTCTTCTTAAAGTCGTGCCACGACACAAGGATCTTTGTGCCAGTTTTTTTCACGTATTTGAGCAGCGGCTTGTTTTTTGATAGAGTGGAAAATTCAATGTCGATTAGGTACGGATTGTATTCTGCAATTAGCTTCAGAATTGAGATGCGCTCTTTTTCTGTGCCAGAAAATCTGCCACCCTCCGACTTGGGGCGCAGTGTGCACACGCATCTTTTGTGGTGGCTTTTTGTTTTTTCAAGCGCGATCGGTACATCGGCCGGCTTGAGAAAATCAAGCCTGAGTTCAGCATAGTCTGATTTCTTTAGCGCCTTGAGCAATGTAGAAGCCATTTTGGATGGGCTTGACTCTGCCACGCTGACGCATGTCTTGTATGCCATTTATTTTTCTAAAATGTATTCGTCTGAGACTTCCATGCCGAAATGTCTTCCAGTTGCAGCTTTTGCATGCACAAGAACGGTGTCGCCTTTTTTGAGATGTGTGACAGATACAAGGTGGCCTCCCGGCCTGACAAATCGGATTGTTTCTGCATCCTGGGCAATTATTCCTCCCACTTCGTCTCCTGCCTGGGCCTTTATCATCAGCATCGGCCTCCTCTCTATTTTTGAGCGTCCAACTGTTGCCCTTCGCGCCTTTCCTTTAGAGTCCACCACGAGAACCTCTGCGCCAGTCTCCAGCTCAGAAAGATACTTTGTTGTTCCATCAGGCGAAAGAGTGTAGCAGTGAACCGCTCCGGCATTAACCCTGAACGGCCTTGGCGAGGTAAATGAAGAGCCGACAGACTCGTTGTGAACTAGGAACAAAAAGTTTGATCTGCTTCCAATGAGCATGCCTTCTCCTTTGTGCAGCATGGATGCTGTGTCAACACACACTCGCTCGCCGTCACCTACCTCCTTGATGTCAACTATCTTTGCTTCCCTCAGCTCAAACTTGCTGCTTCCAAGGTACACCATTGCCTCTCTTACTTCGGAAATTGAGTTTGCTTCAAAGATGACACCGTCCACCCCAATCTCCAAGATTGAGAACATCTTGCGAACTTCTTCTGGAGTCCTAGCCAGTGCAAAGATCTCGGTGTGCATTTTGTGTAGCTTGGCTATGATGTTCTCAAGGGGGATTATCTTCCAGTCCTTTACCTCAATTATTACAAAATCAAGCCCTTTTTTTGCCTCAACGAAGATCTTCTCAATGTCGGCGTTTGAGAGTACCTTGAACCTCTTGCCCACCTTTTTGCCCTTTGGTCTTGGCCCCTCCTTTTCTAGTATGACGTACTTGGCGCTGGGCGATGGGTATATGGTGGCAAGCTTTGATTTTGTCCCAATCACTTTTGGATCCGCATAGACCATCTTGATCCCTTCTTTTTCCAGTCCTGCAAGGAATTTTGCAAGCTGTGACTTTGGGACCTTGGGCAGGATTATTAGATCTCTATTTTTTTCCAATTTTCTTCTCTGCTTCTTTAGCTGATTCCTTTCTGAATATTATTCCTGCCAGTGCCTCGACCATTTGGTCTGGATGTTTGTGTGCAAATATGTTACGACCGTAAGTTACGCCCTTTGCTCCCGCCTTCATGGCATCCTCTGTCATCTGCAAGACGTCTGCATCGGTTTTTGCCTTTGGACCTCCTGCAATCACTACTGGAACTGGTGTACTTTTCACAATTTTTGCAAACGAGTCAATGTCGCCAGTATACAGTGTCTTTACTATGTCTGCGCCGAGCTCTGCGCCTATTCTTGCCACATGTCCCACTATTTCAGGATCATGTGGATTCTTGATATTCTCACCGCGCGGATACATCATTGCAAGCAACGGCATGTTCCATTTGTGACACTCCTCAGAGATCTTGCCTAGTTGTTCAAGCATCTCCGGTTCTTCTTTTCCTCCCACATTGATGTGGAGTGACACGCCGTCTGCTCCGAGTCGCAACGCTTCCTCGACGCTGCCGCACAACATCTTTCTGTTTGGAGACAATGAAAGTGAGGTGCTTGCAGAAAAATGAACCAATATGCCCACCCTGGAGGGCTTTGGTAATGATTTGAGAATCCCCTTGTTAATTATGACGCTTGTGAGGCCCCGTGTTTCGCATTGCTGAATTATTGCTGCCGGACTTGAAAGTCCCTCGATTGGGCCGCTTGATATTCCGTGATCCATAGGTATGCAGAGCATCTTGCCCTTGCGGAGTATTCGGTCCATGCGGATTTGAAGGCCTGTGACCATAAGCGATCTGCTCTAGATGCCCCTATTAAAATTAAGGCTCATGGTAAGTCTATTTGGTCTTGTAGTCATCCGACAAAATTATGCATACAAAAATTCCTTTTCCCGATTCTACGTTTGCGCTGTGTCTTACGCCCTTTGGGATGAAAACCGTAGACGGCGAGGAAACACGGTAGGTTTCATCACCAAGCTGGATCTTGTAGGTAAGCTTGCCGGTTTCCGAGAGTATGAGATTGATTTCATCGCAATCATGCTTGTGCAAGAAACTGTACTGTGGAATCTTTTTTTTCGAGTCAACAAAGTGAACGGCCACATGTGTGTTGGATTTTGGCACAAGTTTTTTACTCAACATAGATAGACGCCTGATTGGCGCGTTGCCGTGAAAGGGAACTTTCCTCAGAGGTTCGGAGACTCCTTTTTTGATGAATTTTTTGTATTGTTGCACATCGTAAGATCGATTTGTTGCCTTAAAAGGTATGTCACGAGGTCGCACTAGCGCACAGATCAAGGAAATAAGTCGATTCATCGTATTAGATATTGTGCAAGTGGACAGAACGTCTGAGTGGTTTGTTCCAAAGTTCGGCCCCAGATGGTTCAGAGTTTGTGTCGGGATGTTGTTTTTGCCATACACCGGAATCATCGTGTCTTTTGCTGCATGGGGCTCCCTTGCTGGGCCGTTTCAGCTTGAGCGACTAGGCTCCATTTGCCTCATTTACTTTTTGGCACTTGGTGTGTCTGCGCATTGCCTTGATGCCATAGGTGGCAAGACCAGGCCCTGGGGAGTACTGCCCAGAAGGCCTGTACTTGCAGTCTCGCTTTCAGCTTTGTCTGTTGCCTTTGCAATAGGCCTGTACTATGCTTTTTTGGATTCTCCTCTTTTGTTCCCAATTGGAATCATAGAAGGATTTTTCCTATTTGCGTACAATCTTGAGCTGTTTGGAGGCAGGTTCCATAACAACGCGTCCGTTCTGGTCTCATGGGCAGTGCTGCCGATTTTTGCAGGCTCTGCGATTCAAACCAACACGATCTCGTACGAGGCAATGCTGCTTTCTGTGCCATCCTGCATCATCACATACATCCTGATAACAAACTCAAGAAAATACAAGGAGATGAAAAAGGCAGGGGCGGAGCCGGAACTCATACGCAAAAAAGAGGCAATACTCAAGTTGCTCAGCCTAGGCGTAATTTGTGGCACCGTAATCTTTTTTGTCGTCAGGATGTGGAATTAGTTGGTGCTGCCGACCAGCATTGCTGCAGTATTCCATGTAAATGACCGTTCTGTTACATCAAACCCGTTTTCTTTCAATTCCTTGCCATAGTCACTCAGCCACGTGCTTGAGATGATCAGTTTTGGCAAGCCTACGAATGCGTCATGCCAGCTTGGAATGAAGACTCCGGCGCTCCGCAGCAGCATAAAGTAAGACTGCCAAAGACTCGACACTGCTTTGTTTTTTGGAAATGTAAAGTCGTGGAGAATCACCATGCCGTGCCGATTTAGATGATTGACGCACACATTGACCAATCTCTTTGCATCACAGTATTTTGGGATGTAAGACGACACAATGCAGTCAAATTTTTCACCCAAGCTAAGCTGTTCTGCGTCTTGGTGCACGTATTCGATGTTTTTGTATTGAGACGAATTTCTTTTTGCCACCTCAAGATAGCTGGCAGAGACATCAACTCCTATTATCCTCGAGTGTGGAAATTTGTCTGCAATCATTCTTGTCAAAATTCCTGTGCCGCATCCAAGATCCAGAATCGAGTCTCCAACAGCGATTTGTTTTATTATTTCGTTTTTCCAGAATCTGTCTTTTCCAAAAGTAGTCCATAACGCAACCTGCTCGTATGTTTCCGCAGTCTTGCCAAAAAATTTTGGCACTAGGTTTTTGGGAGTCTCTATCAACTCAATGTAATTAGATTCAAAGTGATTTAAAGTGAGCCGCTCTGAATTTGTGACAGACTGGCAGTCAAGGAATAAATACTATGGAAAAACCATCAAACACAAATTGAGCCAAATCACTGAACAGATTCACCGCAGCGATATTGGCGATATTTTAGAAAACTCCCTTTCCGGCAAGAGGCCGTCAAAAAGCGACATACTCAGGCTGCTCAGCTCAGACGACATCCACCTCATGGGTCTCGTTGCAGGCCACATCACGCAGAAACGGTTTGGCAAAAAGGCATCCTTTGTCAACAACATCATCTTAAATTACACAAATGTCTGCGTAACAGACTGTAAATTCTGCGCATTTTACCGCTCTCCAGGGCACAACGAATCATACACGCTGACACTCGAACAGATTGAGGCGAGGGTCAAGACAGCTCTGGAGATGTTTCAGATAAGGCAGGCCCTCATCCAGGGAGGGCACAATCCAAATCTTGGAATCGAGTATTACGAGGACGCGTTCAGAATGATTCGCAAAAAATATCCGCAGGTGGGAGTCCACGGTTTGTCTGCATCAGAGATAGACATGATTGCACGAGTGGAAAAAACATCCACCAAAGAAGTCCTAATGCGGCTCAAAGATGCAGGCCTCCAATCAATTCCCGGTGCTGGTGCCGAGATCTTAGTTGACTCTGTCAAGGACATCATATCACCAAAAAAGATCTCAAGTGAAGAATGGTTAAGAATCATGGAGGAGGCGCACCAAATAGGACTCCCCGCATCAGCCACAATGATGTATGGGCACGTAGAGACCGCAGCCGACATAGCTGAACACTTTGAGAAGATTGTGAAATTGCAAGAAAAAACCGGTGGCTTTATGGCGTTCATCCCATGGAGCTTTGAGCCAAACAACACTTTACTTCAACGACAAAACCACACCATGTTTGGAGTTGGCGGCATGCAGTTGCTCAAGATGATTGCCATATCCAGGCTCGTCTTTGACGGCCTAATTGATCACATCCAGTCATCGTGGCTCACAAACGGCGTCGGCATGGCCCAGATTGCGTTGCAATACGGCGCAGACGACTTTGGAGGTACGCTCATAGGCGAAGAAGTGGTTTCGTGCACTGGTGCCCGTTCCACCGAGCTTACAGGCCAAAAAATAATCGATGCGATTCACCAGATAGGATATCAGGTAGAAGAACGCGATAACTTTTACAATCCAGTCAGGATGCACTAAATTCCGTAGCTCGTCCACCGAGAGTCCACAAGCTTCTTTGTAACATCGTCAACTTCGACTTTTTCTTGGATTTCACGCTCAAAGCCTTCCTCTTTTGTCTTTTGTGTTGCATCAATTCCAAGCTTGGAGCCCAGGTTGACTAGCGGTGACGCAGGATCCAGCGTGTCGGTGGGCGTGTTGTTGATTATCATGGTGTCCCTGGCAGGATCCGCCCGTGTAGTAATAGCCCATATAACATCATTGATGTCATGCACGTTGACGTCGTCGTCCACCACGACGAAGATCTTTGTGAGTGACAGTTGCCCGAGGCCCCACAACCCCATCATGACTTTTTTTGCCTGTCCTGGGTACCGTTTCTTTATTGAGATGATTGCCATCCCTTGGAACCAGCCAGATGGAGGCATTGCAAAATCAACTACCTCTGGCTGGAACATCCTAATTAGCGGCAGAAAAGATCTTTCGATTACTTTGCCGATGTAAGCATCCTCGAGAATAGGCTTGCCCACAATCGTGGTGAGGTAGACTGGTTTTTGTCTTCGCATCATTCCAGTCAGCGTAAATGTTGGGTACGGCTCCTTTGGTGTGTAGTAGCCAGTGTGATCACCAAACGGCCCTTCATCTCTGACGTCTGATGGGTCAACATATCCTTCCAAAACAATCTCTGCGTTTGCAGGGACTTCCAAATCAACAGTCTTGCACTTTACTGTCTTGATTCCTTTTTGCCTTGTGATTCCTGCAAACAAATACTTGTCAAGGCCCTCTGGCACAGGAGCTACTGCTGAAAACACTGTTGCGGGGTCTCCACCAATTATTATTGCCACTTCAATTTTTTCTCCTTTTTCTTTTGTGAGGTCGTGGTGGTGCGCGCCGCGCTTGTGTTTTTGCCAGTGCATCAACGCGTGCTTTCCATCAAGCACCTGCATCCTGTATACACCCAAGTTCCTCACACCTGTCTCTGGATGCTTTGTGGCAACTAGGCCGAACGTGATGAATCGGCCTGCATCTTTGTGCCACGTCTTGAGAATCGGGAGCTGGTCAAATGATGGTGAGTCTTCAATGACCTCGGTGACTGGGCCACTTTTTTCGAGCTTGGGAAACACATCTCCCATCTTTGAGAGCTCTGGAAGTTTTTTTATTTTGTTTAGAAGACCTGATGGTATTTCCATCTTTGTCATGTCAACAATCCTTTGGCCGATCTGTGTAAAGTCGTCCGTCTCAAGGCCTATCTGCAGTCTTTTCATTGAGCCGAATGCGTTTCCCAAGACTGGAATGTCGAAATTTTTTACGTTTTCAAAAAGAATCGCAGGTCCATTTGCATACATTGTTCTCCGCAGTATCTCCGCTATTTCCAAGTCAGCATCGACTTGGGTCTTGACCCGCTTCAGCTGGCCTGCGCCCTCTAGCGCGTTGATGAATTCGCCCGTATCTTCGATTGGCACACCTGCAGTTTTGGGCAGATATTGTATAAAGCTTGACTGAATTGAGACCGCACGAAAATAAAGGCATTTTAATCAGCAAAGCCGTATTCAACTTGTTTGAGTGATCAAAAATGCGTTGTGTGCAAAGGTAAGGGAACAATCGAGCTTCTCGGCACCCAGTGCCCTTTTTGCAACGGCACCGGTGAATACAACAAGACCGGAGAAAGCTACCTCAAATCACATATCTGTCAGTGCATATTTTTGGACAGAAAGACGTGTCCGCTGTGTGGTAAAAAATGTCATCATGACACTCCAAACAAACCAAAGATCCTAATTGGACCTATCTAGATTGGTGGCAGCTCGTTTTTCTTTCCGTGCCCACCTGAACCGAACTTGCAGTAAAAGCAAAGATCCGACTGCATGTGTGTGAGCTTTTCAAGCTGAATTGCTCCGATCTTCAATGCAATCTTTGTGAGAATTTTGTACTTGAGTGGCATTGCAGGGATCACTTCGTCCATGTAGACACGGTAGTGCTCTGGACAAAATTTGAGTGTGACCTTGGTTGGTTCCTTACTTGTCTGGTTCACAGTCTTTGCAAAATTGATCTGCTCTCGGATGTACTCGTGTTTTGGACACGGGCAGTCCTTTCCGCCTGGATGCTTGTAAGCTGGTGTGTTCCTCCAGTCAAAACCTGGGTATTCTCGCTCAAAGTCATCCATTGTATGGTATAGTTCGTTGCTTCTATTAAATTTGATCCAGAGTCAAACCAGAGATTTACCCAAATGTAAATAAACCCCGGTCAGTTGAGAAAGCCAGATGTCAAGTCCTAAAATGACAAAAAAAGACTTGGAAGCAAAGATTGCTGAATTAGAGGAAAAACTAGCAAAATTATCTAGTCAACTAGAATCACGACCTCAAACTACAGCACCGCCTCCACCGGCACCAAAGCCACAAACACAGGCACCTCCTCCACCACCACAGCCAAGCGGTTCGACAAGAGGCACGCTGCCAGCAGGATTCAAGCCACAAACACAGGCACCGCCTCCACCGGCACCAAAGCCACAAACACAGGCACCGCCTCCACCGGCACCAAAGCCACAAGAGGCAGAGCAGCTTGTGGTCTGGGAGTTGTGGAGAAATGCCCCGATGTCTGATTTTCACACATACAGGGCAATGGTGACAGGTTACTCGCCGGCACCAAACAGATACTACGCTTCAAAGCGATTGGGACATGCCAAAGTGGATGTGCCAACATCTGATTGGAACTTGCAAAAGGCAAAAGTGCCAGGCTACACACAACCATCAAACAAGTACTTTGCAACAAGAGAGAAGCTTGCGTACCATCCAAGGGACAAATACTTTGCAGGGTACGGTCTCAAGACAGGAACTGCGTTGACAACGACTGCACCTCCGCCA
>DATLXX010000006.1:0-15985 GCA_035575435.1 Candidatus Nitrosotenuis sp.
TGTGTGGACTGCAAGTGCATTGCCTGCAAAGCTCCATGTTCCAGACGACGCTTGCGGATCTACTAGTGTCAGCGCGAATTTGGTTTCTCCGTCTGGCGTCCAAATTGGCTGGCCGTTGTCTTCGCCTTCAGCTAGTGGGCCTGTCAAGGCCACAAGTTGCACTGGTTCCGATGCTGTAAAAGTTAACGACCCTTTGTAGATCATATCGGATGGAGGCAGAATCACTGCAAGCTGGTGCGATTCGTGACCCAGCCCTGGATCCTGAACCGATGTCATCGTGCCTGATTTGATTTTTGACTTGTGTTCCATTGTTTTTTCCATCATCGGTTTTTTTTCCATCATTGGCTTTTCCATCATCTGCTTTTTTGCCATAGGTTGTTTGTGTGGTTTTTCTGTTGGTGCACCACATTCTCCTTTGTGGGCCATCTTTACACCTGCTGCATTGAGCATGCATTTGTTGCCATATGTTTGGCCGTCAACGCCACAGACAGGCATGTACTCCATTGTACACATGACCGGTTCTTCTATCACCTTGCCGGTTCTAGGTTCTGTCTTTGGTAGCTCTGGTTTTGGTCCTTCGGAACACAGTTTGTCACCGCAGACTTGGAGCCCTGTGCCTGCACCGTAAGATCTAGCTTTTTTTGTGAGTCCTGTGCCCTGTGCTTTTGCCGCATCGGCATTTTCTAGGTTGCTAAACGAAGTTACAAAGGCTGCAGACAACAAAACTGTGACCGCAAACAATACGGACAGTGTTTTTGTCATGATTTAGACAGAATTTATGAATATATTACTCTTGATGCACTCATTCGACAATTACGGACTGTGTCCTAGTTTGTGAAAGTGGAGTTGCATCAGTTAGCGACCTCCACACAAATGACTCTACCGTGTACTCTCCTTTTTGTTTTGGCAGCCAAGATTGCGATACCTCCATGACTGCCCCCGCACCTAACCTGGCAGTCATCCACGAAAGCGACACTACGGAGCCGCCGCTGTCGGTTATTTGTATTATGTTTGTAAACCCTTGCTCATAGTCTTGCGTGTTTTGTACGTGCGTGACTATTTGGATTTGGTTGTCTGACGTTAGTGTCGAGATTTCAGATCCGCTCCTGTCTGCAAAGTAAAGGTCGTTTACAGTCATCCTGTTATTGCCTGGCACGTTAGATCCGATGGTCGCCATACTTGTGATCTCAAGGTCGTCTGAGATGCTGTATGGCGACGGGAGCGTTCTGTCGTGATACCTTGCAACAATCGTGTCTCCAGGTACTGCACGCAGTCTGTTGCCACTTGACTCGCTTGTTTGTGTTAACAGTATGGTGGCTACAAATACTCCTGACTCGTCATCTGTTTCCGATCCAACGACTGAGATTCCTGCAGTGTCAGAGTCTGATGAGACATCAATGTTTAGGTTGTCAATAGCTTCCGGATTTATGTTCATGTCGGGATCGGTCACTTGGATTAGAATTTGTTCGCTCTCAACATAGTTGTGCTTTGAGAATTCTATATTTCCTACATTCCAGCTCACTTGGACAGATTTTGTGAGAACCACGCCGTCTGCAAACTCAAAAGATATGGTGATCCCGTCGTCTCTGTCTACCTGCAAAAACCCGTTTGTGGGACCTCCTCCACCAGTTCGTGGCACAGTGTCAGACTCGCCGTCACCGTCGATGTCGTGCAAAAAGCCAGTCAGTGTGACTTCGCCAGTAAATGTGCCGCTGCTTGGAGCCGTTTCTCTAAGCTCGTATGGCCCAAGGCTGTGCGATGGCGTGGAGATCTTGACTGCATGGTTTGGATCATCGCCGATTGAATCTATGCCGTGCTCGTTTTCATCCCAGCTTGGCGCAATGATCGTTATTCTGATTTTGTCGGTCCAGCTGTAGACATCTTTGTCCAGATAGATCGGTGCGTACGGTTTGTAGTAATTTGGGATTTGCTCGGCGTACACCAAGTTTGTCAAAATTACAAGCGAAGTGATTGTGAAAATGACTTTCTTCATCACATTGGTATAGTGACGTGTCAAATTAATTACTTTAAGATCATCAAAACCATAACTTCAAAAATCACTGATGATTTCTACGTGTGTCTTTTATATGATAAAAATTTAGTTCGGAGTGAAGTGGACTGGGGCTTCCTGACCGGTGCCTCAACGACCACGTCCTATCTCAAAAATCTGTTAGCTGGTTTTGATCGCCTGAATTAATTCTACAACTAGCCTTGTGCCTGTTTCGAGTGGCTGATTTGTGTGAAAAGTGATTTTGTACCCATCATAATATAGTATAAAGGAGTATTTGTCGTGGATACCGCTCACATGGTCTATTTTGTTTGGATATGCGAGGACCATCATCTCTTCTGATTGTATCAATTTTGAATAGCCTCGGTTTACGGTCTTTTCCTGACTCAATTGCTCCGCCGTCTTGGTGCAGTTACAAAACTCATAATCAAGCATGATTCTGGAAGAGTCCGAAATCTCATACTCTGCATGTTTTTTGGTAAGAAGGCCGTAATCGTCGACAAACGCAAGCTTGTAGCCTAAAGAAAATTGTTCCGGTATATTCAAGCTAGCAAGCTTTTGCTTTACAAGCATTTCTCGCTGAGCCACGAATTCGTTGGCTGTCTTGATCTCTTCAGCGGTGATCTTTCGCCCAATTCCCACAACACCATTTTTGTCCTCAGTCCAGTTTGGAGGCTCGGCGTACAAGTAACCGTTTTCATCTGTGGATAGTTTCAGGTAAGCAAGTGCGTATTGCCGTGAGACCAATACTGGATTTCCTCCTTGAATCATCACGTGCCCAGAAACCGGGTTGTATACGCTGCCACTGCACGAATCTTCGATTCTTCTTCTATTTTCTTGATTCCAATATTTTACCAAGCAGTGCGACGACGGATCAAGTGCTGAATATGCTCTAAATGCGGATGCATCGTTGTTTGCGCCCCCAAGATAGTCCGGCAGACGAATGAGCAAAAAAACCTCATACGGATCTCTGTCCTTGTACCTGCCTGGATCAGGATAGAAAAACCAAGCCATGTTGTTTGGTTTCATGTCCGAGATTTTTATTGGACCGTGCATGTCAGGCAGCTCAAGGTTCGCATTGACATCTATGTGAATTGCCTGTCTATGTGTCACTTGTTTTTGTGACGAAAATCCGATAAATGTTGCAAAGACAACAATAACCACCACAACGCAGCCGCAGAGAATCAAAATATTTTGTGGAATTTTTCTCAATGGCTAGTTTTTACAAGATTTATAGATAAACAGTGCTAGAGTCTTATCAAAATTAGTTTTTGGAGACTTGTATGTAGAGGTCTTCAAATTTCTAGACCTTCATTTTTAGATTTTAAAGCAAACTTGATGATAAAAATGGCGGCGCTTTTTTCTTCATTATATGATACAACTTAGTCCATAAAAAGTTTGATTTCTCTATATTTGTCTCAATTAGTGTATCATTGGTTTGAGATGAGCTAATTTTCAATCAAATCCATTTTATCAAATTGTTCTATGTCAACATCATGTCTTTTCATTGTGATGCGTGCAAACTCGACTTTTTCTCAAATGATGATCTAATCGCTCACAAAAAGAAAAAACATAAAATCATAGTTCAAAAGGACAATCGAGTGTTAGATTCGTTTAGCTAGCCATACCCTGAATGTAAACACAATCAAGTCTGTCACAAAAACAGGAATATCATTACGTTTTAGGTTCTTCCACATTATCAAAAAAGAACTTAGCTATTTTTCCAAAAGTTAATTGATGTTATTATTTGCTCATATTCAACATTGCTTTGTGTGATTTGCTTCAAGACCTCAAAATTAATGGATTTGTGTTTTCTACGCACTAGTTCCTTGATGTCTTCTACATCTTGATCCCTTTGTGCACGATGTTTTGCTACCAGCAATGCCTCAAGACCAATCACTCGCACCTTGGATTTGTCCTCTTGGATTTCAACGGATGTGTCTTTAATCACATCTATTGGAATTCCACTTACATCATGGCTGAAAATGTCGGTTTTAACACCTCTTGGTGTTCGTGTTACTTGTTTTCTTCCTTCTTGTCGTGTTTTGTAGTTTTTTTCTTCCAATTCTTCATTAGAGATCGGCTTTATCACAGCAAAGTCAATGTCTTGAGATTCACGCATTATTTTGGTGTGAAAATACACTGCGATCGCACCAACAAAAACAATTCCATCCAGATCTTTGCTGATGCATATTGCTTCTCTAATTAGAGGTTTCAATTGATAATCTTGCCATGTCTTCTTGTACTTTGGCTACATACTCAACTGGGAATTGGCCTTTGTGTCTTATCTTGTCTGGATATAGTAGTTCTAGCGCTATTGCATCAAGTACTGATCTCCCCCCTTTTGCAATAGAATCAAAATAGACTTGTTCTATTTCGTTTTTGATATTTTTAGAAATTGGTAGTAACACAACATGCCCTCTAGTTCCCTCACTAAAACCAGATTCTTTCAAGTAATTGGCAAAATCATTGCCATTGGTATATACAAACAGATCTAACGGTTCTTGGAATTTCGTTAGTTCCCATGCCCTAAAGTCCAAAGTTACAAACGAGCCTTCTGGCAGATGTTTTTTTGCAAATCGTATATCTGCATCGTTGTATGACCTGCCAAATCTTCTTGCGTTTTTTAATGCAAACAAGGACGGAATTAGCTTTTCAACAAAGTGGAACGGCTGTCTTGTCACACTATGATTTACACTAAAATGTTTATTTCTAAAATCGACAATCCCCATGTTTTTAAAAACCGCCAATCTCCTGTATGCAGTTTTTTTAGAGCCTGCAATTGGCACTGCATCAGCTCTGACACTATACACCAGCTTTTGTGGCAATGCCTGTACGAATGCCCAGTCCCTAGGACTGATTGGCGATTCTAAAATCTGTGTTTGCACGTATTTGTATACATGTAAGATGTATTTATATAATTGTGTCACAATTGAACCTTATACGAAGCACTAACTTTTGACCATTCTGTAGATCGAATTATAGATCAAATGATATCGCCAGATCTAGCTGACAACGCCTGTAGTTGTTCTCATGAGACCATCTCAGTATGTGAAATGGCTTGTACCATGATTTATGGATAAACACACGTCTAGAACATATATAGTTCTTCAAATTTCGTAGACCTTCCCCGATTTTAAGACATGAAAGGCAAAATGTGACATTTTGAGTCACAGACTACAAATGTAATAACACACACTCGATAAAAAGATTGTTTTCACACATGGTTTGTCGCACAATTCTACAAAATCCTGACACGCTGATCTAGGTGACGGTGCATACGACTCCCGGGAGATATTCTCATGTGTTGAGGGGATGGGCGCAGTGCCTGCGATTCGAGTCAGAAAGAATGCCATACCAAACGCCAGGGGATGCTATGCAAGAAAACTGGCAGTCATATCACAAAAGGCAGATTATTCCAGATGGGCTGCCAGCGTAAGCTATGGAAAGCGCTGGATCGTAGATTCTGTGTTCTCTAGTATCAAGAGAATGTTCGGAGAGGAGGTACGCTCCAAAAAAAGGCACAACATGATACAGGAACTGATGCTGAAAATATCATTGTATAACTGGTTTGTGACAGCGTAGGACTAATGGTAACTACTGGTCAGTATGGAATTATTGAGATTTGTGCGACAAAGCAGATTTTATTTTTAGGATTATTATTGCTGGCATTACAAAGTATATGGAAATATTGAGTAAAATAATGCCAATGCCATACCCCAATACCTCTTGTTCTGAATCAATATCTACGTAATTCAAAATAGAAAGAGTTGAGAGCATTGGAGTGATTGCAGTCTTTACTACTTCTTTGAATATCGGATTCTGTCTTTCTAGATCAGCTACTGCTGGACTAAAGGAATAGTAGAATTGATTAAAACCAGACATGAATGTTATTCCGGAATTTGTATTAAGTAAGACTGAATTTCGTAATTCCCTCAGAGATTGTACTTGAGGTGCTAGCTCCGTTCCATATGTTGCAGTTGCGATAAGACATCCAGCTTCTTTACCAACAGATGTCACTTCTTGCACGGTCTCAATTGGGTTAAAGCTAGGCTTGGCTGAATCGATGATCTCTTTTGTCAGCATATTGCATGCAAGGGTGCTATCATACACAATATTCCCTGCCTTGAAATTGGCTAACCGAATACTCTCTCTCGAAAACCAAACCCAGTTTTTATCTGAACCTTTTGCATCACTCTCAAAAGAGCCAGTGGGTGAACCTCTTTCACACTTGTCGGTTTTTAGATTCCATCCAGATGCTCGGCTCACATCTATTGCGCATGCAAAGCACTGCTGGGCTATCTCATAAACCCTCATATCATCTGCGGTGATCTGTGACGGCTTTTCACAGCTAGGAAATTCGGTAAAGAGTTTATTTATTTTTACAAGCTCTTGTTTCCTATTTTCGTTAGGAATGACGATTAGCATTTTGTTGTGCGGGGTTGCCGGCGAAGAATTGCTTTCCCAATAAGTCGTATCAATTTTTTCACAAATTCCAGTGGCTTGATTATAACCGTATCCTTCCCCACCACTTTGGCTAATACAAATCTGGCATGACTCTCTTGAAAATTCTGCAAGTGATATGATTGGAGATGAGAACAGTACCACAATTAAACCAGACAGCAAAATGATCTGTTTATTCACTATCATAACAATCCAGTATCTTGTAGATAAAGATGACGTAATCTCATGCTCCGAGTCATGACTGATTATTTTCCGGAAAATAGCGATTACCGAACATAACTTGATGCCAATTTGATCGCGCGGATTTTCTCGTCTATTGATGTCTTGATGTTTGCAATCACACTATCAATTATGAATTGCGTCTGATATGGAATCTTTTGCTTTTGTTTTTCTAAATAGTTTTGCAAAAGTTTGCATCCAAATTCGATAAGAAATGTTTGGTATGCTTTGTGATTTTTGCTTAGCTCTGATCTGACTTTAATTCGGGTTGGCATTTTTCAAATAATATTTTACCATCCTCAGTTATCCGCATTTCAGGAAAATCAGATATACGTAGATCTGACATTACCTTGAATCTAAAGCCCAGAAATGCGCCAAAGGCAATAATTACTTGGGTGCTTGGTTTTGCTGTTTGCAGAAATGTGATGATTTGGTCTTTTGTTGGTACCGTTTGTGATTCAACAGTATGATGGTGTCTGTTTTTGATTTTAATGTCTCGAGCCAGTCGCAGACCATCATATTGCAATCTACTTTTTACAGCAGACAGATAATTTGCTACACTACTCGCGGCAAGTTTCTCTATCATGTGGTTAAGGAATGCTTGTAGATGTTTGGTTTCTTGGAGTCCATCTTGTTTGAAACTTGCAATTAACTCTGAGATTGCGATATTGCGATAAAGTAGGTATTCGGCTACATGTTTTGGATAGTTGATTTGTGTTCTCAGAGCCAAGTGTTAGAACCCATTGTTTGGTGTCTTCGTCTTGGAGTATCTCTTCGACCTTTTTGGCTAGTGCAACATTGGCTTGTACCATGATTATGGATAAACACACGTCTAGAACATAATCAAGCATCTAGTTTTTGGAGACTTGCATGTATAGGTCCACAGTGCCAGAGCCAACGGGGATGTTGCTTCCAACAATCACGTTTTCCGTGACGCCTTTGAGCTCTTCTACTTCGCCAGTCAGTGCTGCCTGCGCAATTGTCGGAACCGTGATTTCGAATGCAGCCCTTGCCAAGACACTGTCCTTTGTTCCGGCGATTCCGTGCCTGCCTATCTGCTGCAGGTATCCTCTTGAGCACATCATGTCTGCCACAAGCATGATGTATCTAGAATCCACTTCGAGTCCCTGGTCTTCCAATGTGGTTGACAGCTCGTTGATCAGGGCGTTTCTTGCGGCCTCGATCCCCAGTGTTGCCGCAATCTCAAAGACGTTGTTTGTCCTGACGTTTCTTTTGTCGATTCCGTCGATTTCCAAGACTTTGGCCAAATTGGAACCTGTAGTCTGGATGACCCACTCGTCGTCTTTTTGAGCTACCGTGACTCTGGTGATGTCTGGCACCCCCTTCACTATAGAATTGAGAACTTTGTTTCTAATTGCAATGACTGTTGGCGCATCAGACTCTTCTGCAAGCTTGAGCGTGAGTGTGTTGCCGCTTGTCTCTATTTTGAATTTCTTGTTTGATGCAAGTGCAGCCTCCACCTCTTCTACCGTGCATCCCCTCTGGGACAGTGCGCTCGAGCTGAGCTCAAGTGTTATCTGTGTCGCATAGTCTGTTTCCACGTTTGCAACAAGGGCGCTCACCTTTGTCTGCAGTGTGTTCCTTGCCACTTCGATTGCCTTCTCTCTTGATTTTTTGTATTTTTCTTCCAAGTAAATGTCCATGGTGGGTGTGACTGGTTTCTTTCTTGCATCCACAAGTTCTATGAGTCTTGGTAGACCTAATGTCACGTTTCTTTCCCTGATTCCTGCAAAGTGGAATGTTCTCAAGGTCATCTGAGTTCCCGGCTCGCCAATTGACTGCGCA
The DNA here is from genome assembly GCA_035575435.1 of Candidatus Nitrosotenuis sp. Classification (GTDB taxonomy): domain Archaea; phylum Thermoproteota; class Nitrososphaeria; order Nitrososphaerales; family Nitrosopumilaceae; genus Nitrosotenuis. The sequence goes on from DATLXX010000006.1 coordinate 8,498, forward strand.
GTGACAATTCCCACCGCCTGTCCTGGCTCTGCCTTTGCCTTGTTGTACAAGTCAAGTGCCTTTTTGAGGACCTTTTCGATTCCTTCCCTGCTAAGCTTTGAATGCAGTATGCCGTCCTCTACAAGCTTTGTCAGTCTGGGGTTGAACGTCTTGGTGTATTTTTTGAGCAGCTCTTCAGCTTCTTCTTTTGTTGCCTTTTTGCCGGAATCAACAATGGTTTCAGATTCGACGAGCCTGTTGATGTTGAACGCCTCGCCGTGGTCCGACTTGGCAACGTCTATTCCGTCCTCGCCGTACAGGAATTGTATGATGTGGCCGTGCGGGTCCCTGACTGTACCGTCATATTCCAGCTTGATGTGTTCCAGTGCGTTGACGAGTCTTCGCTGCATGTATCCGCTTTGCTGCGTTCTGACTGCGGTGTCCACCAGCCCTTCTCGTCCACCCATTGCGTGGAAGAAGAACTCGATTGTGGACAGGCCGTCCCTGTAGTTTGACTTGACAAAGCCGTGTGCGTCTGGGTTATCGTCATTTTCTTTAAAGTGCGGCAGCGCGCGGTTGTTGTATCCTTTGTTGAGTCTGTTTCCACGGATTGACTGCTGTCCCAGTGCCCCTGCCATCTGCCCAATGTTGAGCGACGAGCCCCTGGCTCCAGTTGTCGCCATGATTCTTGCCGCATTATTTTTATCAAGTTGTTGGTCTGCCGTGTTTCCTGCCTTGTCTCTTGCCTTTGACAGCTCGTTTACAATGTAAGCTTCGAGTGCTTCTTCTGCAGAGAGTCCTCTTGTGAGCTTCAGTGTGCCCTTCTTTGCCTGAGAAATGAGGTCGTAAACTGTGTTGTATGATTCTTCGATTCCTGATCTGATTTCTTCTTTTACTTTTTCTGGAAGCTCCAAATCCGCATAACCGTAGCTAAATCCATAGTGAGTGATGAACTGTTTTGCTACAACCAACACAGAGTTGAGGAATTTCTTTGCCGTTTCATTTCCATAGTCTTTTGCAATTCTGTGCAAGACGCTTTCCGGTTCCTCCGCTCCAATTGATGCCTTGTCGATGACTCCGCTTATCAGCTGGCCGTTCTTGATGACGACATCCTTTTGTGGGCCCTTTGTCCCCTTGGACCACTTGGATGTAATTACAAAGTTAAAGTCCTTTGGCAAAAACAGCGAAAACAGTTGCTTGCCTGTGTACATCGGACCGTCCTTTCCTTTTGCTGCCGGCTCCGGGAAGGCGCCGTCGTAGCCTCCGAGCATCGCATAGTTTGCAAACTCTTGCGGTGTGAGTAGTGTCTCGTCTCTTGTCAGCAAATATGACCCTGTGATAAAGTCTCTCAGGCCTCCGATGATCGGACCTCCGTACCTTGGAGAGATGAGCTGGTCCTGGACCCTCATGAGCAGAATTGCCTCCGCTCTTGCCTCCTCGCTTTGCGGCACGTGTAGGTTCATCTCGTCTCCATCAAAGTCTGCGTTGTATGGCGGACACACAGAGGGGTGCAACCTGAAGGTCTTTCCTGGGAGCACCCTTACATAATGAGCCATAATTGACATCTGATGCAGCGACGGCTGCCTGTTGAACATGACGATGTCTCCGTCTGCAAGGTGTCTTTCAACAAGATATCCCACCTCAAGGTTTTGAGCAATTGTCGAGCGGTCTTCTACAAAGTCCAGTCTGATTTTCACGCCATCCGGCCTTACGATGTAGTTGACACCCGGGAACTTGTCTGGTCCATTGATGACAAGCTCACGCATCCTCTCGATGTTCCATTCTGTTACAATTTCTGGAATCGTGAGCTTCTTTGCCACAGATTCCGGAACGCCCACCTCGGAGAGATCCAAGCTTGGATCCGGTGAAATCACGGTCCTGCTTGAAAAGTCGACTCTTTTTCCAGACAGTGAACCCCTGAATCTGCCTTCTTTTCCCTTGAGCCTTTGTGTGAGCGTCTTTAGCGGCCTGCCTGAGCGGTGGTGGGCCTGCGGGATTCCCGATACCTCGTTGTCAAAGTACGTAGTGGTGTGATACTGCAACAGATCAACTAGGTCCTGCACAATCAGCGGCGGAGTTCCTGCATCCTTGCTTTCCTTGAGTCTCTGATTTACACGTATGATGTCGACCATTTTGTGTGTGAGGTCGTCTTCTGATCTGATTCCGGTCTCCAAGATAATCGAGGGGCGCACCGTGACTGGCGGGACAGGTAAAACTTGGAGTATGAACCATTCCGGCCTTGCCGTGTTTGGATCGTAGCCCAAAAGCCTCAGGTCCTCATCTTTGATCTGGGTGAACCTTTCCCTGATTGTGATTGGCAACAGTCTGTGTTCGCCTATCTCTGTCTTTTCGATGAATATTGTCGGCTTGGTGAATATGAGGTCGTATTGCGGCTTGCCGCAGTGTGGGCATTCCTTTGCTTTTTTTGCTTTGTCAAGAATCTCTTCTGGGATTCGTTTTTGCGAGATTATGGTGTAAGCTGCCTCCTTTTTGAGTATCTGCGCGTAATAGTCGAGCTCTTCCTGCGGGAGCTTCAATCGTGAGCACGACCTGCATGTGGCAAGCAACAGTTTGTGTATGTTGTCGATAAACGCGATGTGCAGCACAGGTTCTGCAAGCTCGATGTGTCCAAAGTGACCCGGGCACCTTGCTGCGGTGTTTCCGCACGTAAGGCATTTTTGTCCTGGCTCCAGCGTGCCCAGTCGTCCGTCCATGAGTCCGCCTTGGACTGCCATTCCGTCTTCGTCGTATGTCTCCGGTGCAGTTATCTCTGCAACTGAATACTTTCTAATCTCAGTTGGAGACCACACGGAGAACTTGATTCCGTCAATCGACTTGACTGTCTGAACTGACATTTACACCCTCTCCTTTATCATGAGTCTTGGAGCCACATTGAGGCTCTGCATTTCTTGAAGTAATAATTTGAATGCGTATGCGACCGAGACCGAAGACACCTTTGCCTTGTCACCGCAGACGCGGCAGACGTACTTTCTTTGTTTTACGTCGTGGTATGCAACGAGGCCGCATCTTTCGCACACATAAATTTCTGATTTGTCCGACTCGTCAAGCAGTCTGTCTTTGAGAATCATTGACGCGCCGTAAGCGATGAGGCAGTCTCTTTCCATTTCACCGAATCTGAGACCTCCTCCCCTGGCACGTCCCTCGGTCGGCTGCTTTGTGAGCATCTGGACTTGGCCCCTTGCCCTTGCGTGAATCTTGTCTGCAACCATGTGGTGAAGTTTTTGATAATACACAACTCCGATGAATACCTCTACTGGGAAGGGCTTGCCTGTCCTTCCATCATACATTATTTCTTTTCCAGAATATTTGAGGCCGCTTCCTTCCAGTGCTGCCTTGATCTCCTCCGTCTTTTCTCCGACAAATGCAGAGCCGTCGAACTTGGTTCCTCTGACTGCAGCAGCCTTGCCTGAAATCGATTCCATGAACATTCCAACAGTCATACGTGACGGGAACGCGTGTGGGTTGATCAGAACGTCTGGAATTATTCCGTCTGCAGTGTACGGAAGGTCCTCGTATCTTGCCAGGATCCCCACTACGCCTTTTTGTCCGTGCCTTGACGCAAACTTGTCTCCAATTTCTGGAATTCTCATGTCTCTTACTCTGATCTTGTACATCTTGCCGCCTTCGCTTGACTGCGTCATGACCACGGTGTCCACAACCCCAGTCTCCGACGGCCTGACACCTATTGAGGTGTCTCTTCTGTATGGTCCTTTTGACTCAAATTCTCTATACTCCTCCATGAATCTTGGCGGACTCGTTTTTCCAATCAGAATGTCTCCTCCTGCTGCGTTTGACTCCGTCGCAATCACTCCGTCTTCTTCCAACAGCCTGTAAGCTTTTTCTCCCTTGTATCCTCTGATGTTGTCTTCTGCGTTTGGAATCTCAAAGTTGTCCCTCATTCCGCCGGGGTACTGCTTTGCCTCTGCCTCGTAGATCCTGTAAAAGAATGTCCTACCAAGCCCCCTGTCCACTGCAGCCTTGCTTATCACAATCGCATCCTCGATGTTGTATCCATCAAATGGGAGTACTGCGACCACACAGTTTTGTCCTGCCGGCCTGTCTTCGAGTCCAAGCAAGTTCATTGCCTTTGTAGTCACTATTGGGGTCTGCGGGTACCACATAAAGTGCTGCCTCACATATGTGCTTGTATTCATCATTGGTGTTGAGAACCCGAGGCTTTGTTTTGCCATGGCAGACTCGTAGGTGTTTCTTGGGGACTGGTTGTGCTCCGGGTACGGAATTATTGATGCTCCTGCGCCCAAGATTGCAGACGGGAAGATTTCAAGGTGTGTGTACTTTCTTGTGTCTTTGTCATCTATTGTGATGTAGCAGTTTTCTTCTTCGTTTGCGTCGACCAGCTCGATTATTCCCATTCTCAGAAGGTCGTTCCAAGACATGAGCTTCTTTGAGACCTTGTCGATTAGCTCCTGTGTGAGGAGCGGTTTTCCGTCCTTTATTACTATGAGCGGCCTCAAGACACGTCCTGCGTTGCAGTTCACATACAGACGCTTTGTTGCGCCCTCCGTGCTAGGCTTGAAAAACGAGATCCCCACGTGCGGGTGTATCTTGGAGTTTCGCCTCAAATCGCGCAGCGACTCGACAAGCTTTTCTCCGTCTTTGTAGTACCCAACCAGTCTTCCGTCTACAAAGACCCTAGTGCCGTCCCGCTTGAGATCCTCTTTTGCGTCTGTAAAGTGGACGGTGCCAAGGTCGTACAGTTTTTCGATTATCTCTTCTGGTGATACGTTGACTGAAATTATTGCAGACAGTGCGAGATTCTTTACGAGTCCGCAGTTGGAGCCCTCTGGCGTCTCTGACGGACAGATTCTCCCAAAGTGTGTCGGGTGGAGGTCTCTTGCCTCAAAGTTTGGCTGAGTCCTTGACAGTGGCGACTGGATTCTTCTGAGATGGCTGATTGTGGAAAGATAGTTCGTCCTGTCCAGCAGCTGTGTTACTCCTACTCTGCCGCGGCCCCAGTTTCCTGTAGCGATTGCGTTGTTGAGCTTATCTGAGACGATGCCAGGCCTAATTGCAGCAGCGACTGCGTTGATTCCGCGTTTTTGTCCAGACCTCTCAAGTTGGTACTTCATGTCACGTACAAGGTTTCTAAACGCGGTCCTGAAAAGATCCGCGAGCATCTGGCCTGCGAACTTGATTACTTTGTTGCCGTAATGATCCTTGTCGTCTGGTGAGATCCAACCAAGCTTCAGCTCGATTAGCTTGCATGCGGCCTCTCCTAGAAACTGCGCCTTCTCTCTTCTGTTTTCCTGGTGCTTGCCGAGGTGCGGCAAAAGACCCCAGTCCAAGAGTGTTTCCGCTCTCTTTATCTGGAATTCTTCGAGCATGCCAGGCGCGATTCTCTTGCTGATGTACACGATTGCGTCCTTTGTCGTCTGTACCTCCCCTGCCTTCTCAAACGAAGCTTCAAGCTCGTTTTGAATTGCGTCCACAAGCGATACTGCGGCCGCGATCTCTCTGTCAGCTTCAAGTCCCAAGGCCCTCATCAGCGTCACCACTGGGATATCTACCGGAGATCCCGGAATTCTTGCGACTATGAGTCCGTCATTTTTCATGACGAGTTCAAGCTTTGCGCGATAACCTACGATCGATGAGTAGACTTTGGCCTTGTAGACGTCGTTGCCGCCTATCTTTTCTTTGTCCACAATTATTTTGTTGTATGAAAGATCTTCCAGTCCCACAATGACCCGCTCAGAGCCGTTGATGATAAAGTAGCCTCCTGGGTCGTTTGGGTCTTCGCCGTGCTCTATTAGTTTTTGAGTGGAAAAGTTGTGCAGAATGCACGCATTTGATCTTACCATCACCGGTATGTCCCCGATGTGGACGAATCTCGACTCCAGTATCTTGCCGTCCTCGACGACGCTTGCCTCCATCATGATTGGGGCCGAATACGAGACGTTTCTGAGTCGAGCTTCTGCGGGTGTGATGTGTGTGATTGAGCCGTCAAGCTCCATCATCCTTGGCTGTTGCAGCTTGACTTTGCCCAGCTGGATCTTGTATGGGTATTCGGCATTTTCGATTTCGATTTGCGCCACCTCGTCGATGATGCTCTGCAGGCCGCGCTCCAAGAACTCGTCAAATGAGTTGAGGTGCTGCCTTGCAATCCCTTCTCTTTTTAGGAGGTCCTGCACTATCGGCCAACGCTTGTTTGACGAGTCCGGCATCTAGACTTCCACCACGTATCTGTAGTAAATGCTCTCGCCTGCAGTAGGGCTCTTTCTTGTTATCTTTATCATATCTCCTGGTTTTACACCAAGTCCGATTATTGCAGGATCATTTGAAAATATCAGCGGCATTTCTGTCGGCTTGCAGTTGAATTTCTTTAAAACCTCTTCCGCTTCTTTTTTTGTCATGATCTCGTGCTTTGGCACGTAGATGTGATCTGGGACCAGAATGTGAGATTTTTTAGTTGCCACTTTTGATGCCACCTTGGATAGCATAAGCTAAATATGCAAAATTGCCAAACAAACTAAGAAATCTCCAGAAGTGGTTTATATATAGTTAAGCAAGATCCAGCCGGAAATCAATATTTTTTGTTTTTAGTCAATGATTTTTTTCTTAACCTTAAATAGTATTTGTTATCACGGATAAAGCAAGATGCGTACTCTGTACACAGCAATAGCATTGTTTACAATTCTGGCCACGGGTGTAACCATAGTACCAGTTTATGCTCAATTGGTGGATGCAATCACGGTATCTACAGATAAAGACGCCTACGAAGACGGCGAGACCATACTGGTAACAGGCACAGTCAGAGAGAGACTTTCCGGCTATCCTGTGACTTTGCAGGTGTTTGCGGCAAATGGGAACTTGGTTACTGTTCAGCAACTGGACGTTTCTGATGAGAACACCTACGGAGTCGAGATTACTGCCGGAGGGGCACTGTGGAGATCGGCTGGAACATACACAATCAAAGTATTGTATGGAACCGAATCGAGAACCGCAGAGACAACCTTTGAGTTCAGTGGATCTGCAGGCGGCCCAGCTACAGGTGCCAAGTCAATCAAAGTCACAGGTACCGACTTCTTGGTGAACTACTCAATTAAGGGCGGTAGGGTAATCAGCATTACTCCAAGCATACCTGACAAGTCGCTGATAATCCAGATAGAGACCACAAGTGACGGAGAATTGACAATAACCTTGCCAAGAGGGCTAATCGATGCGAGATTGGGTCCTGATGGACAATCCGGTGAGGATGACAGCTTCTTTGTCCTAGTGGATGGAGCCGAGGTAGACTTTGACGAAACAACCACGTCATCCGATCGCACCTTGACCATACCCTTTGATGATGGAGCAACCGAGATTGAGATCATCGGCACCTTCGTAATTCCAGAATTTGGCGCAATGGCAGCAATAATTCTGGCAGTGGCAATCGTATCAATAATTGCCGTCTCAGCCAAGAGCCGACTCGTACTGCCAAAGTACTAGATCCTCAACTTTTTTCATTTTTTAAATATACATAAATAGTCA
>DATLXX010000007.1:0-128770 GCA_035575435.1 Candidatus Nitrosotenuis sp.
GCAAAAGTGCCAGGCTACACACAACCATCAAACAAGTACTTTGCAACAAGAGAGAAGCTTGCGTACCATCCAAGGGACAAATACTTTGCAGGGTACGGTCTCAAGACAGGAACTGCGTTGACAACGACTGCACCTCCGCCAAAATTACAGACACCTCCGCCGCCACCTCCGCCGCCAAAAGGCACTCTGCCAGCAGGATATGCGCAGACTGCATCAAGCGGCACACAGCAAAAATCACGAAAAGAACAGCTCGAAGAATACGAAAAGCAATACCTCGAACGAGTGCAACAGCAACAACAAGCGAAGGCAGCACCACCTCCACCACCGCAGCCAAGCGGCTCGACAAGAGGTTCACTGCCAGCAGGATTCAAGCCACAAACACAGGCACCGCCTCCACCGGCACCAAAGCCAAACCCAACAAGAGGATCGATGCCGCAAGGATGGAAACCATCCTAGACCCTTCTTTCTTTTTCTAATTTGTTAATGCTTGTAGGACTTCGTCTGCGTGCCCTTTTGGCTTGACACTTGGGAACACCTTGAAGACCTTGCCTTTCTCATCCACCAAAAAAGTGCTTCTAATAACTCCCATGTACTCTTTTCCCATGAACTGTTTTTTGCCCCAGACTCCGAATTTTTTGCAGACCTCAGAGTCAGGATCTGAAAGCAAAACGTAAGGAATCCCCATTTTGTCGACGAATTTTTTGTGCGACTCTACGTCGTCGGTGCTTATTCCTATGATTTCCACCCCTATTTTTTTGAATTTCTTGTACTCTTTTGTAAACTCGTCTGCTTCTATCGTGCAGCCGGGAGTAAAGTCCCTTGGATAAAAGTAAACTACGAATTTTTTACCTTTAAAATCCGAGGATTTAACTAGGTTGCCATCGGCGTCCTGCAGCTCAAATTTTGGTACAGAATCACCTTCCTGAATCATGAGTCTTGTCCTCTTGTTCCTCAATTAATTATTTTTGTAGGCACCAGCAAAGCAAACCAGCTTTGTCTACAATAGATATAAAAAATGCCACGAGCACCAACATACAGGCTATGACATTAGCCTTGGCGTAAGCGCCTAAACCGTGTCTCTGCGACTCTGATAATGTCTACCACAACAAAAGATGGTAGACATGAAAATAATTGAACTTGGATTTCTGGCAATAGGAGGCGTACTCGGCACATTCCTAAGATACAAGATGCTTGCTGCACCGCTATACGTCGGTGCACTACAGGCCAATGTACTCATGGTGAATGTTGTAGGAAGCTTCATCCTTGGGGCGTTTGCGGTTGCCACTCAGCAGTGGAATCTTGATGGGAGGTATGCGTTGCTTGTGGCGTTTGGTTTTTGTGGGTCTCTTACTACGATGTCTGCCTTAGCATATGACACAAGCGACATGATCACCAGCACAAAATATGGCTTGATGATGGTAAATGTAGTAGCCAATCTGGTTCTGTCTGTGGCAGCAATATTTGCCGGCAAGGCATTACTGAGTACTGTGACTGGGAACCATTCAATCTAGAGGGGTTTTTGTCCTAGAGGTCTGCCTCACCCGCATATTTTATATTCTGATTATTAAGGTTGAACTTTATGGTAAGTGGTAGAGCATGGTTTGCGGAGGCAATTGCTACTTTTTGTCTTGTCTTCTTTGGGCCTCTATCGGTAATAGTATCAGCATCCATGTTCGGTTCTGGGCTGACACTTGAAGGCATTTTGTTGATTTCATTTGCACACGGAGCAGCGATCGGATTGATGGTCTACTCGTTTGGCCATGTCTCTGGCGCACACATCAACCCGGCAGTTACTATTCCAATGATACTTACGAAAAAGATCGGAGTCATAGACGGAATAGGATACATTGTATTTCAGATAATTGGCGCAATAATTGCAGCATTCTCGCTCAAGACGATCCTGCCCGAGCTTGGTGCAAAGGTGAACTTTGGGGTGCAGGGTGGGCCAAGCGACTTTATTGCAAAATCGGCAATGTCCGGTTTTGCCCTTGAGCTGGTGTTTACGTTCTTCCTAGTCACAGTCATCTTCATGACGGCTGTGCACAAAAAAGCACCTGCTGGAATGTACGGCCTTGCAATAGGAGGCATGATATTTCTGTTGCACCTAGTCGGAGTGCCGCTGACTGGGGCGTCGATGAACCCAGCAAGGACGCTTGGGCCTGCAATTGCATCAGGCTACTGGGATTTTCACTGGATTTACTGGGCAGGCCCAATAATTGGCGGAATAATTGCTGGCTTGATAATGAACTACATCTTTGTCAAAAAGGCAGAGAGCAACGCATAATTTTTACTGCAAACGTTTTTTACAAATCTAATTTTAGCTAATTTAACGGGTCCGTTGCACAGCTTGGATAGTGCGGACGCTTGCGGAGCGTCAGGTCGTGGGTTCGAGTCCCCCCGGATCCGCTACTATCTTAAAATGAACCAGCCTCAACAAGAAATCCGATGACAAATCTTGCACCGTTGTGGCTACATCTGACCATAACGATGCAGCACAAATTTCAGATTTTCAACCTTTGTATGATTTGATGGAACCGTTTTGACAGTTAGTCGAATATTGTCTCTAATCAGTTTCAGACAAATGAGCAACAACCTCAAAATAATTTAAACTAGTTTACCATTGCTAACCAATCCGCCGAACTAATTTTGATAATGAGATTAGTGAAGCATCTAGTTACCCCTACATTTTTGATAAAAATGAAAATTATATAAATTTGTAGGGGTAACTATTTTTATGGTAGCACTAAGAAAGAAAGTGATAAAGGGTCAAACATACTACTATTTGGAACATAGCTATCGAAAAGGCAAAAAAGTTCTCAAAAAAGAACTCTATCTTGGAAACAAAATCCCAAAAAACATTGAAAATATCAAAAGGCAACTCATAGATGACATCTACAAGGAAAAATGGTACTCGGATCTAGACATTATTAAAAAAAATTACAACAAAGAACACAAGTCTCTGCCTAAATCAGTCAAGGAAAAAAAACTGCAGATATTTGTCACCGAATTTACATATGACACCCAAAAGATAGAAGGCTCTACACTCACTCGGAGAGAAACTGCTGAGCTGCTTGAAAGAGGAATAACACCAGCCGGTAAACCAATTAGGGATGTAAAGGAGGCCGAAGCGCATCGTGACCTTTTTTATAGAATTTTGAAATCCAAAAAAGATCTGACACTACAGACGATTTTGGATTGGCATTGGGACTTGTTCAGCCAAACAAAGGCCGATATTGCAGGCAAGATAAGAAAATACCAAGTTGAAATCGGCGCAAGCAAATTCTTGCCGCCATCACCAGTTGAAGTATTTCCCATGTTGACAGAATTCTTCCAGTGGTACAACAAGAACAAAAACCGTATTCACCCAATAGAGCTTGCTGCCTTGACACACCTAAAATTTGTAACCATACATCCATTTGGAGATGGAAATGGCAGAATATCAAGGCTAATCATGAATTTTGTGCTAAACAAGAAAGGATATCCTATGCTCAATATCAAATATGATGGAAGAACTGGATACTATAACGCACTTGAAAGATCACAGATCAAAAATGAAGAAAGGATCTTTCTTCAATGGTTCCTCAAAAAATATATCAATGAATATCACCGATACCTACGATAGCGTCGGTTGAAATCTGAAACTGCCTATATTCGGATCTGCAAACTCCAAAAATACGTACAAAATAAACTCTATTGTTGAATCGCTTCCCAGTTCTGCTTTGTGTCCGTCCCATCTGAATCATAGAATACTTTACAAAGTCATTACGCGTTATTGAAGCATCCCAACATGGTGACAAAACACTGCAAATGCAGGTGCGGCTGTACCAGAACAATCTCCAATTTGCACTATGAAGCCTGCATTCATTGCACACTTGGCAAACACGCATGAGATGCAGTCACAACAGATCTGCAAACCCATCCGCAAAAATCACTCTCCAGATTATAGCTTTTTATAAGACGTGCAGAACTTGCCAAATAGTTGAGCATCAAACCAACATCCTCTCATGCTTATGGAATTGGGATCATCACCATGATCGTGGGAGTCGCCATTGGTGTTTCATACTATCAGTTGTATTATCTTCCAGAATCCACCGCAAAGCCAAGCGTCTCACATGAGATACTAGAGCCCGTAGGTGTGACAAAAATCGACATCATCAAGGGAGCCGGCAACCCAGAGCAAAAAGACAACTTTGTGCCAAAGCTTGTCAACATCCAGCTTGGAATAGACAACAAGGTAATCTGGACCAATTCCGATGACACTGCGCACACCGTGACCCCCGACCACAGATTTGCAGATTCATACTCTGGCGACTTTGGGTCACCTGGAGTCATCAAGCCGGGTGAGACATACGAGTTCCTCTTTACCGAAGCGCATGAAGTAGACTACCACTGCGAGCCACATCCATGGATGAAGGGTAGATTAGAAATCACAAAACAAAGATTCTAGAATAAAAAATGAATAAAAAATAAAATCACTAAAGAACTACTTTAAGCTTTTAATCCTAAAATCTTCTTTGTGAGCGGTGTTTTGGTAGGCATTCACGACAGTAAACCGGTCTGCCTTCTTTTGGTTCGAAAGGTACCTCTGCTTGCTTGCCACAGTCAGAGCAAGTGCATGGGTACATCTTCCTGATTTCTGACATGCTTTGTGCTTGATGCCACTAAATAAGAACCAATCGCATTTTCTGTGCACCAACCTTAAGTACTCAATACAGCCATCTAATGCAAGAGTGATTTTTCTTACCAGGTGTTACATGACATGGAGATAATGGGCAGAGGCCTTAGGCAGATAATCCAAGAGACGCCTTGCTACGTCCACTTGTTTGCCAAGTATGCCTCCTACAAGCTATTCAACAGAAAAAGCCCCCTGTACGGCTCGGCAGACATCATCAATGTGTGCAACCTTCACTGTACCCACTGCTACTGGTGGCTCAACCGCAAAGAAAACGAAGAGCTCACAGTGCAACAATGGAAGGATGTAATCGAAAATAAATTCAAAAAAAATCATGTTTTTATAATCACCTTGGTCGGAGGCGAGCCAACGCTTAGACCAGATGTGGTGGAGCTTTTCATCAAAGAATTCCCAAAACGAGTCTGCCTCGTCACAAACGGTACAAAACCTCTCAAGCGATACAAAGACATCTATTTTTACTGGATCTCAATTGACGGCACACGCCAAATACACGACAAGATACGCGGGGCGGGATCTTATGACGCCACCCGAAAAAACGTCATAGAGTACGTTGAAAAAAACGGGGACAAGGCGTACAAAGACATCTGGATAACAATGACGATAAACTCGCTAAACTACATGACAGTCAAAGACGTCATTATGGAATGGAAAGACTACTCCAACAAGATAGGCTTCCAGTTCCACACCCCCTTTGCAAAAGGAGATCCGTTGTGGATGCCCTTTGGCCCAGAAAGAACAAAAGTGATTGACGAAATAATTGCACTCAGAAAGGAGCTTGGCGACTACATTATCAACCCCCCAAGCCAGCTTGAGCTCATGAAAAAGAGCTGGGGCGGAAACGGAACAACTCCAGTAGACTGCCCCACCTGGGCAATTCTTTCTGTGGATCACATGGGGCGAGAAAAGCGACCATGCTGCATTGGTAGCGCCGAAAAGGAATCTCTCAAGCCAATCTGCGAGGATTGCGGCCTTGGCTGTTATTCTGTGCTTGTTGGCTTTGGCATGAAGGGCTAGCTCTTTTTATGCTCAAACCCTAACTCTTATCTTGCTGAATTGCCCACCTGTGTGGTGGAAAGCCCTCGGGCCATACCAAACAAAATTGAAGGAAACATCAACTTTTGGCTGATTGCCGCACTCGTCGGAATACTCTCTGCCTTTCACTTTGGAGTCACAATCCAGCAGAGCGTCTTGACTGATTTTATCACTCAGCAGTTCACAGAAACGTCCGCCTTTGCGACCGCGCTTGCCGCAATCTTTGTTGGGAGCACCTACTCGCAGAGCAGAGTTTTTGGCCGATCCTTTATCATCTTGGGCGTTGGCTACTTTTTCATATTTGTTGGCGAGACAATCTACACAATTCAGGGTTTTGTCGTCGGCCAAGATCCATACCCGTCTGTGGCTGATCCCTTCTTTATGTTGGCGTATCCTTTCATAATCGCCCACATGATCATCAACATAAGATATTTTGAGCCAAAAATCAAGCGCAGATCAGTCCTCTGGATGTCCAGCTTAGGCATTGCTATATTTTCTTCGTATTTTTTGCTTTCACTGTCGCAAAGCAGCAAGTTTAATTTCGAGTTTTACTACGGCCTAGCCTTTGTGGCCCTTCCCTCAATTAGCATCCCAATTACTGTGTACGGTGTATTGTTGTTTCGTGGCGGTCTGATAGGAAAAGCCTGGCTCATCCTACTGCTTGGAAATCTGGCAAACGCCGTCGGCGACGTATGGTACTACCATCTCGAGACACTGGGGCAGTACCAGATTAATCATCCCGTGAACATTTTTTGGTTTTTTGCTTACTGGGTCATAGTCTATGCAATATACAAGCACAGAAAATACACAAACCAGATGCAAAACTAGGATGAAAGAATGTTTCCTCCATGTATCCTCACAGTAGCATGGCCTTGGCCGGAATAGCGGTAGAATACGGCCCCTGAAGGAATCGGCGGAATCGGCCCGTCCGCTTGTATGTTTGCGTGCAGATAGAACTCAACCATGTCGCCAGGAAATGTGTCCACCTCTATTGCCCCATTTATCACAGTCTGAGGATATACGTACTTGGCCGCCACCCTTGAGGCCGAGCCTACTACCTGGCCCGTGTTTTGCACTACAGGGTTTGAGTTAAAATAGATCTCTTGCTGCTTGACAAGAACGCCGTTTTTGTATACGTCAACGTATGCCTTGAGCGGATCTCTTGGGATTGGTGGTGGAGGCGGCTGTGGCGGGTACCCAAAGTGTGCATAGTTTTCAATCTCAGACTCTGCTGAGATCGTCGCAGTAATCGAGGCCGACAATGTACCTTCTTTTGTCGAGATCACGTATGATGTTGAACCTGCCGTCGAAGAGACAGTCGAGACGGCCACGTTTTCCTCGTAGCTGGTAATTGTAGACGACGTAGATTCCATGACTTTGATGCCCGTTCCCCCAAGAACGTTTGCAATCACCGTAGTCGTCGGCACCCCGTTGATCTTCATGTTGATGTCGTGGTATCCTGGAATCACCGGGACCCTTATCTTGTCGCCTGTGGTGTAGTTGCCATCAAGATATCCAAGCTGGAGATGGTTGTCCAAATACACATCCGTCACCTCGACTTGGCCTACCACCGGGATGCTTACATATGCGTGCACCACGTAGACCTTTTCCTCCGGTGTTTGAATATGTATGGTTTGGCGATTAAGATTGTCAAACACTACCGTGCTAAAGGGCCCCCTGTATGACAATGCAGACGGGTAGATGCGCAACATTCCTCCCATCGAGACGTCATTTACTGCAAACTCGGAGGCCTGTACTGTGATTTTTCCGTCGTAGTTCGACACCCCAGAGACTGCTACCTTGTCATTTTTCTCAATCTGAAACGGCACGTTTGGTTGGAGATTATCTATTTGAAGCATCGGGGTGTTCTGCGGATCAAAGACAGAACCCTTGATGTATATAGTGCCGCCGTTTGGTTTTGCCACCAGATAGTATTGCTTTTGCTCAAACGCAAACATTGTCTGAAAGTTGCCGCTAAGCTGGACTTTGTTTTGCATGATTATCTCCTTGTCGTACACGAAATGGGTCTGGCCTGTAGGGACGGGCGACGACGTTGGGTAGCAGCCATAACACGAGTGCCAGCCGCTTGATACACTGGCGACCATCCTGACTGAGCTTACCGAGTAAGTTGTCGGATTCAGAGTCCCACTCTGTATCGAGAACGGCCAAGATGTGGTGTAATAAAACGAGTTGTAGTTTGACTGCGAGCTGACCACTAGTGGTGGTGAAAATGTCCTGGTGTACGTCCACGATGCATTACAGTTATAGCCTGCTCCGTTTGCATAGCTGCACCCGTTTTGTGTGTATACAGGAGTCGGCAGGCCGCCAGACCACACCAGATACCCGTATGTTGCATGGTATGGAATGTTCATATAGTCATACTGTGGGTTCGAGCCGACAAACAATGTGGCGCCAGCCGGAACCGTGCCCTCCATCACCAGGCTCCGGCCTTGGTAGTCGTTGAGCTTTAGAATTACAGTTCCCGTCCCAGAAATAGCTATGCCGTCCGCGTTGGTGACGCTTGAGGTGCCTCCAACGCCCCTGCTCTGCGAGTAACCAAGCACGTTTGGTGTGGTGCCGCCCACATCCTGCAAAGTCTGTGTTGCGTTGTTGTATGAGAATCTGGTGTTGAATTTGGGGATCAGTATGCTCGTGCTCGGCTCAGAGTCGAGGATCTCCGCTGCAAAATTTGTAGTCGACGGCACCAGTTTGTATGGCTCAAGCGATTCTTGTATGCCAACTACGCCCTGTCCGTAGTTTATCTTTCCTGTGTACTCTGTCTGAATTATTCTTGAGTTAATCCCCATGCCGTTCATCATGGCCTTGCCTGCACCATCATGCTCTGCATAATCCAGACTCACCGATGCAAACACGTTCCCAAGATCTGTTATCGCAACGATTTTTCTGCCCGCAAAATCATACTCTGAAAAGTTCTCAGGATGTATGATCGTCGTCTCAAATGCGCCAAGGCTATAACCGCCGCCCTTGTTTTTTGAAAAATCTATTTTCCCTATCTGATTGCCGCCCTCCTCCAGAATCCTCAATTCCTTTAATGTCGAGGTCCTCACTGCATTGTTTGTGAGCTTGAGCGTGTTGTTTTTTATGACAAGCGAGATTTCTTCCGCTGCCCTGTCTGCTTCGATCTTCATAGCTTGTTGCGCAGTAAGCGACCAGTTCATCTGGTTTGAAGATGTCGCAGAAATCGCTGCCAAAGCTATGAGGGCCGACATGCTCACTGCGGCAACAAGATATGGGCTGGCCATCACCTACTAACTTGGAGATTTTTTTAAGGTGGAAACACCGGAATGTTACAGTGTGTTGGAACTAGGTGCGCCATTACATTTTTTTAATAACTTGCCGACAACTAGGGTGTGACCAGCATTACATTTTATGGCGGAATTAACGAGATTGGCGGAAACAAGTTTCTGGTGGAGGACAAAGGCACGCGGGTTTTCCTGGATTTTGGAATGCAGATGGGGAAGGCAAACAGTTTTTACGCCGAGTTTTTGCAGCCTCGATCCTTCAACGGCATGGGCGACCTATTCGAGTTTGGCCTCCTTCCAAAGCTCGACGGCATTTACCGGACAGACTACTCAAAGCACGCAGGTAGCGACGACTACAAAAAAGAGACTGCCGTCGACGCAGTCCTCCTGACACATGCACACGTAGATCATGCTGCATACATACACTATCTGAGGCCAGAGATCCCAATTTACTGCACAGAAGCAACCAAGCTGATCATGCAGGCCCTCCAAGACACCGGCGGTGATAACGAATACATCACGTACAAAGAAAACTTTCAAATCTACAAAAACACCAAGGGAGAAATCAGCAGAGCAAGGGACGACAAAAATCGCCAGATCATAAAGCGGCAAATTCAGCCGATGACCCCTTACAAAAAATTCAACATAGATTCAATTGAGGTAGAACCAGTACCGGTGGACCACTCCCTTCCTGGCGTCTGCGGCTTTGTTTTACACACATCCGGCGGCTCTGTAGCATACACTGCTGATCTCCGCTTTCACGGGAGGAGAAAGCAGGAAAGCGAGGCGTTTGTGGAAAAATGCGCAAGCTCTGAGATCAGCCACATATTGTGCGAGGGCACCCGCATCGAGCACAGCTCATCTCCAACCGAATTCGACGTGGAAAAAGACATCAAAGACGTCGTGAACTCGACAGAAAGTCTCGTAGTTGTCTCCTACCCTACTCGTGACTTGGACAGATTGCTGTCGTTTTATCTTGCCGCCAAGCAGACAAATCGCACGCTTGTAATTGATCTAAAACAGGCCTACCTCCTAAAGCTGTTTGATCAGTCAAAAAGATACAAGGGGATGTACCCCAGCCCCAGCGACCCGTCAATCAGTGTGTACGTGCCTCGTAAGTCATGGGGCCTCATAGACAAAGACAGCAAATACTGGACAGAAAAGCAGATACTCAACGACTATGACGTCTGGGAGCGGGAGTTCATTGGAAAGTCCAACTCCGTCGACTACAGGGACGTCTCATCGAGACAGCGAGAATACATGTTTTACTGCAGCGATTTCAAACTGCAAGAACTAATCGACGTAAGACCCAAAGAAGGCTCAAGCTACATAAGATCATCCACTGAGCCATTCGATGACGAAATGAGGTTCGACCACGAAAGAATAAAACGCTGGCTGGTGCACTTTGGTCTCTTAAGAAGGGATGACAACTGGAACATGACACACGTCTCCGGCCACGGCTCAAAGGAGCAGATAAAACGCGTAGTCCAAGAAGCAAAGGCAAAGAACGTCGTCCCAATCCATACCGTCCACGAGGACTACTTCAAACAGTGGCACAAAAGCGTAAAGACGGTCACAGTCAACCAATCCCTGACACTCTGAGCAACTTAAATCTCAAAGAGCCTTTGTGGTGGTGAGAAAAGAGATTCTCATGCTGCCAATAATCCTGCTTGCTCCAGCTCCCGCTTTTGCGCAAATGGATCTGTGGGTTCCACGGAACATGATCACGTCCGAGACTTATCAAGGACTTGTGGTTTTGGATGCGGCATCTCCTGCAGGTAGCACAATCTCCCTTTCAGTCGATGACCCCAGCATACTTGCAGTTCCCGAATCTGTGTCGGTGCCCCCCTACAAGAATCATGGCATCTTTGAGATCAAAGTGTTGCGTGACGGCCCAGTCAAGATATTTGCCGCAGGCAGTGGGAAGGTATCAAGCATCAACACCGAAGTTCGTCCATCAAGTGCGACTCCTGCCGCGCTCTCCGTCTTGTTTGCGTCAAATAAAACCAAGGCTGACACAGTTGTCGGCTATGTCTTGTCTGTAGACGCCGCAGGATCCCCCGCCACAGTCTCAAAAGACACAGCAATCACCATGACTGCCACTTCAACCATATCCGTGGACGGCCAAGTCACAATCAAAAAAGGCACGCATTATGCAAGATTTACTGCAACCGTGATTGGTTCAGGCTCGGTTCTCGCATCCGCTCCGTTGCTCAGGGCAGGCGAGGCCCACATAGAAAAGCTCCAAGACCAAGTCACAGTCAAGATATCTGTTGCACCAGACATCATCATGGAGAACTCCAAGGCGTATTTTTACATCTGGCTTGAAAAGGACGGAAGGCCGTTCAAGCCACCCTACACGACCCACGCGTTTGTCTCTTCAAGCAATCTCAACTCGATCAGATTCAACGAAAACCCGCATCTTGGCCAACGCGCCGTCTTGAAGGTTCCGCTCATAAACGGGATAGGTTCAGGCACTCTTGTTTCGTCCGAGGCCGGCTCCTCGGTGATTACTGCTGACGTGGAGGGGTTTGGCTCTTCCCAGACAAACGCGATGGTGGGAAGCGTTCTACTTGACGAGAATTTCAAGCCAGTAACCGACGAAAGCAGAGTCAAAAAGATAGAAGGCAGAAAGCCAAACATTGCCATGGCGTGGATACGCCCAGGAGTCACTGACTCGGAGGCCTTTGGCATATTGGCACTATACCACATGAATGCGACTAAGAACGCCTCAGCCAAAGTAGACATCAATGGGACCTCTATTTTGATTACAAATTCCATAAACAGGGTGGAACCAGTGGCAATAGATGGCAGGACAGTGACTTTGACTTCGTCCTACCTTGCCCATCCAGCCATGATCGTCATGTCTGAAAGCAACGAGGTTTTGCTGAAAAGGGGCATTGGTTCCAATCACGCCGTCGAATTCAAGGTGGGCGGAAAAATTCATGGCAACCACACCTTGACAGTCTCAGGCCCAGGCCTTGAGCGCTTTCAGACAACGGTCCAAGTCAGGCAGCCATACACCGAATCATACAGAATCGGTCTTGTGCCGGTGCCTGCACTTCCACACTCGAATCAAGATATTGCAATCCTGTCCATCCTTGACTCCGAGGGCGCGCTGGTAGATATTCAAAGGGCCTTTGGAGGACCCATAAGAATCACAGTTACTGCAGACTCTAAAGAAGAGTTTGTCATTGGCAACAAGAACTCTGCCGTGTTGTCTTCAAGCTTGGATGGGAAAAGGCAGGTTGTCGCAGCTGCCCCAGGCATCACCCCATATCAGGGGGTACTGGCACCGTGGGGAGTAGCCGACTCCATCAGGCTGGACGCCCCAAGCAGGGTCCACATCGACGAAGGGTTTCCGTATGCGGTGCACGAAATAGATGCATATGGGATCCCCTTGCGAAAGATCAACGCAACTACCATTTCTGCAACACCAGGCTTGGTGCCATCCGGCATGCCCACAATAAACCAGGTCGGAGTTGAAAGTCTTGCGGTTCTCTCGAAGTTTGGGGCCGACACGCAGCAGATCGAGTCTTTTGCCAACAAGATGTCTCTCCAATTGGTTGCGCGTGGAATCACAAACCGCGTCAACACCAGCTTTGAGCTCATAGTGGAAAGCGACGTAACTGATGCCCAGCTCACAATCGAGTCACCTTTTCCCTACGAAAAGACAGGCAAGAACTCGTATTCTGTGACGCCCGACAGGCAAGGCCTCCACAATCTGACAGTGACTGCACTAAAGACCGGCTACATGCCAGCAAAAAGCACACTCCAAATCTTTTCAGAGGATTTGATCACGATATCTTTTGAAGCAGCTGGCACGGACGGCAGCAAGTTACATGTGAACACCAAGCTTGCCACAGCAGAGATTTCAAAAAGCTTTGCGACTCCACATGTGCAGGAGTTGAGGCCGCAGTTTGTAAGTGTCGGATTCCCGGCCACGGTCGAGGTCGGCACAGACGGCTACCAGCTACAGCACATCGAGTTTGACGGTCGCGTAGCAAACTCTGACGCCATACAGTCGTTGTATGTCGACTCCAACACCAGCATACTGGCACTATACCAGCGCATGGTCAGAATAAGTGCAGAAAACGCCGTCGGGGGCGGATTTTACCCTTACGGCAGCACCGTGACGTTGAGTGTGCCTCCAAAAGACAAGGTGTTGTTCTTTGTCAGGGAGGTCTTTGACCACTGGATTGGCCTTCCATACGACTCTGACACCGTGACGCTCAACGCAACCCACAACATAGACGCAAAGGCGGTGCTGCGGGACGACTACACCATCCTGATGCTCAGCTTTGCGGTGCCAATTTCGTCGGTGATTTACTTTAGGTTTGTTTGGAGAAAAAGATTGGATCTTTTGTGGTATGTGCGCAAGCTTGCCGAGTCCACAAGACTTGGGCAAATTCGGAGGTTTGTATTGCTTGCGCAGCATTTTGAGAAGATTTTCCGACGATCAAATCAAGACAGGGATCAACCACATTCAGAGAGAGTGTGATGGTTTTAAATCACCTCACAATATCGCCAAAATTCTAATAATTCATTTAGTAGGTTGACTCTTTCATTGATGATGAAGAGAGTAGGCATTTTGGGATGTGGTGCAATAGGCACACAAATAGCGCTGGCAATAGACTCTGCAAAGATCCCGGCCGAGCTGACACAAATCTATGATTTTGACAAATCAAAATCTGAGCTGCTGGCATCAAGGCTCACAAAAAAGCCCGCCATAGTGGACAACCCACACCTTTTGTCATCAGGACCTGTGGACTTGGTAGTCGAAGCAGCGTCCCAAGATGCGGTAAGAAACCACGCCCTCAGTGTAATACAGAACCGCAAAGACCTCATGGTGATGAGCGTCGGTGCTCTCCTTGACGAATCTGTCTTCGAGGTACTTTACGATGCGTGTCAAGAGTTCAAAAAAAAGATCTATCTCCCATCAGGTGCAATTGGAGGCCTTGACGCAATCAAGTCGGTCAGAGACGAGCTTGACTTCATCATGCTGACTACCACAAAAAACCCAAAGGCACTGGCAGGCGCCAAGTTCTTTGAGACAAACAAGATAGACCTTTCCGCCATACAATCCCCCCAAGTGATTTTTGAGGGCTCCGCAAAGGAGGCAGTCAAGCTCTTTCCTGCAAACATAAACGTCGCCGCCCTCCTCAGCCTTGCAGGAATCGGCAGCCAAAAGACTGCAGTCAGAATAGTGGCCGACCCTCACACGGACAAAAATACCCATCACATACAAGCAGAAGGCAGATTCGGAAAGATCACAGTATGCGTCGAGAACCTGCCAGATCCGACAAACCCCAAGACAAGTAGGCTTGCCACCCTTTCTGCAATAGAGTGCCTCAGGCAGGTCTGCTCAGAGCACATACGAATAGGCACATGATATTGGCAAAAATTGCCGTAATCTAGCGGCTGACTGAAAATTACCATTATGATCCCAGTCTTTAAATGATTACCAAAAGCAAGCTTATGATCGGATGTTAGCCGACAAGATCTTGGAGCTTAAAAAGAAAAAAGATGTAGTCATCCTTGCCCACAACTACCAATTACCCGAGGTACAGGACGTAGCGGATTTTGTGGGCGACTCGTTGGGGCTCTCAAGGCAGGCTGCAAAAACGCCCCATAAGACAATTTTGTTTTGCGGAGTGCATTTTATGGCAGAGACTGCCGCCATAATTTGCCCAGACAAGCGCGTCCTAATACCCGACCTAGCAGCAGGCTGCTCGCTTTCCGATTCAATCACAGTGGACCAGCTTCGAGCATGGAAAAGGTCCCACCCTGGCGCAGTAGCTGTAGGCTACGTCAACACAACCGCGGACATAAAGGCAGAATTGGATTATTGTTGCACTTCATCTAACGCCGTCAATGTGGTCAAGGCAATCCCAGAAAACAAAGAAATCCTGTTTTTACCAGACATGTTTTTGGGTTCTTATGTGGCGCGCGTTACTGGAAGAAAGAACATGCACATCTGGGCAGGCGAATGCCATGTCCACGCAGGCATCAGATCCGAGGACATCCACAAGCTGTTGGACTCGTATGCAAGATCCGAGCTTTTGGTACATCCAGAATGCAGCTGCACCTCGCAGATAATGTACGATGTGGAGGTGGGCGACTACAGCAACCGCCAGGTGCAGATACTTTCCACAGAGGGCATGATGAACTATGCAAAACACTCGGATGCAAAGACCTTCGTCGTAGCTACTGAGACTGGAATACTTTACAGGATGCAGCAGCAAAATCCAGACAAGACGTTCATTCCGGCCTCACGCGGTGCCGTCTGCCAATACATGAAGATGATAACCCTCGACAAGGTGTACTCGTCTCTGCTTGAGGACAAGTATGAGGTAAAGGTTCCAAAGCAAACAGCAGACAAGGCAAGGCGCGCCATAGAGCGCATGCTTGCAATAAGCTAGCCCACCTCCAGACTAAAGTCTACTGCAGGTGCAGAGTTTGTTATTTTCCCCACCGAGATCATGTCGATTCCGGTTCGCGCAAAATTTTTGATGTTTTTTTCGTTTATGCCACCTGAAGCTTCAAGCTTGACTCTGCCTCTCAGCCCAAGTTTTCGAAGCGCGGAGATCGTTTTTCTTATCTGGGACGGCGTGAAGTTATCAAGCATTATTATAGTTGCGCCCATCTTTGCTGCCAGTACTGCGTCGTCTTGGTTTTCGACTTCGACTTCGAACTTTTTGGATTTTTTCTTTGCCCTTTGAATCAGCCTTGCAAGCGAGCCTTCAGATGCTATGTGGTTGTCTTTGATCATGATCATATCTGCCAACGTCATGCGGTGTTTTTTACCTCCGCCGATCATGACTGCCTCTTTGTCAAAAAAGCGAAGGCCGGGTGCGGTTTTTCTTGTGGAGTAAAGATCTGTTTTCTTGCTGACACTCCTAATCTTGCAGACAAGCTCAGATGTAAGAGTCGCGATGCCGCTCATCCTTGACAGCAAATTGAGTGCGGTTCGCTCGCAGCCAAGCACCGCCCTTGCGGGGCCGTAAATTTGCATCACTGTCTGGTTTTGCCTTATTTTTGTGCCGTCTTTTTTTAGGATTCTTACTTGGCATCCCTTCATTGCAAAGATCTCTTTTGCGTGTGCGGCCCCTGCCACGACTCCAGCCTCCCTTGAGACGATTTTTGCAAAGATCTTTTTGTTGGTAAGTATGCTGGAGGTGACATCGCCAGCACCAATGTCTTCTGCTAGAAATCTGGCAAGCTCCCTTTTGACATCCATTTAATGGACTAGCTGCCTGCCCAAATAGAACCCTTTCTATGCCGAGTCATGGTAATGTCTGTCTGATTATTGTCAAAGCCTCCAATGTAGTCCCAGTCGGACCTTATTGGAATCTTAATTGTGAATGTAGATCCTTTGCCCACGACACTTGATGCCGTGATCGAACCCCCATGCTGCTCCACGATACTTTTGCAGCTTGAAAGTCCAAGTCCTGTTCCAACTTGTTTTGTGGTAAATAGCGGCTCGAAGATCTTCTCAAGAAGGTCATCCGGAATCCCCATGCCGCTGTCAGATATCGTGACTGTGGCAAGATTTTCTTTGTTATCTTCAGTTATCGTGATTTTGATTGTGCCTTCCTTTCCTTCGATTGCCTGAATTGCGTTAATAAGCAGGTTTACGAACACAATCTCCATTTTCTCAGGGTCGCAAAAGACTGTGCAGTCGTTTAACGGCGGATGAATCGTGACGTTTGGTGGCACATCGATTCTTTCTATTGCGTCTTGTAACGCCATTGCTAGTGAATAGTTTTTCTTTTCTAGCCGTGGCATTCTGACATAGTCCATTACGTCTTCCAGCTGGTGCGACATCCTGTAAATGGCCCTGTCCATGCGAGACCACTGCTGACGGGATTTTTCATCAAGCTTGCTCTCCATTCTGATTCGTAGAATTTTTGACGTGTTTTGAATGACGCTGAGCGGATTCCTCAGATCGTGTGCAATCCTAGCAGAGAGTTGCCCTATTGCAGACAACCTTTCCACTTTGAGCAACTCTTCTGCCTTTTTCTTGACTTCCTCTTTTAGCTGGTCTCGTTGTTGCGAGAGAGCTTGCTGTGTTTCTTCAAGCTTTGCCATGTTGTCTTGCAGTTTGACGTTCAGCTCCTCTGCCTTTTCTTTTGCAATTTTTAATTCCTTGATCTTGCTTACTAGAAGACGGATTAACTCCTCATTTGACAACTCCTTCATGAAAAAGTACGGGCTGGTGTCTGACACACCTTTCAAGTCGTCTAAATATTAGTAAGAATTTGTGTGTGTTTTAATCAAACAAATTATTTAAAAGTGCGCGTTCAGGCGACCTTTAAGGCGTATTTGCCCTTCTCGGTGATCCCCAGGGTTTTTGCAATGTGCGAGTTTTGTGGGTCTGCCACCAGCACCACGCCTGTCCAGTCTGGCGTCAGGTCTGACGACTTGCACAAGGGACACACCTTTCCTACAAAAACATACTTGCATTTTCTGCAAGCCATTTCTTTGACCATTACTTTTTCACTTCAACTGGCTTTTTTTCTTTAGACTCTTTTTTGTCAGCAGAGTCCTCCTTGCCTGATTTTTTTATCTCTTCTGCAATCCAGTCCTCGGCGCCCAAAAATGGCTGCCTGCATGTGATTCCTATTTTTCCCATCGTTGCTGCCTTGCCAAGAGACACAGCCGTGATCCTGGCGCGCAACATCGAGCCGACTTTGAGTGTGCGGTTGCTTTGTTTTGCAATTATGATTCCCGACTTGACGTCAGACTGCAGATAGTCGTCCATAACTTGGGAGAGGTGGAGCAGTGCGTCCGTAGGTCCGATCCTTACGAAGGCGCCAAAGTCTGTAATATCTACGATTTCGCCCAAAACAATTTCCTGCAATTTTGGTGTAAATGTAAGTGCTTCAAACTCTACTCTGTGGTAGGTGCCGCCGTCTCCGGCAATCATTTTTCCCATCTCGTCTACTTTGGCTTCCAGAATCATTATGATGTAGCCAAGCTCGGCGTTGATCATGCTTTCGTATTTTTCTTTAAGGATAGCTATGGCTGCTTTTTTTAGCGAGGTGCCAAACATGCTTGGCGGAATTCGCACTACATCTTCCAGTGACGATATAGAAAACAAGTACGTGCAAAACTCCAAGAGTTGAATTTATGAATCTTTGGGTAAATTTTGTACACTAACTGTGTTTGATGACCATTATCTCTTGAAACACGGGGATGTCCATCCCCTTGGCATAGATCTCCAGTTTCTTTTCACCACCAGTCTGGGGAATCACTATTGCCTCAAGCTCGCCGTTGTTGTCAGTCGACAGAATTGAGACCACCCTCCCATCAAAGACGATTTTTGCTTCAGTGTTGGCAATCGGTGTGCCGTCGGTTCTTTGAATTTTTATTTTCAGCCTGATTGGTTTGAGTGGATCCGCGAAGACTTGTCTTAGCGGAATTTCTTTTCCAGTCTTTTCAAGTTTTGGCCTGTATGGTTCAGCAAAGACGAGTTTGGTGCTCTTTTTGTGGGCCGATTTTTTTCCTGCAATTTTGACTGCGTTGTTTTTCGACCTCAGGTAAAACCAAAGAATCGCGACCACGCAGGATTCGGCTGACTGCACCTTTTGTTTTTTGAATGCAAGATAGCAACAGCCAAGCAGGGGGATGAGCGAGGCATAGTTTGCAGTCGACTGGTAAATTCCCCAAGACGTCATTATTCCAAGTCCCAGCACCAACATCTGCCTCATGCTTAGCTTTCCAACGACTGGAAACGCGAAAACCGCTTCGTTAAACGGGTTTACATCCTCAAACCACAGCATCTCAATTGACTTCATCGTTGCAAAAGATTACAAAAAATAAAAGGTGGTTCTATGACAGACTCACCGTCACAGATGCCGTAGTGCGAACTGTCGAGCCATCGGAAGTAGTGGAAACAATCTCCACTGGGATGTGATCGCCTATGTTATGCAAGGTGATTGCTGTCCCATTCGCAAAATTTATTCTAGAGTATGCGCTGGACGTCTGTCCTGGGTTCATCGCTGCTGGAAGCGGTGAGGTGGAGAACGGTTGCACGCCGGCCGTGTTTGCGTCAACATCGGTCTGGAGGTTTATTGTGGTTGCTGCGATCTGTTTATTTCCCGAGTTCTTTAGCGTTATGGAAAGATACTCTTCTCCGTTTGAGCTCTTGATGAGCTGGACGTTTTCCACAGATACGACGCCCTTGAGTGACGCCACGTTTGATGCCGAGTTGTATGCGCTGTATCCGCCAAGGCCTGCAGCCACCGCCACCCCGATGAGGATCAGGGTCGTAATTGCGGGTGCAATGCCGCGCCTTTTGACCAAAAGACTTGTCATTGGTTGACAAGTCAGAATCGGATTTAAGGCAGAACTGCTTTTTTGCAAAGCCTTGTTATTTGTCATGAGCCATGCAAAGATCTTCATTTTTGTCACGCTTGCGGCCATGTGGACCTTCATTTACTTGCAGAACGTGACGGCATTTTTGGTGCTTGCATTTATTGTCGTGATTTTTATCATGATTGAAGAAAAAGGCAAGATGCTTGGCCTTTTCAGCTTAATTTACAGGGTAAAAAATAAAACGCGATTCCTACACCAGCTGGCACCCCACGCACAGCTGAAAATCGTCAGACCGGCAAACAGCACAATAATCGCTTTGCTAAAACCAATAACTGAGCAAAAGGCCCTAGCTCAGATACAGATGCGGTTAGACAGCAACTTGGCAAGCCAGATAAGCCATTCCGGAAAGGCTGCAAACCCAAAGACCCTTGCTCAGAAGACGATGGCATACACTGTGTTCACATTGCTGATCACGTTCCCCATGAGCATTATTTTGGGACTTTGGTTCAACATCATGTTTTTTTCGCTACTGGCTGCGCCACTCTTCGTATTCGCACTCCCGTCGATGAAGTTGAAGTGGAACCAGGTGGAGCGCAAGTCCGCAATAGATGACGAATTATCGTTTTTTGCAGTGTATTGTAGCGTCATGCAGTCAGTAGGCAAGCCCATTTACGATGCGATTTTGCAATCTGTTGGGAAGAGAATCTTTCCAATAATCGAAAGTGAGGGGAGGATGCTGGAGCGCAATGTCTCGCTCTTTGGCATGGACCATCTTGAGGCCATCAACACACTGGCCCTTCAACACCCAAACACGGCGTTTAGGAATTTGCTTTTGGGATACGTTTCAATACAGAAAAGCGGCGGAGATCTCACAAGATACCTAGAGTCAAAAAGCCAAGAGTTCTTCAGCCAAACCAAGTTCAAGTTTTTCAAATATGCATCCTCTGCAGAAAACATTGCGGAGATCCTCCTCATTTTGCTAAACATACTTCCGATCTTGCTCATCATGTCATCGTTTTTGATGAGTCATGAATCAGTGAGGATCATAGTCAGTCTCTCTTTTGTTGCCGTGCCCGCAATTACTGCCGCCTTGCTCATCTTTGTCATCGGCATTCAGCCAAAAACACACAACATTGTGGCGGCCAGTATGCGCCCAATACCTGTGGCCATAGCTTCTGGCTTAGTAGCGTTTTTTGTGGTCCCCCAAGCATGGTTTATCATTGCAGTCATGACGACTGCAGCGTCGCTAGCTAACTTTGTCGAGATCTCGCGGCAGTTTGCACAAATCCGCATGGTCGAGTCTGCGCTGCCTGATTTTTTCAGAGACATCACGGAATGTGCGAAAATAGGCCTCGACATCCCAAACTCCATCATCCGGATTTCAAATGAAAGGAGGTACAATCGGATTTTCGACACGCTTGTCTCAGATCTAGCTTCCAGAGTCAGTTTTGGGGAGGCGATCTCAGACGCCATACAAAAGACACCCATCCGCTCATGGCATGCAAGAATCTCGCTTTTCATCCTTGGAAAGGTTGTTGAAAGCGGCGGTGGGAGCCCACAGATTCTTGAGGTCATGACAGACTTTACTACAAAAATCAACCAGGCCAAATCAGAGATGGCCAGCCGGGTAAAGGTCTTCATGTTGATGGTCTACTCAAGCCCCCTACTCATGGTCTGGTCAACACAAGGGATGAAGGATCTCTTAGGCAAGATAGGTCCCCAATACAGCCAGCTGATGCAAGGATTTAGCTCCACACTTGCGACATCTCCAGATTTTTTGCAGCTTGTGAATTTGTTGATCGTAGTTTCGTCTTTTTGCATGTCCTTGGTCATATCGAAGCTGGCTTACTTTACCATCAAGCACACCATTACAGTTTCAGTTACTTGTGCCACGGCAGTTGTGTGCATATATTTGGCCCCGTTCTTTCCATCGATCACATAATCTGTATTGTGTATTAACTGTCAGGCACGGCAGGTCAATCGGAATAATACTTGGAAACCAGTTTGCTCACTTCGGGCATAGAGACGATCCTGTTTGATTTGCATTGTTCCAGTAGGAAGATTCTTTTTTGCAGATCTTGCGGTAAATCTACGTTGAGCATGTTTGCTGCCGTGTGTACCCTTTTGCTCTTGTCGATTATCTCCTCGGCCTCTTTGAGTCCAAAATCTGGCGACTTGGGATCATAGCGAAATATCTCATTTAGTTCTACACCATCCGTTTTTGGAGTCACTTCCTTTATGCTGACAACTTTGCGGGCTAATTTTTTGTTGGTGCCCTTTGTTCGTGTTATGTGCACAATGAACCACAGAAGCATCTGCTGGCTTGGCTTTATGTTGATTGGTTCAGACGCAAGCCTGTTGAGCGCTGACTCGGCGTCGGAGCCATGAAATGTTGTCAGCCCGCCGTGCCCAGTGGCCGCACTCTGAAACAGGAATTGTGCCTCCTGCCCCCTCACCTCCCCCACAATTTCAAAGTCAGGCCTCATCCTCAGGGAGGCTCTGATGAGGTCCATTATTCCTATGTCATAGTTTTCCGACTGGTTTATCATGTGGCTTGAGCGGGTGAACAGCCTCTCCCACCTGTAGTGCGGTATCTTCAGCTCAGGGGTTTCCTCTATTGTGAGAATCTTCCACCTCGGGTTTAGCAGCACCGTCAATGCGTTGATCAGCGTCGTCTTTCCAGACCCCGTCTCGCCCACAATGAGACCAAACGCCTTTGCGTCCAACAAGAGCCACAGATACGCCGCGGCAGCAACGCTCAGGCTGCCAAATTCCAGCAGGTGCCCTACGGTGAACGGATCCCGTGTAAACTTTCTTATGTCAAGCGTAGGCCCAGGCAGCGACACCTCGCTTTCGTATGTCACTGTGATCCTGTCGCCCTGCGGAGTCATCGAATTTACAATAGGAAAGGCCGCCGTGACACTCTTGCCAGTCTTTTGAATTATTTTTTGTATGTACGAGTTCATTGAGCGGCTTGTGCCGAATTTGACGTTGGTATCAAGTATGTTGAATTCCGTGTACTTTCTGTGTACTACACCGACTGACCTGTCGAATCTCTCGCATGTGATCTCCTCGACATTTTCGTCTTGCATCAGTACATCCAGTATTCCATAGCCCAGAATATCTCTGATCAGGTAGTACCTCAGCTGTGAAAACTCATCCGCCATGAGGCTCGAATTTGCCTGCTCTCTTGCTTCGTTCCAGATGTGTCTTTCTATGTAATTTACAGGGTCGTCTGATTTATTGAGCGGCTCAAGTGACAAAAACATCTGCTGCATCATTCTTCCGTACATGGAATGCACCTTGGTAGAAAGCTTCGGCTCAGAAATCAAGTACTGCCCATCTTTTGTGATAAAGACGGAGGCGGCGCCCACTTGGTACGATTCGATTATTGCGCAGCCGCCAAGATCCGGCACGTGACAGACGACATCAAAAGACGGCAACGTGCAATCATATTGCTTTCTCACAAAAAGAAAAAGAATTGGCCTTAAAAGACGCTGCCTGCTTGTGGCTACTCAGAGCTCGGATTTTATTTTGCGGACGACAACTCCGTAGTCATTGATCGGGACTATCTTGACGGTACTGATTGACGATATTCCAGTTGCTATACACATTTGTTCTATGTCATGAGCGTTTTTTGCGTCAAGGATGATGATCCACTGGTGCTCAAGGACTGACATGTAAAACCCCACCAGCTTTGTTATGTTGAATTTTTTGAGATTGCCCTTTAGTTTGGTCTCAAGGCCAACAAACATTTTCTTGCTTTCTTTGTTGTTTAGTGGACATGATTCTGGGTCGTGGGTTGCAAAGACTCCAAATAACATGATCCGTCGGGAAATCTTAATTTTATTAATCTTTCAATAACATAGCTAGTCGACATCAGCCTAGCTTTTCTGTGTGTGTTTTGTCGGCCTTTACTGCATCGTCGAGTCTTTTTTTCAGATTTTTTCTTCGATTCTCATCGCATTGCCATGAGCAAACATCCCGCTCTACTCCATCAAATTCTTTGCCGCATACGACACATTTTTTCATTGTTTTCACTTACTTTCATACCATATGAAGACGTTTATTTCAAGTTTAACTAAATTATTTAACAAAATGACATGTTTTTCTACTCAACATAAAGCTGTATCCAAAAATGGAAATGATTGTCAGGTTGCAAAGGAATCAGATTTTGTTTTGCCGACATCGGTGGAGACGGTAAGTGTGACATCTGAATTTGGGTAGATGTCGCGTGTCAAGTTGATGCAAAATTTGCCATATTCGCCGGTGTTAATGATGCGCGGGTCGTGCAAATTGTTGCTTATTTTGTCTATTGTCCACTGGCCTGCCCCAAGCGGCACCTGCGAGCAGTCATAGATGGTTGGAGGGACTTCTACTTCGGCCCATGAAATCTGCACAGAACGCGGCTGTATGTTGATGCCGTTCATCGTGCCGGTGAACTGGAGCCTCAAGTCGGTGTAGTCTGTAATCGAGTTTGCCTGCGTTGTGCTGAGAGTTTGAGTAGCAAGGACAAAATTCTCTGGAATGTTGCTGTGGGACCAAGACGCAATCGTGGTTCCACCTTGGAGCAGGCTCACGGTAAGATCAATTTGGTTGCCTCCAGACTGATCTTTTTTGTAAGCGTACCTAACTATGTGGTTTGACGAAGTGTGCGGATCCTCCACATCAGACAGTCCGACAACCAGGGTTTCTGATGTATCCAGGATCAGGTCGATAGGCCCAGATGTGACATAGTCGGCGTCATTTTGCACTGTTTCGTCAATTTCGTCATACAAGATGTTGTTGTTATTTCCACCCGGCGCAGGATCATCCCAATTATTGTTGTTTGTAATGTCCGAGTCAGGCCTCGCAAACTGGGCGGTGCTGCTGTCGTCTCCTGCCTCGCCTAATGCTAATGCCGAATTGTATGTAAGATGCTCAGTCGTGGGTGTTGGGACTCCCCCAATGTCCGCGGTATAGGTTACGAATATGTTGAATTTTTCATAGTCCCACATCTTTTCGTTTCCTGTGTTTGCAAGCGTAAAGCTCACCACACTGTCAAAGGCCGTTGCGTTGAGGTACTGGATTTCCATATCTGTCTGTGTCATCAGATTTTCCAAGGCTGCAGACTGCGTTCTTGATGAGTTGACTTCGTAGACCTGTGCAGCCATCGCAAATACGATCGAGAAAACAGCTATCATTGCAGCTCCTGCTATTCCTCCAGCTAGGACTATACTGAAACCCATCCTGTTTTTGGTGCCTCTGATTAGAATCTATGAGATAGTGTTTTCAAATCAAACAAACATGGAATAAAAAGATGACCAGCCTCGGGGATTCGCACGTCCCAAGCAACTGATCACCCAATACCGTTCCTACGGTTTGTCAATTCCGTGTAATACAAGTAATGCGCACCAAGTAAATTAGCTTTGCTTAGGAAGGCTCTGTCGGGTTATCGAGACCCAAACTTTTTAAGCGATAAGTTATTCCACCAAACATAAAATGTTTGCCTTAAAATCCATAAGGCAGAATTTTACAAAAGCGAGCAAAGCATACAAAGATGTGTCAACCAATACCTTCACAAAATCTCAAATGACACAATCCAGAAAGCAAAGAAGCCCTAGCCATAATATTTGAGGATCTAAAAGGCATCAGAAGTCTTCCAGGTGAAGCAATGAAGAGGAATGTGGTTTTTGACAAATATCAAGAACTGCTAATCCTCCGAGCCGATGGAAGCAAGTTGGCTGTCGAGGCTAGGTCTCGATAACTCAACAGAACCCTCAGGAATTTGATGATCCAAAGATCCAAAATATAAAAAATGGTGGCCTAACGCTTCTTCTTTTGTCCAGGCTTGTTTTGACCAGGAACCCGGTGAAGGACAAACCTCTTCCTGAAGTTGTTCTTGTTTCTCAGAATTGAGATAGTTCCAACTCTTTTGCGCCCTTCTACTTTGGGTGTCTGACCACGCACCTTTCCTGCCTTTGTGATCGATCCGTGAGTTGCCATATGTAGTTTCTATTGTGTTGGGTTTATGTGTCTTACCAGTACTTTGCCTTGATTGTCTCAATTACTTTTTCGTGCTCAGGGCCCTTCCTTCTTGCAAATCTCTCCATTGCGCCGAGCGGCACCCCTCCAAGGGCCCTTGCCAGCATGTTAAAGAACTGTTTTTGCACCGAAGTCTGGCTGCTTCCTGTCTTTGTCATGAATTTCTGGATGCCGTACTTGAAGTTGTGCTGCCATGTTTTGTACATCACGCCAAGCTGCGCCGCACTCATCTCGTTGCCAATGTTGAAGAATTCCGATTTCTCAAGCAGTCCAATTGGGACAAAGGTGAGCGGCGTTGTAGTGAACATCGAGTCCGGCTGCTCGCGCTCAAGTTCGCTGATGAGTTGAATCGTCTCCCATGAGTCTTCAGGCGTCTCGTCGTTGTCGAGGCCCATGATCAGTGTAAATGCAGGTACCCAATAGTGTTCGTTGAGAGTCTTGACTCCCTCCTTGACCACCCAGTGCCATTCTTCCGGCATAAATGGCGCAAGCTTTCTGTCGGCATATTTGCCAATCAGCCTGAGGCTTCCGGTCTCAAAGCCGCACTGAATTCCGATTAGGTTTGTTGGCCCTGCCTTGATTATCCTGGATATATTCGGGATGAGCTTTTCGTCAGCTATTGCACCTGCGAGAGTGCCGTGTGTCGGGTTGGTGTGAGTTACACCCGCCTCCATCACGGCGGTGAATAGTTCCTCGAGTGCCTCGCGGTTTGGCTCCATATGCTTGCTCGTTCTTGGGTCCATGCCGTAGACGAAAATGTCATCACTGTGAATCCAGGCGTTTCGTAACCCCCCTTTTTTGATGTTGACTTCGATCTCCCGCTTTACTTTTTCTGGCGGGTAGTACCTAAGAGCTCTCAGCGTGACGTCGCAGAACTTGCATCCACGTCCGCATCCACGCATGACCTCAATCATTCCATGCATCGACGGCTCGACAATCTCTGGAATTTCGTCGATTTCAGGCCTGTCCCAGAAATTAACGAATCGACCATGTATGGTCCTGCCGTTACGGTGGAACTCTTTTATGTCAACTTTAAAGTCGCTCCTTTTTCTAAACGGATTCATGTTTTCAAATTCGCCGCTTATTAGATAGTTGAAAAATCTGCCTGCATGGCCGTCTATTTCCGGCGCAATTCCACCAAGCTCGCCCTCCAGTATTGCATAAATTCCAAATTCTTCTATTTTTTCTGGATCATAGTTGTACTGCCATGTTCCCGATGCGCCGGAGATCACCTTGGCGTTGCTGCCGTTCTTCTTTTTTGCCTCAATGATCTTCTTGTGCAGGTAGGCATTATAGTACTCGTCGTATGAGATCTGTTTTCTTCCGTACGTAAACGTCATGGTGACTGGCCCCATTCCAAGCGGGTCCATCTCGTATGTTCCCACCACTTGGGTCTCTGGGCCTATGAATTTGTCTACATGATCAGGATGGGCGACAACTACGTCTTCTCGCTTAAAGCCATCTCGCAGGAGTCCTGCCTCCACCTTTCTGAGGCCGTACGGTGCGTAAGATGCGACACCGTTGTTGTGCGGAATCGGATTACAGATAAAGTCAAAGAGAATTTTTGGCGTAACTTGGTTCTTGAGTATTTTGTACCAAAAGCTGTTGTGATCCCTGTTTGGGTCTAGTGCAGGAGCACATCCAAAGAACGTTGCAAGAGAGATTCCGCGATAATTTGACATCAGAGTACGATCTGCGGTAAGTACTATCTTTGGGTGTGCCATCTGTTGTTAGGCGTTCTCTTTTTTTTATTTATTTAACCGTTTAGGTGTTTTTACGCATGTGTGGAGGCTGTTTTGGCATCCTAGTAGTTCTCCACGATTCCAGATTTGGCTCTATGTGTGCGCCCAAATTCCTTTGAGCTGCTCAGAAACGTGCCGTCAAACACTGTGCCGTCGTGACACACCAACACATCGTCCATGCAGCAGCTGCCGCAGATCCCGATGCCGCACTTCATCATGCGTTCAAGGCTTGCCTGGACGAAGATTCCTTTTGCGTTTGCAATCTGCACCACCTTGTACATCATCATTTCTGGGCCACAGGTGTATATTGCGTCAAACTTTTCATTTTTAACTAGTCTCTCCAGTATGTCCGTGACAAAACCTTTTTCGCCATAAGAGCCGTCCTCTGTTGTCACTATGATTCTGTGTTTGTTTTTTGACAAGATTTTGTTTGCAGTGTCTTCAAAGAACACCTCGTCTTTTGATTTAGAGCCCATAAGTACGGTAACGTCATTTGTTGGCTTGGTAAACTTGGCAAGGCGCATTAGCGGGACGAGTCCAGTTCCGCCCCCCACCAAGACGAGTCTGCCGTCTTTGATGTCAAATGCGTTGCCGTACGGCCCTCTGACGCCTATTTGGTCGCCTGCTTTGAGGCTGTAGAATGCCGTGGACGACTCGCCTCGCCGTCGCACCGTGAACGCTGCCTTGCCTTTTTGGTCAGTGACCATCACGCTCATAGGGAGCTCGTTTACGCCTGGAATCCACACCATCGCAAACTGGCCTGGAAGAACATCTGCGAGCGTTTCGTCCGAGATCACAAATGTGCGCACGGTTGGAGTCTCGTCGATTATCTTTTCTATGACCCTAATTGACGGAATCTTAGAAACGCTTTGCAAGGCCCACCATATCTCCAATTTTTGAGAAACCCTTTCTCTTCATATAGTTTGCAACTCCGTCGTTTATTTCTGAAAATACGTTGAGCCACCTGTCACCTATCGCACTGCCCACCTGGACTGCCGACGCGCCTGCAAGTATGAACTCAACCGCATCCTCCCAGCCAGAGACGCCGCCGCATCCAATTACCGGGACGTCGTACTTGGAAGATATCTCATAGACACACCTTACTGCGACCGGCTTGATTGCGGCGCCTGAGAGGCCGCCTATTTTGTGGCTCAAGATGGGCCGTTGCGTCTCAACATCAATTCCCATTGCGCGTATGGTGTTGATTGCAGTGATTGCATCTGCACCACCATCTATTGCGGCCTTTACCGTGTCAAGATAGTCAGTTGCGCCAAGGCCGACCTTTGCAATCACCGGAACGTTGGTTGCGGACTTTACCTTTGAGACTATTTTTGTCACAAGCTCCGGGTCGTCGCCCACCTCAAGGCCCACCTTTTCGACGTGTGGGCAGGACAGATTCAGCTCGTACGCGACCACCTTTACATTTTCAAACTGTTTTACCATAAATTCAAAATCCTCTTCGATTGAACCCACCAGACTCACGATTATTGGAACTTGGGTGTTTTGTGAGATCATCTTTGCAAAGTAAGGTGCACCAGGGTTTGAGAGACCCACTGCGTTGAGATACCCTCCCTTTATTCCCACAATGGTCGGATTCGGGTACCCCTCCCACGGCTCCTTGCTTAGCGACTTTGTGACCACGGCCCCGGCGCCTGCGCGATATATTCTGCCAAATACCTCAAGTGAGATGCCAAGTATTCCAGAAGCAAGCATCGCCGGCCTCTCAAGGAAAACTGTTCCAATCGATACGGAAAGGTCAGGCTTCACTTGCTTGACTAAATCTTGTTGTCTTATAATGGTTGATTTCGAAGAGACATGCAAAGTGAGCCCTAGCTTTTTTAATGAGAAGGTAAGACAATGCATTATGCATTTTGTCGTTTTAACTGAGCTTGGCACCGTTGTTTTGGAAGATGCCAAAGTGCTCAAGGCGTTTGCGTTTGAGCAGGCTGCCGCAGATTTTGTAAAATCAAAGAACGGCCAGTACAAACACGACGGGCTGATCTCATTTCTCAGAGGCATCAATGCCGCCTTGTTGGTAAACGATGATTCGCTGCTAAAGGCACTCAAAAAGGAGTCACTAGATGTCCACCGCATGGACGAAGCGCAGATCAACCAGTTCCAGGCAACCAAGCCACAGCTTCTAGTTGATGCTGGGTTTGCAAAAAACGCCCAAGACGCAATGACAAAGCTGCGCGAATTTGCGTTGCAACTTTCTGCAGCTAGGGTGACAGAAGTCTCCCAAAGCCCAGATCTCCACATCACACAGGCAATCAAGGCCCTAGACGAGGTGGATGTCATGGTAAACGGGCTGTCGTCTAGGCTTCGCGAATGGTACGGCCTGCACTTTCCTGAGCTTGACAACATAATTGACAGCATCAGTGGCTACGCGCAGATTGTTCTGGCAGGAAAGAGATCTGATCTTTCATCCAAGGTGTACCAGGATGCAGGATTTCCTGACTCCAAAGTCGAGATGCTTTCTGTGATTCAAGAAAAAAGCAAAGGCGGCGACATCTCAAAGGAAAATCTGGCCATGGTGCAGTCCATCGCAAGGCAGATCCTAGAGATGTCAAAGATAAGAAAGGATCTTGAGACGCATGTTGAAAACGAGATGAAGGTCGTCGCGCCAAACCTTACTGCGATTTTGGGCGCGTCTGTAGGTGCAAGGATTCTCTCAAAGGCGGGCTCACTCAAAAAACTTGCAACACTTCCTGCAAGCACTATTCAGGTGCTCGGAGCAGAGAAGGCGCTCT
Source organism: Candidatus Nitrosotenuis sp. (assembly GCA_035575435.1). Lineage (GTDB taxonomy): Archaea > Thermoproteota > Nitrososphaeria > Nitrososphaerales > Nitrosopumilaceae > Nitrosotenuis. The sequence continues at coordinate 29,825 of DATLXX010000007.1, forward strand.
TTAGGGCGTTAAAGACCGGTACACAGCCACCAAAACACGGGATTTTATTCCAGCACCCAATAGTGCATGCAGCCCCGAGGTGGCAGCGAGGCAAGATGGCTCGAGCAATAGCATCAAAGGCTGCCATTGCAGCACGCGTCGACGTGTACGGGGGCGGGCTGAACCAGACTTTGCTTGAGAAGCTCAATGTGAGGGTGACTGAGATTGGCGAAAAATACAAGCAGCCAACCGAGAGGCCGCAGCAAAGGGAAGAAAAGCGCAGGGACGGCTTTAGGCAAAGAGAAGGATTTAGATCAAAAAGCTCCCGAAAAGAGTTTAGGGCGGACATAAAAAAGCGAAAAAAGTTTGGAAAAAGAAGATAGCCCAGTCTATTGGATCACGGTGGATGGACAAAAAAGACTCGCAACCATCAACTATGTAGAGGGAAACCAAGTTTACGGTGAAAAGCTATACAAAAAGTCAGGAGTCGAGTACCGTGTCTGGGATCCTTTTCGGAGCAAACTTGCTGCAGCACTCACCATAGGCCTTGACGTCTTCCCAATAAAACCAGAAGTAAAGGTGCTGTACCTTGGGGCATCTACTGGAACCACTGTGTCGCACATCTCAGACATAGTTGGTCACAAAGGTATCGTGTTCGCAGTTGAGCATGCAAGCAGAGTAGCCAGAGATTTTTTGGATCGCGTCGCAAATTTCAGAAAAAACGTAGTGCCAATTTTGCAGGACGCAAGGCACCCAGACCAGTACTTCTCAGTTTACGGTAAAGTCGATGTGGTATACTCCGACATAGCTCAGCCAGACCAGACAGAGATTGCAATAGAGAACTGCAGGATGTTTCTCAAAGATGGCGGTTACCTCTTCATGGTGATCAAGACGCGCAGTATCGACGTAACCAAGTCGCCAAAAAAGATCATAGAAGAAGAGATAAGAAAACTAGAGTCAGGATTCACAGTTGTGCAGTGCATGGACCTTATGCCGTACGACAAAGATCACGCCCTCGTCGTAGCCAGATATCACAGTAAGACCTGAGATCCAAGCTGCCTTACTGGCGCCCAGCTTTTTCTGACAAAATCAGGAATTTGGCCGTGCCTTGCATACCATTCTCTTAAAAATGAGACGGTTTTTGCGTCAGAGGGATATCCGCTGCCCAGCTTGTAGTCTTTGTTCAGCTTTGAGATTGCCCTATCACGTGTGACTTTGGCAATTATTGATGCCGCAGCCACTATTACGAATGTAGAATCGGCATGGTGGTATGATTTTATCTTGCCGGTACCTGCAAGCAATGCAAGCTCAGCACCAAATCTTGCCGAGTTGACGTCGCACGAGTCGACGTAAGAGACATCTGGTTGAAGATTTTTAATTATTTTTGCCATGTGTGTTGCCTCCAGAAAATTGAGTTTGTGCTTCATCACGTAAGAGTCCACCTGCCTCGGACTTAGTTTTGATACTTTGTAACAATCCACCAGTTTTGTGATTTTTTTGTAGAGCTTTTCCCTCGCAATAGGAGTCAATTTTTTAGAGTCGCGCACTCCAATCTGTGAAAGAAGTTTCATCTTTGTCTGAGTTATTGCGACGCCGGCTATTACAAGCGGCCCGACCATCGATCCCCGGCCAGCTTCGTCTACGCCGCAAACAAGCATGGTTCAGCTGAGGCTCATGGATATTAAACCAGTTCGAGTTGAATTTGATTCACAAACGCCGTCAGTACTAGAACTTTATAGTGGGAGGTAGATCACAATACCAATGCAGGTACAGGGCCAGATAGTCACGGTTACTGAGGGCACCACCAAGATCCTAGTTCCAAAGGGCGCAATAGAAGAACGAGTTCCCCCAAGAGAGATAGCTTTCTTTAATCCAAGAGCAAAGCTGAGCAGGGATTTTTCCATAGTTGCGTACTCTGCTTTTTTGAAGAGTTTTGACGGCTCAAGAATCTTCCTTGACGGCATGTCGGGCCTTGGTGCGCGAGGACTACGCGTCGCAAACGAGGTCAAGGACGTCCAAGTTTTTGTAAATGATGTAAACCCCAAAGCCCTCGAGCTGTCACGTCGATCTGCGGATCTCAACGCCCTCAAAAACTACCAAATTTCTGAAAGTGAGATCTGTGCATTCCTTGCCACATTCTCAAGCAAAGGAAGGCGTGGTGCCATAGTCGACATAGACCCGTTTGGTTCGCCTTCAAAATACATCGAGTGCGGCTTGCGCGCAACGGTGCACAATGGCCTGCTTTCTGTGACCGCAACGGACCTGCAGGTGTTGCATGGCTTATTCAACGATGCGTGCAAAAAAAAGTACCATGGCATCCCGATCAAGACAACATACAGCAACGAGATTGCAATCAGGCTCATACTAGGCATGATAGCCTCGGTAGCGGCAAGACTGGAGCTTGAGGCAACTCCGATCTTTGTTGAGACAAACCAGCATTACTACCGAGTCTACTTGAGGGTGCTTCACAAGGCAGATACCAGAAATCTAATTGGATACATCCAGCACTGCAAAAGCTGCGGAAACAGGTTCCCCACGATCGAGTCATCCCCTTACTGCAAGTTGTGCAACTCTGAGCTAAAAACCGCAGGCCCACTCTGGATCGGAACGCTCTTTGAAAAAGAGTTTGTGTCTTCGATGCTTGCAGAAGTTCCAAGGTATGCAGTTGACAAAAAATGTGAAAAGATAATTCAAAAAGCTTTTCTAGAGTCCGGGATGCCCGCATGCTATTATACGCTGGACGAGATTGCGCAAACCCTCAAGACATCCCCTCCCCCCCTGCAAGATACAATCGAGCTGCTATCGCAAAGAGGGTTTGTGTCTAGCCCCACATCGCTCAACCCAACCGGATTTAGAACAAACTGTCCAATAGACAAGCTCAAGGAACTTTTTGCGTGCTAGGGCCTGTACCCAAGGCAGACAAAATACATCTCACTGCTTGGCTTTCTGCTTGCGTTTGGCTTCCTTAGGTGCACCTTGACGAATTTTTTTTGCAGATAATCCCTAAACTCCATGGAGTATTCCCCGTCAAAGACTTTGAAGACTGCGTTTCCCTTGGGCGCAAGAACTCTGTCCATTATCTTTGAGCATGAATAATTCAACGAGATTTGTTTTGCATGATCCATGGACCAGTGTCCTGTAATATGCGGTGAGACGTCGCAGATCACTGCGTTTGCTTTGGCGCCAAGGTATTCCAGTATTTCATCTGACACTGCTTCGTCTTCGACGCTGCCTTTGATGAAATGCGTCCCAGGTATTTCGTCCATGTATGCCGTGTCAACTCCGACTACCTTGCCCTTGTTTCCTGCAAGCTTTGCAGCTGCCTGCATCCACCCTCCCGGCGCACACCCAAGATCCACTACGAAAAATCCCGGCCCGATTATTCGATAAGAATTGTTTAACTCAAGCAGCTTGTATGTGGCCCTGCTTCTATACCCTTGCTCCTTTGCAAGCTTTCGATAATGATCACGTTTTGCATCCAGCAGCTTCATTGTTCTTTCTTTTTCTTTGGTTTTGACAGCTCAGCTAACACCCAGTCCTCAATCCACTGGCACGTCCTCGGGCTCACCTCACCGTCTAGGCTGCACTTTTGCTCAACTGGGCACACAAGGCACGGTGCGTTCTCAATCGACTCTGTGCTCACCGGAGTCTTTTTGATTTTTAGAACATACGTCCATCTTTTGTTTTCGAGAATTTTTTCACGCGTGATGATTCCCATTCGCTCTAGCTTTAGCGCAAGTCTTGAGCCATCCCTGCTTGTGAGCTTGAATTTTTTCCACAGTTCACTTTGCACGATTCCGTCTTCAAAGTTTGCCAGATAAAGACAGACTCTGTTTGTGAGCTTTTCCATGTCAACTTTTTCGATTTGAAAGTTCTCAATTTCCTCGTCGGTGAGCTGTTCCTCTAATTCTTCCTCAAGTGTTTTTTCTGGAATCTCTTCTTTTTTCTTTTCTATTTTTTCTTCTTTTTTCTCGGCCTTCTTTTTTGCTTTTTCTGCCTTTTTGTCCTGTTTTGTTTTTTCGACTTTTTCTTCTTTTTTCTCTGCCTTTTTGTCCTTCTTTGACTTTTCAGAAGCCTTCGGTCTTGCCATCAAACTCACGCGCACTTGTTACTGACTTTGGTGTAAATATATAACATAGCATTCAGAAGCTACTGGACGTTGAATTTCTGGCTGGTTGTGATGAATCGATCCCCGCTTTCATCGAAGAGCTGTGCCTCAAGTAGGTATTGGCCGGGAGATTCCATTTTGACTGAAAATCTTTCCTCAAGTGGCAGGGTACCTGACGAGCCGTAACACTGATCGAAGAAGGCACCTTGTTTGATTGCCTTTCTCTGACCAGAAGACACATCGTATATGGTTATGTAGAGATCACCGCAGTTGAATTCCGCATCACTCACAGACACACTTGCGCCAACATTGTCCGATGTCGCGTATTGGCTTTGCAGATCCACTATTTGCATGGAACCAGACGAAGTGCCTGCAAAGCTGAATGTGCGCTCACCTTGAAGCGCGGTTCCAAGCACCAGTCCTCCAAATATGAAAGAAAATACTATTGGAATTATGAATACGCCCACAGTGGTTCCGGTTGCCAACGAATTTTCTTTTGTATGATGTATCTTTATATCTATTTACAGTTCAGCCCGAATTTTGCGCCTAACTTTGTGTCGAATAAGTTAAATCGTTGCCGCCCAAATAGGCGCTAGATGCGATTACGAAAGTTCCGTGTTAGGGCGTACAGGTGCATACATGACTCCGGTGAGATCAAGGTAGGAGATCTAGCTGCATTTGTTGGAAGAAACGAGAGCGGCAAGACGACGATCTTGCAAGCTCTGACTTTGCTCAACAAAGACGAGCGAATCTCCGAGCTTGATTTGTGCGACGAGATGACAGAGGAGCTCAAGTCCGAAGTAGTGCTTGTGGAAGGTCACTTTCAGCTCAGCGCTTCTGAGACCAAGCTGATAAAGGAAAGATTCCCGCATCTTCCAGAAATCAATACGATGAAGATCTTTCGAACAAACAAGAATCCCAAGGTGCAGTACGAGTTTGGCGACATCAAACTGAGCGACGAAAGAAACAAGGCCCTCAACTCCTGGGAGAACTACACGGAAAAGATTCTCGATTTTATCTCCACCATACCAAACCACATTAGGATCCAGTTTAACACCGCCTTCTTTGAGGGACCACCGCCCCCAGACAAGGAGACATACCTGCGAGAGATGATTGAATTCAACAACACGCTCCAAGTACTCGCAGCGGACGAACCACACATACTGTCGGAATGGTCAAGGTTCTACGAGGAGCGTGAAAAGACATACGATGAGTTACTTGTTGGGACAACAGAGAAGACCGCCCTTGAGAACTTCATTTTGGAGCACCTCCATCCACGCTTTGTGTACTTTTCCGATTACAAAAAGATCTACGGCAACATCAACTTGGACGAATACATCAAGGAGATAAAACGTCCAGAGGGCCTAGAGTATGGTGAGGAGTTTGACAAAGCTGAAACAGTCAGGAATCTCTTTTACCTGGCCGAACTAGACACAGAAAAGCTCGAAGAGTACAAAAACAGCCCGCCAAAGCTCATCAAACTCTTAAACACCGCAAGCAGAAGACTCACAGACAGACTAAACCCCGCATGGAAGGGCGACCCAATCCATGTCGATTTGAGGTACAACCCAGGCAACATAATGAGTGTAGTCATCTCCGATGTCCACAAGGACGGAACAGTCACCAACACAGGCCTGCTCAGCAGGAGGGCGGAAGGTTTCAAGTGGACCTTTTCGTTTATCGTGAACTTTGCTGCAGAAACGCAGAGGGCGGAGCTAAAGGAAGCAATCCTGCTTTTGGACGAGCCTGCAAGAAACCTGCACCCGGCGCAGCAGATGGGAATTTCCGATCTCCTCAAGAGCTTGGCAGGCTCAAACCAAGTACTGTACGCAACCCACTCACCGTTCATGATATTTGACTACACTCCAGGCAACCTGCTCGTAGTAGAGCTGGACAAAAGGAGACACCTAAGCAGGATCTACTATGACTACTGGAATGCGGACGACGCCACTCTCATTCCCATCCTGTATGGCCTCTCCCGAGGCCTAGTGGAGTCAATAGTAGACAGGGAGATAGGCACCAACTCAAGGCCGGTCATAATTGTGGAGACGATGTCCGATGCGATGTACCTAAACGCCTTTGACAAATTCTTAGAGGATCCAAACATCTCCATGAATCCGCTAAATGTGGTGGCGTCATACAGTAAGAACTCGACAATGCCTCTTGCCATATTTTATCGAAACCACGGCCACAACGTATTTGTCATATTGGACAACACGCCAGAGTCAAAGAAAATTGCTGAGCAACTAAAAGCAAACGAGTTTTCGGATATGCAGATAATTTACCTTGAGCACGCCGGCAAACCCATCGAGTCCATCGAGGACCTCATCATTATAGACGACTACCTCCACGCAGTAAACCAGACATACGAGATAAAGCTGAGAAAGGAAGGATTCAGAAACCTCACAAAAGAAGAGGTGATCGCAAAAGGCAGAAAGGGAATAGTAGACAACCTCCGCAGCATCTGGCAGGACCACAGAGACGACGGATGGGACGAATTCGACGTGGAGGAGATTGCAAGGTATATTTGCGAGAAGATATCCCTAAAGGAGGCTGACTTTTTGACCGACAAAACAAAAGACCAGTTCCGCGGACTCTTCAGACTCATAGCGGAGCGAATAAGGCAACAGCAAAACCTCACGGCACACGTAGGTCTGACCAAGTATCAGCGAAGCAAGCCAAGATAATTCCAACGAGTTTTTCTATTTTACATACAATTCTGATAAATTGTTCTTAATTCTTAAAAAGGGTAAGTAAATAATGTTCAGCAAAGCAGGTAGAATGATTGTGAAATACACTCTGACGGTTTTTGGGCTGGTATTATTTTCACTAGTTGTGTTTCTCCCCGCATCTGCAGACACCGTGGTCGAGAGCACAAATTTTGAAAAAACCACCATACTTGAATTTACAAACAACGAGAACACCCCGATAAAAACAATCAGGATATGGCTTGGAGCAGATGCAGGGACATTCAAGTCCTTCAAGACCGAAAGCGGATGGACCGGCCTTAAGACTCCACAAGGGGTGCTTGTGTTTACCACTGATGGTGCCTTGGGACCAGGCCAGTCTGTAAAGTTTGGAGTCAAGACCGAGGTCGAGTCGCCGGGAATAAACTGGAAGACCTTGGATGCTAGCGGCAACGAGCTTACCATCGGCAAGGCTGTTCCAGGGCAAACATCACAAGAGATTCAGCCTCCAGCTCAAGAAACCCAACCGGTGCAGGAAAATCTAGACAACGCTGTGTTCAGAATAATCCCAGACAAGCCAAAAAACGGTGATAGCATCAGAATAGTCGGCTATGGTTTTCCTGCAAACAAGCAGTTTGACTTTTTAATCGATGGCGAAAAGCTGGAAGACTTGACTACTGACAAGAACGGCAACTTGCTTGGAAGAGCAAAGATACCAGTCACCAAGGCAGCAGACAGAGTCGAGTTTTCTCTCACCGACAATCAAGGAAACAGCAAGGCCATCAGCATCAGAATAGAACACCGAGAGGCCCAGCAGGTAAGTCCCAAAGCAAAGCACCTTACCGTCGACAAGTTTGTCGAGCTGGCAGAGCCAGGCCAAGTAGTCAGCTCAAGCGGCACGGGGGAACCTGGAAGCGCCGTAACCATAACAGTGCAGGATCCATCTGGCGCCAAGATTTACGAAGCTGTGGCAACTGTGAACAACCAAGGTTTGTGGTCCCATGAGACGACGATCCCTCCAGACGCGTCTCTTGGCACAAGGAAGGTCACATTTAGCGACGGCAGAGATAGCATAGAAAAAATATTCAGTGTGTCGATCTCAAAGACCATACACATTACGTCATCTGCCACCAGATACAATCCTGGTGAGAAAATTGTATTCAATGGAACAGCATTAGGCAGCAAGCCAGTAGAAGTGGTGATAAACGACCCGATTGGCAAGGAGATATTCTCGGACATCTTGACTGTGGACGATTCTGGAAGCGTGAATTTTGAATACCAGACACAGCCCACATCCACCAAGGGCACATACGTCTTCATATTTACGCAGGAGGAGAAATCCGAGATCCTGCGCATAGGACTGGGCGAGAGCCCAAGCGAGCAGATAGCTGCCAAATTTGACAAGCTCAACTACCTCACCTCCCAAAAAGCAAAACTCGCACTGCAGGGGCCTGCCAAAGCTGTTGTTTCATTGCTTGTAATCGATCCTTCAGACAGGGTCAAGCTATCCGACAACATAACATTGGGCCTCGACGGCAATGCGGAGTACGAGCTGAGCCTGACAGATTTCAAGTCCGGCGTTTACTCGGTGGTCGTCAAGTACCAAAAGTTCCAGACCAAGGTGGTCTTCTCAGTAGGACTGCAAACGAGCTCAGGGCCAATCCAGATCCAGACCACAAAGCAAACATACCAGCTTGGAGACAGCATCCTGATTTTGGGCTCCACCAATCCAAACGTGCTGCTCAAAATAACAATGTCCGATCCTGACGGCAACGTGATCAAACAAAAAGAGATCTTCTCTGACAAAGAAGGCAAGTTCTCAGACGGCACATTCAGGGTTCCAGGTGAAGCAAAGAACGGAGTTTGGGTCATCAAGGCCACAAGTGGACCAAATCTGGCAGAAACCAAGTTTACCGTGGCGGGAACCGTGGAGCAGTCATTTACGGTGACCGTAAACAAGAGCACCGTCAAAGCAGGCGAGACAATAACCATAAGCGGCACCGGTGGCGGAAAGTCGCAGACCACCACAATCAAAATATTCGATCCAAATAATGCCGAGATAGAAGAGCTTTCCATGAGCTCGACAAAAGACGGCAGCTTCCAGACTCTTTGGACTATCCCCCAAGGGCTCCAGCCAGGTTCCTACAAGATAAAGGCAACAGTCGGCGCTGAAACTGCAGAGACTGCATTCACGGTGCAATAGGCCAGAACGCTTTTTATTACTCTGCCAAGACGTATTCGATGTGAATCTACAAAACATCATCACAGAGTACCAGGACTTTCCAAAGAAAGGAATTTTGTTTAGGGATATTAGCCCTATTTTGAAGAACCCGTCTGCTTTATCCTATGTGGTGGACGAGATTGCAAAAAAATACCACGCAAACGACGTCGACCTGTTTGCGGGAATCGAGTCACGCGGCTTCCCCCTTGCGTGCGCCTTGGCGCTACGATACAACAAAGGAATGATCATGATTAGAAAGCAAGGAAAGCTCCCTGGCGCCACTGTGAAAAAGACATATTCGATCGAGTACGGCAAGGCGACAATGGAGATGCAAAAAAACTCCATCAGCCAGGACCAGCGCGTCCTCATCTGCGACGACCTGCTTGCAACTGGCGGCACCGCAAAGGCAGCTGCGGAGCTTGTAGAAAAGCTTGGAGGCCGCGTAGCCGGCTTTGCCTTCATAGTCGAGCTCACCGAGCTTGGCGGAAGAGAAAAGATATCAAAATACAGAGTAGAGTCATTGGTGAAATACTAGTGGAGCAGGCAGAGATTGGTATCTTTGGTGGCACTGGAATTTATGATTCCGGCCTGCTGCAGGAAGCAAAAGAGATCACAGTGGAGACGCCGTACGGCAAGCCATCCGACTCCATCACGGTTGGCATCTTCAAAGGGAGGAAGATCGCATTTATGCCAAGACATGGGAAAAAGCACACAATACCGCCTCACCTCATAAACTACAGGGCAAACATATGGGCATTCAAGCAGCTTGGAATTACGCGCATCATAGCCCCATCCGCCGTAGGCAGCCTCAAAGAAGAGCTCGCCCCAGGCCACTTTGTCCTTCCATCCCAATTTATCGACTTTACCAAGTCGCGTAAGGGTACCTTCTCAGAGGATGGCAGGGTGATACACATCTCAGTTGCTGACCCGTTTTGCCCCGAGCTGCAATCGGCAATACTTGGGGCCGCAAGGGCGCAGAACATTTCGGTGCACAAGGATCGCACCTATGTATGCATAGAAGGTCCAAGGTTTTCTACAAAGGCGGAGTCTAGGTTCTTCAAGTCGACAGGTGCAGACATCATAGGCATGACCCTTGTTCCAGAATGCCAGCTGGCACGCGAGGCCCAGATCTGCTACGCCTCAATTTCGACTGTCACCGATTATGACGTGTGGGCCGAAAAACCAGTCACCGCAAAGGAGGTGCTTGAGACGCTTTCAAAGAACGTGCAAAACACAAAGAGGCTTCTCACGTCCATACCGGACGAGATTCCGCAACAGAGAAAGTGCCACTGCGCCAAGGCGTTAGAAGAGGCAGAGTTTTAGCCGTCCGCAAATGTTTCCTTGTTTATTCCTTCCGGCAGCGTGATGTTTCCCTCGACCAGGTTCTTTTGCAGGGCATCGATCACCGCGTTTACGTCGTAGCCAAGCTTTTTGAGCTCTTTTTCTGTGGATTTTGATATTTTTGCCCCTATGTTATGGCCGCCTATCCTGCCAAATGCGATTGCGGAAAACTTGAATGTGTGGCCGTCAACACTGAACGTTCCTGTGATCTTGGCAGCCATCTGTGTTCCTTTGACGTCGTTTACATGGACATCCAGTTGCATTGCATCCACCTTAGATCTCTATTGCCTTGTTGACATAGTCGTCGATTAGAAAGCTTGCGTGGTTGGGGTCGTCGACTGCATAGTTCTTCACCGGAATCTCGATCACCTTGTCGTCTGGGTTTTCCACCCTGAGCGTGCCGTTTTCCTTTAGTTTGACGAGCTTCCACCTATCCTTTCCTTTGAAGAGCTTTCTTACCAGCACAGCCCATTTTTCATCAGACTCTATCTTTGGCATTCCAACATAATCCACGATCGAGTCTATGCCTAGCTGTTTTTCCTCACAAAACCTTTTTTTGCACATAGCGCAGCGCCACACATCTATGGAGCCTATCGTCCTGTCGTTGTAGTTGATGTTTGTCACTCCAAAGTAGGTGATCTGGTGCTTGCAGCCTTCCTCGACGCTCATCGACTTGTGGCGCAAATAGGTGTTATTTAGTCCTTGCACGATCATAGTGGTCTTCCAAGGCCACACCTATGTTATCCACTGTAAGATTTTTTTTAAATTCAATGTTCTCCTTTTGGCACATCTTTCTGTACATGTTTACTGCGGTAAACCTTGGGTGCATGGCCTCAAACTCCGTTGGAGTCAGGTCGATAAACCCCCCTAGCTCCACGAGGTATTTTGCGGCCCGGAGTGCGTCGTCGTAGCTTATTGCGAGCCCTTGTGCGATTTTGCGTGCGTCCATTTTGCCTTTGGTAGTCACATACAAGAAGACCTTGGCCTCAAGGGGGCTGAGTTTGATTTCTTCGATGAGATCTTTTTCAACCCTCTCTAAGCTCAATGCCTCTTATTGCATGCGTCAATAATTAAATCTCGGGTTGCTTTGCCTTGAAGAGTTTTTTTGACAGTTTGATCGAAAACCCCATGCCCACAAAGTGCACTATTGCACCCACGATCAGTGCAGTTATTTTGTCTCCAAGCAGGTACCAGCTTAAAAAGAAAGCTGCCAGTGACGGAATTGTGATTATCGCGCCTATGACGGAACCTTTTAGGAATATCCCCTTGGTCGGGTTCGGCGGGGCCTTTTTGTCCACATATGACGGTTCCACCCCCATAATAAAAATCGATTTGGGGATGTTGTCTAGCTGTTCGTTCCGAACATATGGCTGTTTAATTTTGTATGCCGCAAATCCAACTTGTGGCAAATAGAAAGTATTTGAACCGCGACGGCGACAAGTCCAAAAATCCTGACGACGCCCTTGAGAGCCCAGACAAAGAGATCTATTTGAAAAACACCACAAATAGGCACGCGACGGACACAGTGGAGCTTGGCTACGACGTCAAAGAAGTCAACGACTATCTGAATTCACTGAACAAGCACATTGCAGAGCAAAAGGAAAGGATCGAGCAGATAAAAAATAGGCAGAGTAGCTTTGAGAGGGAGCTGGACGTACTCAAGGTCGGCCAGCCTGTTCCGGTGGAGCCTTCAAGTACAGAATTTGAAATCTTGGGAAAGGAATTCGAGTCCGACAAGATCATCGATGACATCAACGCAATCGTGGAAAGGGAGGTGCAGAACAGGATAATGGTTTTGGAAAGCCAGTTGCAGGAAGAAAAGAAAAACTCAGCCGAATTCAAGAGAATGCTTGAGCAGAACCTAAGAAAATTCAACAAAATAGAAAAGAGCCTGGTCGTGGAGAAGACCGTCCTAGAGTCTGAGGTCAAGGAAATAACCCAAAAGTTGATTCAGGCAGAAAGGCTTTCTGCAATGGGAGAGCTTGCGTCACGGCTTGCCCACGACATGAGGAACCCACTTTCGGCCATCAAGGGAATAGTCCAATTGATCAAAAAGACAAGCAAGAATATGGACGACTCCACTCTCAGGAGGATCGACCTTATCGAGAAATCTATTTTCCGCATGACGCACCAGATCGACGGCGTGCTGGATTATGTCAAGGAGTCACCACTCAAGAAGAAGCCGTCCTCGCTAAACGAGATAATCATCTCTGCGCTGCAGACCCTGATGATCCCATCAAATGTCACCATCAATTTCCCAAAAGACGATATCGTGCTTTTGTGCGACGCGCATAAAATCGAGATCATGTTTGCAAACATGATACTGAATTCAATTCAGGCAATCGGAGACGGTAAAGGCACGATCAACATAAGGGCAAAAAAGCAGCAAGACAGCATACTCATTAAAATCGAGGACACCGGTCCTGGAATACCGGCAAGCATAATTGGCAAGATCTTTGATCCATTATTTACCACAAAGCAGGAAGGGACAGGCCTAGGACTTGCCAGCTGCAAGAGCATAGTGGAGCAGCACAAAGGAACCATATCTGTGTCAAACAACCCAACCACGTTTTCGATTTTGCTGCCGTTTTACACTTGACTCCAAATCGTCCATAAATGCTTTATATTTAGTTGGACACAACTGATCCAAGTGGCAAGCTACAAAAAATCATACTCAAACGAGCAGTCGATAAACTTCATAGTCCCTATAATGATAATCCTGTTTTTGGGCATAGTGTACATTATGTCTTTGCGCTACGGTCAGGGAGCCGTCAGTTTCATTTTGGTGGGAATTGCTGCTGCGACCATGATTTATTGGGGGTTCGTGCTCAAAAAGATGACCAAGACCGAGAAGCCCAAGTACACGGCAAGGGAGGCAGAAAGCAAGAATTGGGTCTACGACCTCATCAAGGGTGAAAACGAGATCGTCTTTGTAGCAGAGGTTCCTGGACCGGACGACAAGATAATGGTCAGGCTAATAGACGGCGTCCTGTATGTGCGCGGCTCCGGCAGCTTTTCAAAGGAGGTGCCAATAGACGGCGCATCAGGAATGGAGATAGCTGATTTCAAGTACAGAAACGGCGTTCTTACTTTGCGGATAAGAAGACCGCTTGCTACTTCATAACAGACATTATGTCAAAAGCCACATTGGAAAAATCACAACCACAAAATAATTGTGAGACTTTCAACACACACAATGAAATCTAGTACGACCTAGAGACTAATATGCAGTAATCAGCAAAAATTTGAATGTCTGCCCTACAAATCAGACTACATGCTTTTTGCGATTTCTAGTTTTTCTGGCAGGTACTTGTCCGTAATGTTTGTCAGCCCGTACTTTGAGAATGCCTCAAGCTCCGCCTTTCTTTTTATCTTCAAAAATATCTCAAGCTCCTTTTTCCAGATTCCCTCCTGGTACCGTGGGTCTTTTTGCAGATCGTAAATTCTTTTGATGTCTGATTCGGTCATCGGTATGGTCGGCAGCTTGTACTTTTCAATGTCCGATGCCCACACGCCAATCCACTTTGCGTCTGGGACGGTAAGCTCCCTTAGGTGGGCAGCGTTCGCAGATCCGGATTTTATGACCATTGCAATGTGCTCGCCGTACACGTCACCGTCAGTCAGTATGACTACCGGCAACTTCATCTGATCATGCAACCTTTTCAAAAGATACCTGGTCGAACGTGGGGCTTGGCCCGCAGTGTCAATTATTATGGCCTTGAATTTCTTGTCTACCTTTTCTTCGACAAACCTTGTGAAGAGTCCACCTTTCTCTATTGCAATCACCAACTCTGCGCTAGTGTCTACAAGCTCGGCACTAGAAAGACTTGGTCCAATCAGGTAGCCGTCAGGATGGTCTGACAGGTTCGTTCTTCTTCCTTCGTACCCAGGCACGGTATACTCGATAGTCAAATCGCCAAACACACTGCTTCGCTCTTCGGGAAATATGTGGAAATCCTCGCGCGGCCTTGCCAAAACCGCCTCTAGGTCCACGATTATGTTGTCGGATTCTGGCTGGTCTTCAAAGTCGATTGCAAAGGCCTGTGAAGAATAGTAAATGTCTCTGAGAGTGGATGATTTTTTTTCGCGCACCAGCCTGTTTGCAAAAAACGCAAGCCATATCAATTGTGTAAACGAGCGGAGCTGCGCCATGTTTCTTGAGCTGCGGAGGCCTGCTGCCTTTCCCAGAACATACTGGCGCAACTTTTTGTCGTACACAATGTTGTTGACCGACCTGCTGGGCACGTAAAACTGCGGGAACTGTCCCTTTTGCAGATCATTATACACCTTTTCGCCCTCGGCCCTTAATAGCTCAAGAAGCGAGTCCCTCTTTGCAGCTGCAACCTTCTCTGATTTACTCTTGGGCTTCGACATTTGTGCTCAAATCCTTGATTAGTTTCTTGTAGTCAGGCTCTTTATTTTTACCTGCCAGCTCCGTTGCAAACTGGGCAATAAGCGGAAGATACTTTTGGTAGAGATTCGTCCTCTTTTTCTCAATTTCTGCAAGGCCGCGCTTTGACATGTATGCGGACAGCTTGCGTGCAAGATACTGCAGTGCAAGCCTCAGCTCCTTTTCTATCTCCGGCCTGTCTGCGACGTTTTCTTTGCCCACGGTCTTGTACGGGATGCGGGTAGAACAGATGTGGCTGACTATGACAAGCGGCGCATCGTTTTTCACCTTGTACCTTCCCCAGTCCACCTCGTTTACCACCTGCAATACCACGTCGCTTCCCTCATCATACAGCAACGGGATCCTGTTTGCAAACCTGTACACCGTGATCTTGCCTGGCTGAATCTGGCCGCCGTATGCTATTCCCATTTCAACTATGAACGGAAACCCCGAATATGCCGAAGCGCTCCTCTGGATCACTTCGTAAAAATCTGGCTTGAAGAACTGCTCGATTCCCTTTCTGAGCGGCTCTTCACCAAGAGGTGCAAGACAGCTTGGGTCTGGCGTCAGAAACTCTTCGTACTTTTGCAGAGAGTCTGCAAGATGCACAAGCTCCTCATTTGTAAAGGCGCCTATCCGCTTTTCTGCCTTGAGCCCTGCAAACTCGCAGAACTTGAGTGCTGTTGCCTGGCCTATCCTCTGGAACCTCTTGGTAAGAAAAGTCACAAGTGTCTCTCCAGACACGGTGTTTGCGAGCTGCTTGAAATACTGGCTGGACTTGGGCATATCGACTGTGACAGATTTTGCCTCGCCATAATCCCAGTAGGTAATATGTTTGTGCATCATGTCCACATCGTCGATTCTTATCCTTCTGAGCTTTTCAAAGTCCATCTTCAAAAAAGACATCAGTGCCACTATGACCCTGACAGGCCTTGAGAGATTTTGCCATTTCTTTTCTGCCTTTGCCATTATCCCCTCAAAATTCAGGCTCTTTTTTGAAAGCCCCAATTCTTTTCGGACCTTTTCTATCATGGCATCATCGAGCGTAGGTATCTGGTAGTGTGTGTCAACGATCATTCGTCGTATTGTTTCGACGTCAACTCCATGTGGGTGCGGCTTGATTATTGTGGGTGGTGGTGGCATCGTCTCGACGATTCTTTTGTACTGGAATCGCTCGCCTTTCGGATCATCAAATGTTATGGTCGCGTATGGAGTGATAAGCGAGGTCTGGTACACATAGTCCCTGATCTTGGAGCCTGCCTTGGAGTAGTCCCCCTCCAGGGTGATGCTCACAGAAAGCCCTTTTCTGTTTGTTTCCTTTGTTGTATGTTTTCTGATTATCGGCTTGTTTTTTTGGATGTCGAGCATCATCTCGTATTCGTGGCTTGTCTTTCCGTCTGTGGAACTTGACACCACCACCGGCTTGTTTGTGGTGATCTGGCCGTACAGGATTGCCATCGTTGCGCCAAGGCCGAACATTCCGCGGGCCTGCTTTAATCCAAATTTCGAGCCATACAAGACGGTCCCAAACGCCATTGGAATCTGCTTTGACTCCATTCCAGGCCCGTTGTCCCTTACCATCAGGACGTAGTGCTTTGGATCCGGCTTTTCAGGGTCGACTGCCTTGATTGTGAGGTGTATGTCCGGCAGTATGCCCCTTTGGTCGCACGCATCGAGCCCGTTTTCGACGAATTCGCGAACAGCCGTATACAGCGAACGCGTCGGGTTGCTAAAGCCTGCCAGGTCCCTGTTCCTGTAAAAGAACTCCGACGGCGATATCTGTGAGAATGTTTCCTTAAGAGACATCGTCTTTTTCCCACAGCTGAAGCCTGTCTAACTTTTCTTTGCGCCTGCTTGCCTCAAGTCTCCCGTACACCGAGCCGTGCTTGCTTCCAGAAGAAAGCGACGAAATTGCTGATACTGCTAGCTTGATGTGGTGCGAGTCACCAATTATTGAAACTGTTTTTCCATATACGCAGATTGAGGTGTTGGTAAGATTTTCCATGTTTGTCCTTGCCCTACCTCCCTCTCCGATAATTCTTCCTTTTATCCTTTCAATTTGTTGTGGAGACTTGCCTGCAAAGTTTCTAAGATCTATTACGTGAAGCGAGTACTCATCTTGCAGGAGCTTCATTGCGTTTTGCGGCGAAAAGCCACGTCCAATAGCTGTGACGATCTCGACTGCCTTGAACGGCTGGATCTGGCTGATCGAGCCGTCGCTGACAATTTCTATTTCTCCAGTCTCCGAGTCAATTCCCAGCTTGACAAAACAGTTTTTTTCTATTTGCAGTTTTACTTTGCCGGCTTTACCAATAAGTGCGCCTACTCGGTCCACTGGTATCCTTACTATTTTTTCAAAGCTCATGCTGTTATTTTTGAGAACACGTCGGCGGGGTTTTCAACCGTCAATCCTCTTTTTGCAAAGAAGTAGGACATATTTTTAATGTCTCTTTGAAGAAAGTTTTGAGCATTTGGGTGCATTGTGTCGACTGCCGATCCTAGATCAAAGAGGATAAGGCCCTTCTCCGTTTTAAAAACATTATACTCCGACAGATCACCATGAACCAGTCTTGCGTCCCTGTACAACCTAAAGACAATGTTTCGAAGCTGCAGGTAATCATTTTCATCAACTTCGGTTTCGTGCAATGTGGGAGCCGGCACTCCGCCCTTTCCTACAAACTCCATGGCAAGTACGTTTTTTGAGACATGGAGTGGTTTTACGACTGGCAGGTTTTTTTTGAAGCATTGTTGCAGGTTCCTGAACTCTTTTTTTGCCCACAAAAAGACGATGTTTCTTGTGCCCGACTTGACGTGTGCAAATCGTGGGTCACCGACGATGTAAGGCATGCGTTTTTTGAAGCTCGAAGTTGAGACCAGGTACACCTTGAGCGCGACGTCCTTGCCTGCGCCATCCACTGCCCAAAATACGACCGACTCCTTTCCCGCCTTGACTATGCCGTTTACATATGCGATTATCTTCTGGTTTATCATTTCATACATGGTGAACATCGTAGATCTGTCCAGGACCTGGTTGACAGTTTTGTCTTTTTTAAAGCCGTCCTGCAGCGACTTTTTTTTCTTTGGGAATATCTTTGCGAATTTTTCCTCAACATCATCAAAATCAGGAAAATCCTCAGAAGACATTTTCACTTCAAGACATGACGGCTAGAAATCTTTTGGAAGATGACCATTTTCTTTGAGCCAATCTACCTGGGCAAGTGTGAATCTCCAAGTGATGTCGCCTCTGTCATCTTGCTTAAAGTCCCACGGCGCAATGATCACTACGTCGTTGTCACGGATCCAGATTCTTCTTTTCAGCTTGCCTCTTATCCTGCCGCGGCGGGTCTTGCCATCAGTGCATTTGACTAGAACCTGATCACTGCCCAAAAGCTTGATGACTCTGCCCAACATCTCGCCTTGTTGCGGGAGCTGGATGTCCTTTAGCTCACTTTCATTTAGAACCTTACGTTTTCCCAATTATACGGCTAGGAGAAATTTTCTATATAACTGTGTGCATTAGGTTTTGAAAAATAATCAGCAAAATGATCATACAACAAATTGTAAGAACGTGCTGAAATTGCAACAAAAAACTGTTTTCACTTAAATAAGATGCAGTTGTCATACCAGCATGGGCTTACGAGACATTCCATTAAAGCTGCAGTATAGAACAGACAGGGACAACCTCGTGACAGATTTTTTCGTTCCGTGCCTTAGCAATTCCATTGAATATGACAGGGCAATTGAGTTCATGACGCTAAAGAGCATCTCGACTCTTTCCCTCGGCCTGCAGAACTTTGCCGATCACGATGGCAAAATCCGCCTGATTACCGGTCACAGGTACGCATCCTCTGACCTTGACGTCCTTGCAAAAATCTTTAGTGGCAAAAATGGCATATTTTCTGCCGGCGCCATCCACACCAGCAAGATAGACATCTTGCAGAAACTGATTCAAAAAAGTAAAATTCTCATCAAAATCGCAATACCAAACTCAGAATATGTAGACGGCTCTTTTTCAGAGAGAATAGGCATATTCCGAGACGAGGAAGGCGAGATGGTGGCCTATACCGGAACGTCAAATGAGACCTTCAACGTGGAAAACCGTAACTTTGAGTCAATTGATGTCTTTACCAGCTGGAACGACAGGCCGCGTGTGGACATCAAGTTGACAGATTTTGAAAGATTATGGAATAACGAGACCAAATACGTGCAAGTGTACGACTTTGCGTATGCCTACAGGAACAACCTGCTCAAGTACGATTCCAAGTGGGCAGTGGAAACAGTCAGCTGAGCACAAAGCCAGACGCATCGATGTTTTTTGTGTTCTCTACAAACCTGACAAGAGATATCTTGTAGTAAATCACTTCGCCGCGTCGCTCAATTACTGCCAAGATTGGTTCTTTTCCCATCTTTGTTATCTCCTCAATGTTTTTTTGCAAAGAACCGATCTTTTCCTGCTTGCCCTCCGCAAGTCCGAAGACAAGATATTTTGCTCCTTTTTCCCCAAACTGCCCCCTCTCATACACGCGAAAGTCGGAACCGAATCCAAAGCCGTCTTTTACCGTATATCCCCTCACCCTGAGATCGCGGTAAATTAGAAATTTTGTTAACGCGTTCTCGTCGAATTTGCTGCAGATCCGCAAAAGCTCATCAAATCCAATCATCCTCTTGCCTTTGGCAAGGCGTAGTTTCTTGTAGAAGAGAAAATACAGCGACTCAAACGGCTTGAGAAGGAATCTGCCCTGTCTGGTCTCACCATACCCTTTTTGCTCAAGGACGTTTTGCATCTCCTTGTTTGTGATCAGAGTATGGTCGCCAACCAATGTACCTTCAATGTCTGGTTCGGCATCAGAGCTCATTTGGCAAAAATTGCGAGGGTTTCCATATAAGTCATCAAATCGCGGAAATATATCACCGTTAAAATATATGTGCCTATTTTGTGCTTTCAGCAGTGGTATTATGCACGGCGGATGTTACAGAATAGGAAACGGTCAACCATACACAAGAAAGGAGTACATAAAAGGTAAGCCCCAGCCAAAGATTGCCAAATACCAAGGCGGAAAAAGGGGCGAGTACGATTACTGCGTCCAGCTGTGCTCAAACGAAAAAATGCAGATAAGACACATGGCAATCGAGTCTGCAAGACTTGCTGCAAACAAGGCAGTCGAGCAGGTAGCAGGTGAGAGCGGTTATTATTCCGTCCTTCGAATATATCCGCACGTCTTGCTCCGAGAAAACAAGATGATTGCCACCGCAGGTGCAGACAGGCTTCAGGAAGGCATGAGGCGCGCTTTTGGAAAGGCCGTGAGCTTAGCTGCCCGTGTGAAACAAGGCCAAGTCCTCATGGAGATGCATGTAAAAAAGGATCACCTCGACTTGGCAAAGAAGGCGCTTGCGGGAGCATGTGTTAAATTACCTGTCACGCCGACAATCAAGGTAATCCCGCTTAAGAAAAACTAGAGACGTCGCAGTATCTCGTCTCGTCTTTTTGACAGAATTCCCAAGAACTCTGAAAATTCCTGTTCTGTCGGATCCCGTTTGAGAATCCGCCTTGACTGATAATAAAACGAGTTGTATAGCCTCCCGACGATTATGCCGTATTTGAAATTGAGCGAGTCTCCCCTCTTTTCATCCAAGGTCTTTGCAAGCTGCTGGATTTGATTTATGTTTGCCAGTGTGTCTTGAATTTTTTCATTTATTTTTTGTTCCAGTCTGCCGTCCATGTTTTACATAAACACCATCTACGATTAAAGATATGTCACAACAATTCATTTTAATAGACTTGGTTTAGTCTAAACAATCATGCGGCTGTAGTACAGCCTGGTTAATATGCGGGATTGCCAATTCCGTGACCCGGGTTCAAATCCCGGCAGCCGCATTCACAAGAATCACTCCACATAATGATGGTGTATGAGCTGATCATAGAATCTGACCGACTTGATGTTGACAAACTCCAGCATGCCATATTTTGAGAGCTCCCTGCCATACCCGCTGTGCTTGATGCCACCAAACGGGATTCTTGGGTCTGATATCACAACGTTGTTTACTGTGACTATTCCAGACTCTATTTTCTTTGAGAGGGATTCTGCCTTGTTGAGGTTCTCGGTCCATATGCTTGCGCCAAGGCCGTACTCGCTGTCGTTTGCCATCCGGAGCGCCTCTTTTTCATCCTCAAAGACCGTGATTGGTGCCACTGGCCCAAATGTCTCCTCCTTTGCTATTCGCATGTCCGCCTTGATTCCCCTGAGAATCGTAGGCTTGTAATAGTACCCCTTGTCTCCCTTTCTTTCCCCGCCCAAGAGTATTTCGGCCCCTTTCTTTTTTGCGTCGTCTACGATTGAGGTGATGTTTTCCAGTGCTTCTTTGTTCACCAGCGGGCCAATATCATTTTCAATTACCATAGGATCCCCCACTTGGAGCCTGGATGCATTATGTACAAACTTTTCAATGAATTCGTCTGCTACTTTTTTTGAGACAAAGAATCTTTTTGATGCGATGCAGCTCTGGCCGCAGTTAATGAAGCGGCCTTTCACTGCGCCGTTTGCCGCCTTTTCGACGTCTGCATCTTCAAGAACTATGAAGGGATCGCTTCCGCCCAGCTCAAGAACGCATTTTTTCAAAAGCGATGCGGCCTTTTGCCCCACCATCGCGCCAACTTTGGTGCTTCCTGTGAAGGTGATGGCGTTGGTGTCTGCCTCAATTAGGTGTGTCGCCGCCGCAGAGCTTCCCACCAAAGTCTGGAACACTCCGTCCGGAAATCCGACTTGTTTGCAAGCAGATTCCATTTCGAGGCCGCATTGTATTGTCACACTAGATGGCTTCATCACAATTACGTTGCCTGCAATCAAGCTTGGGGCCGCAAAGCGCAACGCCTGCCAGTATGGAAAGTTCCACGGCATTATTGAGCCTATGACGCCGAGCGGCTCAAATGTGATGAAGCTTTTCCGCGCATCTGTGTTGAGCACTTCGTCTGAGAGAAAGTTTGCTCCGTTGTCTGCGTAAAATTCCAGTGCCCACGCACATTTTTCAACCTCTGATATGGCCTCTTTGATTGCCTTGCCCATTTCTTTCGTGGCCACCTCGGCAAGCTTGATTTTGTTTTTGCGCAAGTATTCAGTCAGCGCATAAAGGCATCCCCTCCTTTTTTCGAGGCTCTCCCTCCACTCCAAGAATTCCGACTTGGCTGCAGCCACCTGGTTTTGGATTTGCTCTTTTGTCATAGAGTCATAGGTTGAGATTACCTCTTCTGTTGCCGGATTGATTGTGGTTATTGTGGTTTTTTGGCTCATGTCTTTTTTGTGCCGCCCAAGAACTTGTTTAGATCCCCTACAGACTTCCAGTAGGAATCAACAAGCGAATGCAAATATTGCTCGTACATGTGTAGGAGGTTTTTTTGGAGCTCAAGCTGTGACTTTTGGAGACTGCTAGTCATTTCAATCTGAGTCAAGAAGGCGTTGGTGAATTGGTCAGAGAGCATCTTAAATGACTTGAGTGCGCCCTGATCAAGCCCTAGCCTATCAAAAAACTGTTTTTCTGCGAGGTAGCATGTGCCAAATATGTCGTCGACGGAGTGCAAAAACAGAGTGTAAAGATCCGAATAGTGTTGTGCCGAAAACGGAATTTGCGCCTCCAATTTTTTGATTATTTTTGATGTGTTGTCCTTCATTACATCGCAAACGGAAATTGAAATGTCCGAGTCAGGCACGCCGTTGTTACTCATACATTGTTAAGCCAGGGTTTGCATTTAAAGGATTTTTTGCGTGTCGCAAAATCTGTGTTGCCAGCCTAACTTGTCCTTGGTTGGAGTCCTTTTTTTATTATATCCAGGGCGTTTGAGATTTTTTCAGGCCTGGGTAGTTGAATCATAAACACGTTATCCTTGCCGATCTGAGAGTGCGGTGAAGAAAGGGCCAGCATGGCGCAGTTTGCCATCGACTCGAAAAACTCCAGTGACTCGTTTGCGTAGAGAAGCAGTTTTTCTTCAATCCCGCCAGAGGAAAACGCAAGCGAGATCTCCACAAATACGTGTCCTTGGCCGTCCTGAAGTATGTTGAGATTTGTCTCCACCGAAAGCGGCTTTCCTGCAACCTGTGCCATTATTTCGTCAAATCTTTTCTCTGAAAGTATGAGGCACGGCACTTTGATGCCGTTGTAATTAAACGAGGTCACGCCAAGGTGCACCCGGTCCATTAGTTTTTTCATCTCATCTTCAGACATCTTGTTTACCTTCTATCCTTGGGACGACTTTGTCGCTTGCCCTAATTAAGAATGGTGAGACAAATGCGCTAATTATAGATATTATGCCTATGAGTGGAAAGACGAAGCTGCTCACGGCTCCAATGTCCACGCCAGATTTTACTATTACAATGGAAAACTCACCGCGTGGCCCTGCTAATGCAAATGCCGATCGAAGCGATTTGCCTTTGCCCTGTCTGAACAGATACGTCCCAAGGAGGGCGCCGCCAAACTTTGCTGCCATCGCCAAGATCACCATTCCGAAGGCCAAGGCAACGTAATTTTGAAGCTCGCCTATGTTCATCAGCGCGCCTACCGACACGAAAAAGATTGCGACGAACATGTCCTTGATTGGGCTCGAGAGGATTTTTGAGACCTCGGCAGATTTTGATTCTGCGACAAGGACGCCTGCCAAAAAAGCCCCTATTGCTACCGAGAGCCCAACTATGTTCGCAAGCAGTGCGTATCCAAAGCACACCCCAAGTACCGACAAAAGCAGGATCTCTTTGTGCTGTGTCGCGGCAACTCTGTCTATTAGTCTTGGGATTATTCTGGTGCCAACAGTCAGTGTTCCGCCTATGAGAACCCCTGCCACGATTGCGACAACTGTTATGCTTTCGTATGAGACATTCCCGACAAGCGCCACTGATTCCAAAGTTGCAATCAGAATCACAGCTATGACGTCTTCCACTATCAGCATGCCAAGCACTAGAATCGACGATTCTTTTTTGATTTTGCCTACGTCTTCCAAAATTTTGACAAGTATGGCTGTGCTGGTAATAGACAATGCTGCACCAAGGAACAGCGAGTCCATGAAGCTGAGCCCCACAAGGCTTGAGACATAAAAGACAACACCAAGTGTCAAGACTAGGCCGATTGTGCCTGCACCTATGGCTGCCTTTCCAATCGAGCGGATCTTTGAGTATGGGAACTCTATTCCAATGACGAACAATAGCAGAATCACGCCAAGCTCCGAGAATATGTTGAGAACTCCTACATCAGAGAGTATGCCGGCCCTCTCAGCCCCCACAACATTGCCGTTCTCCGTTATGAACGAGCCCCAGAGAGGAGAAAGGGGGCCAATCAGCATTCCTGCTACCAGGTAACCGATTATGAGGGGCTGACGCATCTTGAAAAAAGCCAGGGTCACAATCGATGCCAAGATCATTATTATTGCCAAATCCGTAATAAAGGACGAATGTGGGATTTCTGGCGTGATTTGGTCTATTATGCTTCGAACATGGTTGTCGACCAAGCTTTGCTCCAATTGCAAAAAATAATTT
This sequence comes from Candidatus Nitrosotenuis sp., assembly GCA_035575435.1. Taxonomy (GTDB): domain Archaea; phylum Thermoproteota; class Nitrososphaeria; order Nitrososphaerales; family Nitrosopumilaceae; genus Nitrosotenuis. Next base: position 54,066 of record DATLXX010000007.1, read on the forward strand.
TGCATTGTTTAGTTGGGAATAAGATCATTAAAATTAGTTTGGGTTTTTAGATGACGCAAATAGTTTTTGCCAGCATCTTGACTTTTTCTGATTCTGGCTCATCCAGCTTGTGTTGTGTGTATTTTGTGTTAAAGTAGAGAAGGTCGATTAGCTTTGACTTGTCCACATTCACTATTGTGGCTTGACCTGACTGCGGAATGCTTGTGTTGGTCAGAATCACCAGCTTGTCCACAAATGCCGACGACTTGACTATGTTGGAGATGGTCTCAAAGTTCTTTGTGTGGTTGCTGTCCATCACTACGGTGATGCCGATTTTTGTTCCATAAGGATCCGAATACACCACATCAAACGACGGATTCGGCTTGGTTGTCTTCGATACGTTCCCTATGTCGTGCGCAAAGTTGACCAGATTCGACACTGCCTGCTTTATCTGGTTTTGGGTAGCGCCGCATGTCCTCTTTAGTTTTATGAACTCAGATATTGGTACTTCCATTATGCTTCCTTTGATTTTGAGTCCTGGGTACGTTTGCTTTATTGTCTCATCAATCACCGCCTCAGTTATCTCAGGTGCGTCGAGCTCCGCTGCCTTTTCTATTGCATGATTTAGTATGTTGATGATAGAGCGCACGTTCCTGAATTCTGGGAACTCGTCGCACAGCACCCTGATCTTGGATGCTAGGTCTTGCTGCTCTTTTTTGTTGAACCTCTCAGTCTTGTCTGCTTCCTTGATGTATTCTATTGCTATCTCGATCAGCTCGTCGATCGAGTTTGCCCCAGCCAGATCTATCTTGTAGTTAGCTTTTTCCAGCCTGTCAAATACCGAAGGGTTTGCCTTTTGCACATCCAAGTACAGCGATGGCGTCGTAATTAGCAAGAGGATCGATGCCGGAATGTGGGCGTTGATAAGCGATTTGACAAACTCCAGTGATCCCTGTTGCGCGTCGAATTCATCTAGCTCAAAAAGCGTCACCTTGCCTAGCAGATTGTGGCTGAATCTTGCAATTGCTGCAAGCCTGCCATGCATTTCATCAAGGTTCGTGATTTTGTCAAAAGAGTTGCAGATGATGTTTCTGATCACGACTGCTTCGTGCTGGTTGTAGTTTGCCGCAAGATAGTCTTGGAGCGGCCCCGCAGCCACAGTCTTTTTGTCGTAGAGTATTTCCTCCGATTTTTGCTTAATTGTGACGCCCTTGAGCTTGTCCACAATTCCGTAGCCAAGAGCTCTTCTGGCAAGCTGGTCTCCTTTTTGAGCCTTTTCGGCGATTTGTGCCAGAAAGGCGGCCTTGAGCTCAGAAAACAGTTCCTTGTTGAAGCCACGCATTATTGCGTTGTAAATGCTCTCGTTTGTTTTAGGCGAGATGGTCGAGAGGTCTACATAGGTAGTCACGATGTCCTGCCTTGTCTTGAGCGTCTTGATGTGCAGCGCAAGGTGGGTCTTGCCTGATCCTACATCCTGCACTATTGTGACCAGCCTAAAGTCGTTTTCAGTCGAATTCCTTCGTGACGTCTTCTTGTAAAGATCCGAGATGCACTCAATTATTGCGGCTTTGGCTTCCTGATGCCTGGTCCCCCCAAGGATCTTTGCGTCGTGCTCGGTGGGAGTTGGGCTACTTGGATACGGGTTTGCTTTCAATCCATATGGATAAGTCATAGCTTTCGCACGTATCCGTGCAGCATTCCGCGCACTTGGATACCCTCCTGACCTCCCGTAGATATTTCGTATTTTTGATTCGATTCAACCAATGAAGATGCCAAAGAGTAGAACTGCTCGGACGTGATATTCAATGACGCGCACATCTTTTGCCTGATGTTTGAAAACGGCACCCACCCAAGGGACGTCGACAGCTCGTTCAGACACGAGTCAAAGTGAGTCTGAAAGTCCCAAGTCGTACTGGGTGATTTGACACGCTCGCTGCGAATCTGGTTTACCGTGTTTTCTAGGTTTTGCACAAGCTTTGAGAGTATCTTGAATTTTGGGTCGTTTTGTGACAGATGTGAAAGGTAGTTGTCCTTGCTCCAGACATAGTGTGCTATGCCTTTGTTGTCAACTATGATTTTTTCTTGTTTTGCAAGCTCTTCAAGGGTGGAGTCACATTCTGTGCCGAACATCTTTTTGAGCTCTGTCTTTTTTATTCCACAGATTCCTGATGCTTCTACTTTCTCAAGAATCTGGGAATTCATGCCTACAAATCCCTGAAATTTTTTTTAATTGGGCATGTCGACTTGTATTACAAATTTGTTAAAAATTGTTGTCTTGAATTGCAAATCTTGCATCGTTTTGGCCAAGAATTATTAGGCATGCCACCCCATCGCACCTTGCAGGGTGATGATTAGGTCATCTGAAGCAAATGTGGAATGAGACCTGGGGTATCTGACTGCTTTAAGTTAAGTGGTGCTCTGCAAGTTGAGCTCTTTTCTGATTTCGTCAACCCCGCGAATCCCAAAGATGTCTCTCACTTGGTTAAGCCGTATGTTTTCTTTGACCAGTTCTTTGCCTAGTTTGTTTATGAGCACGCCAAACAGATCCGAGAACCGAATCTCCCACTTGTCTGCGCAATCCAACATTTTGCTTATTGCCCATTGACGCACCTCTTGTGGCAGGGCCACTTTCTGCTGAGTTTCTATTGCGAGGCTGTCAAACAGGTTGACAATCGATGCAGTCTGCTCGGCCATTTTCTCAATGTCTTTTATGTCGCCATACTTGGACTCTGCGAGTATTCTCATATTCGACTGGTATTCCGATAACTTGAGCAGGCTCACCACCTCCTTTGAAGTGTGCTCAGACGACTTGGTAGTCGTGCTTTGGACCTGCTGCATATCCACAAACAACTTGTCTGCCTTTTTGTGGAATTCCGCCATGGACGCCTCTGACCTTTTTACCATTTCCGAAAGCGATGAGATCTTTTGGTCTATCGTGTTTGTTTTGTTGTAGACATTTTCTTTGAGCGCCGACAGGTCGCTTTGAACCGACTTGAGGCCTTCTCCGACAAAGGCAGTAGAATCAGCTCTTTTGATGAGCGAGCCGATCTCCGACTCTATTTTTTGGATCTCGCCGCGCAGATGCGTGATTGTTTCTGCCTTTGCAGCCCCATCAGCAATCAGTGCTGCGAGGTCTTGCTTTAGTGAGGCAATCTCTCCTGTGAGCTTGCTTGCGTCTGCTTTTGACGAGATGTTTTCAAGGTCTTCTTTTATGTTGTCTATTCGCTGTGCCATCTTGATTATCATGTGGGTGTTGTTCTGGATGGAGTTCTTGCTTTCCTCCACCGCCTTCATGATGCTTTCTGGGTCTGGTGTTTCCTTTTGTGCCTGGACTATCCTGTTTACCTGTTCTTGGAGCCTGTTTGCCTGCTCGCTCACCTTTGTGATCAGCCCTGCCTGCGCCCGGACCTGATTTAGCCCTGAAAACAGTTTTTGTGTGTCCTCCTCGATGATGTTTATCTGCTTTGATTGCTTTTGAATCTGCTCAAGAGTGTTTGTAAGCGAGTCAATCATGTCCTTCATTGAGACCAGAACCTTCTGGTTTTCAGCAAAGATTTTTGACATTGATTTGAGCTCTCTTGAGAGCGCCTTTGTTGAGTCCGATACTGAGCCTATCTTTTTGAGCAGCGCATTAGAGTCCTTCTTGCTGAGCGTGACACCCGGCGATTTTTCTCTAGTTTGTTTTTTTGTTGACACCAGCATTATGTCTGGTCATTGATAATAAAAGGTTCGGACTAAAATAAGATAAAAAAGAAGTAGCTACTCATTGACCAGTTCTGGCCCATGAAGTATCTCGTGTAGTGTTTTTTCCGTCAGGCCGTTGAGGGACTCGACGAACTGCTTTGTGCAATATTCGCAGTGAATCATAAGGTACGGTACAATACCGTACTAATAATAACTAGGTAATTTCACAATAACTACGTCTCATTCGCACGTGTGACGGTCAGAAAATATTTCGTTTAGAGCAAACATACTTGTACCTATAATCTCAGCCCGCAAAAAATCTACATGTTTAGAGGATTTGGCTCACTGAACTGGAAGTTGCAGTTACTCTTTAATGCGATCGCCGTCGTTTCCGTAGTCGTGATATCCATTGGAGGGTATGCGTCGGCAAATCAGCTTGCCCAAAAAATAGGCGGTCCTGAGGCAAAAGAGCTGCTCGACTCAATAACGTTTCAGGCAGTGATATTGGGCGTCATAGTCAATGTGTGCGTAGGCATCTTTGCGTTCTTTGTCTCGCGCACAATCACCAAGCCCATAGTCAAGGCGACCGAGGTGGCAACCAAGCTGAGTCAGGGCGATCTCACCGTGTCGGTGGGCACATCAAAATCCAACGACGAAATCGGCAGGCTCCTTGCCGCAGAAGAAAGCATGGTAACAAACCTCAAGGGAATAATCACAGAGGTCAATTACGCGGCCCAGTCTGTTTCCTCAAGCGCCCAGCAGATCGCCGCATCCGGAAACGAGTTGAGTTCGTCAGTCCAACAGATCGCCTCCACGGTGGATCAAGTCTCAAGGGGCTCACAGTCGCAGGCTCAAAACCTTGCCAAATCAAGGCAGATAGTAGAGGAGCTGTCCACCACGATGAACGAGCTTGCAGCAAATGCAGTTGAGTCATTTGATGTGACAAAAAAGGTAGGCAGCCTATCAGAAAAAGGCTCTGAATCCGCAAAAGAAGCTGGGGAGAGAATGAACAAGATAATCAAGGTAACAAACAGCTCTGCACAAAAAGTAAGAGACCTAGCCCAAAAGACGAACGAGATCACTGCTGTTCTGGACGTAATTAGGCAGATTGCAGACCAGACAAATCTTTTGGCGCTCAATGCGGCAATCGAGGCGGCAAGGGCAGGCGAGGCAGGCCGAGGCTTTGCGGTTGTTGCAGACGAAGTTAGGAGACTTGCGGAAAGCTCTGCAAAATCCTCTGAGGAGATAGACGCCAAGCTAAAGCAAATCCAAGAAGACGCCCAGGCAGTAGTCGGCGACATAGAGACAAGCGCAAACGAGGTAAACCAAGGCAAGCTCATAATCGACTCGTCATTAAAGTCGCTTGATGAGATCGCATCTCAAATTAGGAGTATCTCTGAAAACGTAAAGCGGCTCTCCGATGCAGCCCAAGTCGAAGTAAACAAAGTAAAGTCGGTCTCTGCAAACACAAGCGAGATTGCCGCAGTAGCAGAACAGAACGCAGCGGCAACAGAAGAGGCATCGGCAGCAGTAGAGGAGCAGACCGCCCAGACGCAGGAAATCGCGTCGTCCGCAAACCAGATGTCCGAGCTTGCAGCTCAGCTGCAGAGCCTCATCTCAAAATTCAAGATAAATTCAGACGCCCAGACGCAGCCTCCAAGCTCGCAGGAAGGCAAAGGCGGCTTTCTTTCCCGCCTGATACACAGCTAGACATCCTCTGATTTGTCGTAGGATTTGAGATGTTCCTTCTTTCTCTTCAGAATGGCAAATATGCCCAAAATCGCTGCGACCCATATCGAGCTAAATACGATATTTGAAAAGCTTGCATACATGTAGGGCGTGGCATCCATGATGTTTTGTCGTATCTGAATGGCCCTCAGATGCAGGTCCGACATTGCGGTGGTGTACACCACGGAGTTCTTTGGCTCGTTTTTGATTGCATTCATGGATTCGATTAGAGAGTCGATGTCCTTTTGTATTCGCTCAAAGTTGGTAGTATCTGTTGGGAAGATCCATACAGGGTTGCCCTCTTTTGGCAGGTATGTCTTTATGGCGTGGAGGTCTTGGAGCATGGACTGCGGGTCACCTCCTGCGGCGATTCTGTCTAGCGCGCCGCGTGAAAGGTCCAGTGGATATACGTCAGTCTTGTAACCGTTGTACGCCATGTACGCGCCAAAGATAATTATCGCGAACATTCCTATCACAGCCCCTCTGTAGTAGTTGTCTGCCATTCGTTCTGCCCTTGATCTTTGCTTGCTTGATTTATTTCTTTTAAATCTTGAGTGTGACAGACTCAGATACGCCACATAAAAGAACCCTATTGTCGGTATCCCGATGATTGGTGCAAAGACCGGATTCTTTGAGAATATCGCAACAAGTATTCCGATCATGCCGTAGACTCCAAAGAATAGCTCCAGAAGCGTCGTCTTTGTGAACGGAAGGTTGTAGGCTTTGTCCCTCCAGTCATCCGATCTCTTTGTGATGCCGTACTTGGGGGTCCTCAAAAATTCGTTCTTTTTGCCGAACAGGCCATCAAACACTGCAACCGTGTTGTTGACCGAAAGGCCAGCCGCGTAAATCAGCAAGAACGGCAGTATCTTTGCTTTTTGTTTCCAGTTCTTCCCCCACAGATTATAGATGACGATCAGGTACGCAAACGGCCCCATCGCAAGATATGTTGCAATCGTAATTGCTGGGACAAACTTTACAACATACAAGTTAAAGTTTGCCGCAAGCAAAACCGGCAGTGCCAAAAACTGGATTAGGAGGAGAGGGTACGCAATGTGCCTCGTAAGCTGTACAAACGCCTGTATCTTTGCCTCAAATGGTATGTGTTTTTTTACCAGTATGTCGCCAAGCAGCTTGACTGCACACTGTATGGCGCCCTTTGCCCATCTGAACTGCTGCCTTTTTGCCGCATTCATCTGCACTGGGAGTTCCGCCTCGACTACTATGTCTTCGATGAAGATGCATTTCCAGCCTTTCATTTGTGCCCTGTAGCTTAGGTCAAGATCTTCGACCAGTGTGGATGTGTGCCAGCCTCCTGCGTCCTCAATGCAGTCTCTCTTCCATATGCCGGCAGTACCGTTGAAGTTCATGTACATCTTTGAGTTGCTTTTTGCTTTTTGTTCCACAAGAAAATGAAAGTCAAGGCTCAGTGCTTGGGCCTGAGTCATTGCTGAATAGTTCTCGTTGATGTGGCCCCACCTGCACTGGACCAGACCTATGTTTGGTTTTGCAAAGTAGGGGATTGCTCTTTTTAGGAACCAAGACGGCGGGATAAAGTCTGCGTCAAAGATTGCCACGTATTCCGTGTTAGTGAGAGTCATAGCATACTTGAGGGCACCCGCCTTGTATCCGCGTCGCGTCCCTCTTCTGATGTGGACAATATCGAAGCCATTTTTTTTGTGCTTATTTACTAGGTTGTGCAACAGGTCGGTTGTGTCGTCATCAGAGTCATCAAGAACCATTATCTTCATTTTGTCTTTTGGGTAATCCATTGCACAGACTGCGTTCACAAGCCTTTCTGCGACGTATTTCTCATTATATATTGGAAGTTGAATCGTCACGGACGGAGTCCCAAGGGATGCGATTGGGTACTTGTCTTTGCGCCTAAGCGAGATGAATGCGAGGTAGTAAAAATTGAATGTGTACGCGGTTAGCAAAATGGCAGAAATAATGAAGATATCAAAGACAAATTGGGTAAATGGGTTTACTGCCATCGTCTTTTCAGTCGCGGCTACCTATTTATGACTTCTATGATTTTCTCTGGAAGATTTTGATTGCCTGTGGTGGACATACTCCCTCACATGCCAAGCAAAATATGCAGTCAGGCTCTCTTGCCATGAGTGGTTTTTTCTCAGACGCCGGGTTTCCCGGAGTGTCAAACCATTCATAGACGCCGACCGGACACGCGTCGATGCACGCCCCGTCTGCTACACAGATATCAAAATCCACTGCGACAAACTCTCCCCACACACCAAGGACTTTGTTGTCCGTTCCCTTTCTACCCCACGTCTTGATGACGTTTTTGTTTGAGGGCACAATAAACGGCGCGCTTGGCGGCATGTGTGATTTGTAGTCTACGTCGATTGGCCCAGGCTTTGCACCATCTGGCACCTCGGTGACTTCGGCTACTTGCGCCGCTGCGGCTGCTCCCTGTGGTGCCTCCACCTTTGGCTTTGGTTTTGCGTTTGGAACTATCTTTGCTAGTGGTGTGAGCTCTTCCAGTCTCTTTACAGCTGCTTCCTGTTCCAGCTTTTCTGTCTTCATGAGACTCTCAATCATCTTGTCGGCAAGAATCGTGTTTCGAAGGATCGTGTCGATCACCATCTTTGCATAGTAGTCCGCCTTTTTGCGATAGTCTTTTACCCACTGCTGGTCGCCGAACTTTTCAATTGGGAATATCTGGTAAATGATGTCCACCACTTCACCAGTGACGATTTCGACTGTTACTGAGAGATCCACCTTTTCATACCCTTTTGCATGCGGGTCTGGTATGTTTTCTTCCGTCCACGTGTATGTGGCGTAAATTCGGTCGGCAAAGGTATCCATTGTGAAGGTCTTTTTTAGCCCCTCTACTATGGATTTGATCTCCGCCGGCTCTTCAAGTTTGATGGGTAAGCGGTAAAGCCCGAGTTTGTAGCCGTGCAGCGGGTATACTCCCCTTTTTGCGGTAGGGGACTCCATTGTGTAAACTCGATCCTTTAGCAAAAGTGACATACAGCTGATTTTAGTCTGGATTATTTAAAAATCTTCTTTAGTCGTTATCGTCCGGACAGGTAAGCTCACGAAGCTCAGTATACCTTTTTTCCATGTCCTCTGCGTAAGACAGCACCCTTTGGAGGTCATACTCTTTTTTTGGAAAGTACCACCTGATCGGAACCCAGTGCCCTATTCCGTCCATGTCGTGGATCATCCCCTTGTCTGCAAGCACCCCAAATTTTTCATCAAGTGACTTTTCCCTTACTGTGAGTCCGCGCTTTGTCCTGTCCTCCATGATGAGATCTTCTTGTGCGTCGCGTATCGTGTAAAAGGAGCCCTTCTTTAAGATCGGCAGTTCCTGGCTCAATTTATTTTTCTACTGGGTTTCCAATCATGTTGCCCCACTCTGTCCACGAGCCGTCATAGTTGCGGACTTGGGGGTAGCCAAGCAAATACTTGAGTACGAACCAAGAGTGTGATGAGCGCTCGCCTATTCTGCAGTAGCAAATTATTTCCTTGTCAGGCGTGATTCCCTTTGACGCATAGTTTTTCTGCAGCTCTGCGACCGACTTGAATGTCCCGTCTGCATCGTTTACTGCAGTTGCCCACGGAATATTCTGCGCGCCAGGGATGTGGCCGCCTCGTTGTGCATGCTCCATCGGGTATTCCGGCGGAGCTGTGATTTCTCCTGTGAACTCTTTTGGGGAGCGGACGTCTACTAGCGCTACCTCTTTTTTGCTCAGAGCGCGCCTTACGTCAAAGAGGTATGCTCTGAGCCCCTCGTCTGGAGGCAGCGCGACATAGTTTGTTGGCGCGACTTGGGGCTCTTCTGTGGTATACGGCCTTTTCTCGAGCTCCCATTTCTTTCTGCCGCCGTTCATTATCTTGACATTTTTGTGTCCGTAATATTTGAAGACCCAAAATACAAACGCAGCAAACCAGTTGTTAAAATCTCCATACAGCACAACCTCGCTGTCTGTCCTAATGCCGTTTTTTGACATGAGTGCCTCAAACTGTTTTTTGTCTATAATGTCCCTTGTTATTGGGTCGTTGATGTCGCGTTTCCACCAGATCAGCGTGGCTCCCTTGATGTGGCCTTTTCTGTAACCGTTTTCAGGATCATAGTCCACCTCAACCAACCTTACTTTGTCATTTGGTGGATTTTTTGAGACCCACTCTGTATCTACGAGTACTTCTGGATGTGCATAGCTCATTTCACTCTGTGAAAAAGTGCTTACATAATTAATTTTTTCCATAACCTGAAAAGACTATGTTTTTTAAACAAAGCAGCACAAAGGGAATGGTTGAAGCTAAGTCGGGTCGGCATTGTAAGTAAATTTGGCTCCGAGGAGTCAGAGAATGCAGCAAAAAAGGTCGCAAAAAAATTTCTTTCGCATCGCTCCGAGGTTTTTACGATCGCCCCCGTATCCGTCGAAGGTGCAAAAAAAGTCGAGTCCGTCGAAGACCTTAATAGTAAAAAGCTTGATTTGGTGGTAACGCTTGGCGGCGACGGCACAACGCTGCGCACTTTCCGCAGCCTGCTAAATGAGATTCCTCTTTTGACAATAAATGTGGGCGGAAACAGGGGGGTTCTTTCTGAAATCACACTTGAGAGGATTGATTCTGCAATTGCAGATATCAAGGCAGACAAGATCTGGCTTGACAAGAGAACCCGAGTGGTTGCCTCTGCAGGCGGAGAAGAGTTCCCGCCCGCCTTAAATGAGATCTACATCAACAGGCAGAATCTCACAAAGACGGCAGACTTTGAGATCAAGTTCCAAAATGACATTGTAAAGCACAAAATGGACGGCGTGATGATTTCCACGCCGAGTGGCTCCACTGGTCATTCATTTTCTCTTGGCGGCCCGATTTTGCACGAAAGTCTAGACATTCTGATCATAACACCAGTGGCTCCGGTTTTGCGTCTCTTGCCGTCGATCGTAGTGCCGGACGAAAAAATCCAGGTAATCTGCTCCCATGACACCAACATAGTCATGGACGCTCAAGTGATCAAGACAGCAAGCTTTGAGGAGCCGATCGTCATAAAAAAACACAGCAAGCGCGCAGTCTTTGTCAGATTCAAAAAGCGTGGACTGCGACAGATGAGCAAGCTTGGACTCTAGAGTGTACGATGCAAGCGCCTTTTACGCTGGCATCCCATTTTCGTCACCACAGCGCGGATACACCACACCACTGGTATTTGATGAGGTAAAACACATCAAGCAAAGTCACGGCGTTCTAGATACTCTATTGGATGCAGGCCGACTCCAAGTCATCGAGCCTGATCCTGAGAAAGTCGATCTAGTAGTAGAGCGCTCCAAAAAAACCGGTGACTATCAAAAGCTCTCAGAGGCTGATGTCTCCGCAGTTGCACTGGCACTTCAGCTAGAAGTCGAGATTGTCACAGACGACTTTGCTGTATCCAACTTGGCAAAAAATCTTGGGCTGACAGTGGTTCCAATAATGACAAAGGGGATAAAAGTGGTAGGGAGATGGCTCTATTACTGCCCTGCCTGCAAAAAAGAGTTTTCCGCCCTAGACACCTGCCCCATTTGCGCAAACAAGCTGAGGCGAAGGCTACTCAAGGGCAAGCCCTCTTGAATACCAGTCGATGAAGGAGCCATCGTAGAGCCTCACCTGCTCATAGCCTGCAATCTTTAGCTGGTAGAATAGCGATGACGCTCTGTGTCCGTGCATGCAGTAGCATATGACTTGATCTTGCTTTGAGATCATTTTTTGCGCAAAAAGACTTGCAAGAGACTCTTTGCTGTCGAACAACGACCCGCCTTGCCCAAGGCCATCAGTAAAGGGGGACAGAATCGACCCTGGTATGTGGCCGCCAAAATACTCTTGGGGCGTTCTTGCGTCCAGTATGACAGACTTGCCGAGCAGACCTTGCAGCTCTTGTGCTTCGACTCTGATCTCGGCTCGCTCGTTTGGGACGAATTGTGTCGGCTCGATCTTTTTTTGCGCCCTCACCAGTGGGTTACCTTTGCTTTGCCAGTGAGTCAGCCCCACATCGAGAATTTTGACGTTTTTGTGTCCAAGATACTCCAATGTCCACGCAACTCTTGCCACTGACGGGTCCATTACCTCGCCTGTGACCACGACCGTCTTTGATGAATCAATTCCAAGACTGCCAAAAAGTCGCGAGGCCTCCTCCGGCTCTGGTGCCAAGTGTGCTCCGTGTTCGTTTATTTTTATCAGCTGATCAACTACCAAAGAGACAGAGCCTGGTATGTGGCCGTACAGGTAGGCAACTTTTGGTCTTGTGTCCACTATGACCACATTTGGATCCTCTAGGTGTGCGCCAAGCCATTCAGACGAAGCCAACATTTTCTACAATCCTAGCGTGCTTTGATTTGATTCTTTTTTTAGCACGCTTTGGCGCTCAAGCATTTGTTTTATTTTTTTGGCCCGCGCCTCACCGAGTCCTTCTATTTTTGCCAGCTCCGCAAACGACGCATTCAGTGTCCTTGCAGGAGAGCCAAACTTTTGCAGCATTCTTGTGGCAAGCTTTTCGCCTATACCCGGCAGGCTGCACAACACTGCAAGCTGTTGCCTTTGCAGGTCGTCTGATTTTTTTATTTTTTTGAGAAACGGCCCTTTTGTCGCCTCTTTTCTTGAGCACATGGAGACGAGCAGTTTTGTAGTATGCGCCGCGTTTGGTGTTGGAATGATAGGTATCTTAAAATCAATTGCAATAGACGCAAGGGCGCCATAAAAAACAAGAGGATTTTCTACTATCTGCTCTATTTCGTCGACGTTTCCCTCCATCAAGATCACTGGGTTTGCAAAGTGCTCCTTGAGTCTGTTGCACTGATCAAACAACCGCCCATCAAATATTGACGAGATTAGATCCGAGACACTTTTTCGCTCAACTACGGTCTCCGGCGCGACGATGTAGTCGCCCACTTGAAGCGTCTTTATCTCCAAATTGATTCCCACAGCCTTGAGAAGGTCCGGAATGCCGCTTTTCTTTTCGCGCTCGTCCACAACTATTCTGAGATTTTCAATCTTCATCTGGGCAAGCTTGGATGACGCATTAAATAATTTATTGGGATGGCGGTTTTTGCGAGCCGCGTATCATCTCGTTTATCTTCGCTTCCTGCTCCTTGATGCTTTCTTTGAGCCTCGTTTCTTGTTTTGCCAGAACAGCCGACCTTGTGTTTGCAAGCTCTTTTTTTTCTTCAAGTTCTGCGATGAGGCTTGCTTTTGTTGATTTTATGAGAATCGAGCCGGCGTGCTTGTAGACCGGATCAGAGTCCGCTATTTTTTTTAGCTCTTCAAGTGCCCTGTCGGACTCGATTTGCTCAAGTTCCAGCTGTTGCTTTTGTGCCATGACCGACTGTAGGTTTTGCTGCGACTGTTGCAGCTTCATAAGCTGTTCCTGGAGCCATGGCGGAATTTGCTGGCCTTGCGACATATGTTAGAAGCACCTCGAATTTCTTATTATCTGTACCGATGAGCCATGCTGGATCAGACTTGACGATCAGACTTGGTGGATTCAAGTGAGTCATTGCTTGCCTGAATCAATCTCAGAAGCGAGTTGATGTTTGCGCGCAGGTGAGTGAGCTCGTTTGAATTAATTGAGATTTTCATGGTGTTTTTTTTGAGTGTGATTTTTGTTTTTGTGGGATTTTCCGGGTAAAACTTGTTGTCGGTACTTATCGACTCAAAAATCGCTTTGGTTTTCTCTTTTGCGTTAACTGTGATTGTCGCACTAAATGCTGACATCGTACGCGGTTCCGGCAACTTTAAAGCCGCATTTTTTGCAGTGCCATATTCCCACTGCTTGCCTGCCAAACCTTAATGAGCCGCACTCGGGGCACCTTCTCTTTGCTTTTAGGATTGCGTGCACTTGGGTGAACTTTTTTCTGTGTTTAATTCCGTATTTTTGTCGCAGGCCTTTTAGAGATGAACCTTTTTTGAGCAATTAACTTCCTCCTATCTTCTTTAGGATCTCCCTTATTTTTGCTCCGGTGGCAATGGAGATTTGACTGCATTTGATTAGTTGTTCCTGAGTAAAGCCGTCGTTGCCGCCTTTTTGTATGGCGCAAATGTTACCATCGGAATTGGTCGTGATCGTCATTCTTGCGTCCATGCAGCTCCACTCGTCGGCGTTTGGGTCAACGATGATGTGGTCACCTATCTTGCCCATAGTCACTGATACTGGTAGCGTGGTAATTGGTGGATCAGAGACCTCGCCGTCAACCAGCGTCGGTACGTCGTCTTTGATCTCCCATTTCGGTATCTTGCATGAAAGGATGCTTGCGACAGACGCATAAGAACATGCATCAAAGAGATTTCCGTCGTAATCTGTGACACTATTGTCTACAAAGAGTCCTATTACAGATTTGTCTTTTTGCAGCACAAGCTTTGTGAGGTCTATCATGCCGCTTTCGCGTATGCCCCTGTCAACTACTCTTGCAAGCTCAATTACGTCTTCACCTGGAGGGCCAGGCTCTACGTTTGGATCCGCCAGTGGCAGGATCTCTGCGGTGCAGATGAAGATCCCCCTGTCGCCAAGGTCCGGAAACGGCTTGTCCGGCTGTATCTTCACTCCACAGACCACCTCTGTGTCCCCCAGTCGCACTCTTGCAGAACCTTCTGCTTTTGGAATCACGTTGGTATCAATTATAAGCTGTCTCGGCTCATCGAATGCGCGCCCGTCAATTCTTTGGCCGTCTTTGAGGAGTGCGAGAATTTTTTTCTTTTTTAGCTCATCTATGATGGAGTTACTCATTGCGCACTATCCCCAAAAAACTTCTCTTTTAGTGCCTTTTTTTGAATTTCGTAGACTAGCTTGCAGCCGCCTATTGCCGTGTTGACACATTTCTCGTATTCTTGAGGCGTTAGAACCCCATCCAGTTGGATTAATGTGATTTTGCCGAGGTTTGGCATCAGTGCGACCGGCATGTCTGCCTGCCCTTCCTGATCTTCTTCGTTGTTGATGTCAAGTACGATTGTATCTGCCACCTTTCCTGCGGCGCACGCCGACACCATGTCCCTCATCGGGATTCCTGCATCTGCCAAGGCAACTGCCGCAGCATCCAGAGCGGCGCACCTTGAGCCGCCGTCTGCTTGAAGTATTTCAATAAAGACGTCGACTACGGTTCTTGGAAAATTCTCAAGCATCACCGCCGGTTCTAGGGCCTCCTTGATCACCTTGGAGATCTCTATTTCCCTTCTTGATGGTGCCGGGTTCTTTCTTTCTCCTACTGAGAACGGTTGCATGTGGTATCTGCAGCGCAGAATGCCCCTGTCTGTGTTTGCCAAGTGTTTTGGATGGACATCGCGCGGCCCAAAAACTCCTGCAAGTATCTTGTTTTCTCCGAACTCAATGTATGCAGATCCGTTTGCGTTCTTTAGAACCCCGGCCTTTATCATTATTCTTCGCGGTTCGTCAATTCTCCTTCCGTCGCAACGGATACCTTTGTCATCTAGTAATACTATGTCTGTTTTCTTTACTCCCATTATTAACCACTGTTTGATCCTAACATTTCTTGAATTCTTTCAGTCAAATTTGGAACATGTGCTTGTTCTTCGACCATTCTGATGGCGTCAAGAGCCTTTAATAATCCATCGGGATCCTCGCAAGAGACTACGACGTACCCATTTTGTCCTATTGTGATTACGGCCTTTGTGGCATTTTCGATCGTTTGTATCATGGAGCCACGCTTGCCTATGAGTCGCGGAACCTTGGTTGGAGATATCTTGACTAGCTCGCCTTCCTCTATTTTGCCAAGGTCCCTGTCAGCTATTGTAAGCAGTGGGTCTCTTGACCTATCAGAGTTGGCAATTCTTGCAGCCACCAAGTCACCAGTCTTGAGCCTCGATGTCAGATCGTCCATTTTGGGATTAAAGTCCCTCCCAAAGACATCCTGTGCCGGCAGTATTCCTGCATAGCACGAGTTGATGTCAAGCTCCCATGAAAGCGACGTGTGTGATCTTACAATCCCAATTACAAAGTCATCAATTCGTGGCAGGTAGATTCCTGCAAGAGGAATCACCCTGACCCCACTATCATAAATCTCAGAGATCCCGACGGTTGTAGCGATGATTTTATCGCCGAAAAGGTGCACGTTTTCTTCCGCCCTGTACGGGCCTGTAGTGATGACATCGCCAGGTATGACGTATTTGCGTTTCACATCATCCATTACTTGACCATCTCCACCGTCGCGGTTCCTTTTGTTATAGAGCCGAGTCTGTCTATCACGCTTGCCCTTGCTCCAGCAGGTATTTCTAGTATTGCTTTAAGTGATCCGTTATTTTGCCATTCTTCTTTTTTCAGAGTCCCGGTTGACTTGAGAACCGAGTAAGATTGTGCCGCATATTGTGCGGGCACCATTATCTCAAGTAACAGATTCTCCGACTTTAGCGGAATTATTGTGCGCAGTTTTTCTACTATTTCTTTTACTTGCTCTTCAGTATTTTTGAAAGGATCGATTGAGACTCGGCACTGCTCTAGTGCTTGCTCAATTCTTAGAGGCGGGTGCGGCAGGTGTGATCGCGGATCAACAAAGGTTTTTGCGATGAATTCGATTATCTGTTTTCTTTTTTCCGACACCATCTTGCGGCGCTGGTCTGTGGTAAGGTTGAGGTCTCCCTTCTTTAGAATCTGCTCAATTACTGCCATGGTATCTTGGGTCTTGAATGCCTTGAGTAGTTTTTCAGTCGACGCCCTTGTTCCTTTGTGGGAATCCGTGTAGACTTCGTCAGATACCAGAACGGACGATACATCCTTTCTTTTGCCAAGCTTGTATTCTAGGGCAGGGTCGGGTTTTACGAGGATCTCGAACTTTTCACCCTCAACTGAATGCCTAATTACTGTGACATCCGTCATAGGACAGATAACGAAATCTCGGTATTTATCTGTGTCAAGACTCACGCTAGATTTTTAATGGGGGGAAAGAGAATTTTTTCAAGTTTGCCTTCTTTGGAGATAGTTTCACAAGACAAGCAGCGTATGACTGTAAAACTCAAAGGCGTGCCCTTGCAATACGCAAACGCCCTTAGGAGGATTTGCCTAAACGGCGTTCCAGTGTTTGCCATCGACACAGTAGACATCATCGAAAACTCTTCTGTGATGTCCGATGAGGGAATAGCGCACAGACTAGGCCTCATACCGCTAAAGACAGACCTCAAAAGGTTTGCAGAGCCATCCAAGTGCTCCTGCAAAAGCCAGGCCGGCTGCTCAAACTGCCGTGTCATGCTAGTGATCGACTCGGGGGATACAGACACGACAAGAACCATAACATCTGCAGAGCTAAGCTCCGAAGACGAGACTGTCAAGCCGGTATCTGACAAGATCCCAATAGTCCAAGTAGCCCCAGGCCAGAAACTAAAGCTTGAGGCATATGCAAGACTCGGACGCGGCACGACCCACGCAAAATGGAACTCGGCAAACATTTCGGTGTTGACCCACACAGAAAAACACGACGAGTACCTCCTGACCGTCGAGTCCACCGGTGCACTAAGTCCTGAGCAGATCATAAAAACCGGCGTCGACGAGCTTGTCCAGAGACTCGAAGATTTCAAGGGCGTAATTGCCGAGCTAAAGGCGTAGTAAATTATATTTGGGTTCTTAAAGGGCATTATCTATGACCAACCAGCTGGTTCTGAACATGGTAAAGGATCTAAAGAAAGCGTCTGCTAAGAACAAGGCGCCGATTTGGTCAAAGCTTGCAGTCATGGCTCAAAAACCATCCATTGCGAGAAGAATAGTCAACATAAAAAAGATAAACGATGTTACAAAGGAAAACGACGTAGTCGTAGTGCCAGGAAAGGTCCTGGGAACAGGCAACATGTCTCACAAGATCACGCTTTGCTCATTTTCGATATCCACTTCAGCAGCAAAGAAGGTGCTTTCTGCTGGCGGCAACATAATCAATTATTCTGAGATAATATCCAAATTTCCAACAGGGAAGGGCGTGAAGATAATTGGCTGAGCAACAGATAGTTGTAGACGGAACAAACCTCCTTGCTGGAAGGCTTGGCTCAAATGTTGCCAAGATGCTGTTGCAGGGAAACCGCGTTGCCATAGTAAACTGCGAGAAGATAATGATCAGCGGGAGAAGGAGAAACATCATTCAAAACTACAAGGACTTTCTCTCAATTGCGAGTATTTTGCACCCAGAGCACGGCCCATACCACCCAAGAAGGCCTGACACTATCATTGCAAAGATGATTCGCGGCATGCTGCCGAGAAAAAAGCCATCAGGTCAGGCTGCACTCAAAAGGCTTCGCACATACATAGGCGTGCCTGCCCAGCTTCGCACATCAAAAAAGATCACGCTAGACAACGCAAAGATCAGGCGGCCTTCTGCCAACTATACCACGATGGCAGAGCTGGCAAGAGAGGTGGGCTGGACATGACGCCAAAGACTGAGATTTATTTTGCGACAAGAAAGACATCCAAGGCACACGTCTACATCACAAAAGGCACAGGCCGAGTAAGGATCAACAACACGCCAGCAGAGATGATCCAGCAAGAGACTGCACGCGAGGTAATCCTGAGCCCCCTTGAAATAGCAGGAGATCTTCGAAACAAAGTCGACATTTCAGTAAGAGTAAGAGGAGGCGGCTTTATGGGCCAAGCCTATGCTGCAGCCACTGCCATATCAAGGGCGTTGACTGGCTGGACAAAATCAAAAAAAGATCCAAAGGACCACCCGTTCACAAAGCAGATAAGAAATGAGTTAAGAAAAAGAATAAGCGAGTTTGACAAACACCTTCTGAGTGGCGATGCCAGAAGAAAAGAGCCAAAGAAGTTCGGTGGCCCCGGCGCCAGAAGAAGGAAACAGAAATCATACAGGTAGATTGAAAGCTGTAATTTTGGCCGGTGGAAAAGGTACACGCGCCAGGCCTTTTACCGATTATTTTCCAAAAGCCATGATGCCGGTTCATGGGAGGCCGCTGATAAGCTACATAGTGGATCACCTTGCTTCGTTTAGATGTGTCTCCGAGATAGTCGTAGTAGCCGACCTAAAAGGACTGGGTGGACAAATAGCGCATTATTTGGAAGGCTATCGAAGAAAGCCGATTAGCTTTGTGCAGGATTCTTCGAGTGGCACTGCAGGCGACCTGATCCATTTGGCCCCCAAGCTGGGGAGCCGGCCTTTTGTGTTGTGGTTTGCAGACAACCTGTGCGCCCTAGACGTCGAAAAAATGTACAGGCACTATACAAAAAAGGGCAGTCTTGCGTGCATAGCGACGCGGCAGTACAGAAAGGAGGAGACCGGCTTTGCCAAGGTGCGAGACGGAATTATCACCGAGTTCATAGAAAAGCCCCTAGTCAAGATGCAGGATTGTGAGTGCACCGGCATCTACATACTTGGCGGAAAAATACTGGACATTATAAAAAAATCAAAATCAAAAAACCTGAATTTGTCCTACGATGTCTTGCAGCGACTTTCAAAAAACAACTTGGTAAGCTCCTTTGACATAGGCAAGACGCCTTGGGTTGATGTCGAGTCGCCAGTCGTACTTGAGCGGAAGGGCTCCGATATCAAAAAGATAATTGCGCAAATGGGCTAAATTCTGTGGGTTTTTTCGTAGGCGGATATTCTGTCTTCAAATTGCAGAGTCATAGCTATGTCGTCTAGACCTTCGAGTAGGGTTTTTTTCCTGCTTGGCTCGATATCAAAGCGGACGGTTTTTCCGTCGTACTTGATTGTCTGGGCTTCCAGGTCCACCTCGACGGCAGACGCGATCCCGCTTAGCTCAGCTACGAGGTCTTTGCTCAGCGTTATTGGCAGTATGCCGTTTTTGAAGCAGTTGTTATAGAATATGTCTGCAAAAGACGGAGCCACAATTACGTCAAAGCCATAGTCCTTGAGAGCCCATGCAGCATGCTCCCTTGATGAGCCGCAGCCAAAATTCTCGCCAGTTACCAGAATGCGTGAGCCTTTGTACTTGGTGTCGTTTAGGGCAAAGTCGGCCTTTGGCCTTCCGTCTGGATCAAATCTCCAGTCATAGAACAGAAACTTGCCAAAGCCTGTACGCTGCACCAATTTGAGGAACTGTTTTGGCACGATTTGGTCGGTGTCCACATTGGGCCTATCCAGTGGGGTCACGATGCTTCTCACAGTCTTGAATTTTTCCATTATACCCACTCTCTGACATCTACGAAATGTCCCGCTATCGCAGCTGCTGCTGCCATTATCGGGCTGACAAGGTGCGTCCTGCCTCCTGCACCCTGCCTGCCCTCAAAGTTCCTGTTTGACGTGCTTGCGCACCTTTCTCCTCGAGACAGAATGTCCGGGTTCATGCCAAGACACATGCTGCAGCCGGACTCGCGCCACTCAAAGTTTGCTTCCTTGAAGATCTTGTCCAGACCAAGATCTTCGGCCTGTTTTTTTACTTGCTGCGAGCCTGGCACCACCATCGCCCTCACGTTGTCTGAGACCTTGCGGCCTTTGATGACGCTTGATGCCTCAATTAGGTCCTGGAGCCTTGCGTTTGTGCAAGAGCCGATAAAGACGCGGTCTATTTTGATGTCAGTAATAGGCGTTCCTGCCTTTAGGCCCATGTATTCTAGGGCTTTTCTTGCGGCGGCTTCTTGGCTTGGGTCGCCCCTTGCAAACTCTGCCGGATCAGGAACCGTCTCCGTGATGCCCGCAGTCATTGCCGGGTTTGTGCCCCAGCTCACCTGCGGAATTATTTCTGATGCGTTTATTGTAAATGATTTATCGAATTTTGCGTCACCATCTGTCTTGAGGTTTTCTTTCCATTCCTCTACGAGCGAATCATAGTTTTTTGGTGTGTACCTTCTTCCTCTCAGGTAATCGAATGTCTTTTGGTCCGGAGCGACAAGGCCTGCCCTTGCGCCACCCTCAATTGACATGTTGCAAATCGTCATGCGCTCATCCATGGACAGATCCGATATTGCCTCCCCCCGGTACTCAAAGACTGTGCCGTTGCCACCTGCCGTGCCAATTTTCTTTATTATGGAGAGGATGATGTCCTTGGCGGTGATTGTGTGGATGTTTTTCCTTTTTCCTTCTACCCTTATCTCAAACGTCTTTGGCTTGTCAAGAACTAGGCATTGGGTTGCCAATACGTGTTCTACGTCGCTTGTGCCTATTCCCAGTGCGAATGCCCCAAACGCGCCGTGCGTTGAGGTGTGGCTGTCTCCGCACACCATCGTGATGCCAGGCATGGTTATGCCAAGCTCTGGCCCAATGACATGCACAATCCCCTGATACGGGCTGTCCAAGCCGAACAACTCTATTCCGAACTCTTTGCAGTTATTTTCCAGAGTCCTGATCTGTGTCGCAGAGATCTGGTCTACTATCGGTAGGGACCTGTTGGAGGTTGGAACGTTGTGGTCCATTGTCGCAAACGTGAGATCCGGGCGCCTCACCTTTCTTTTGTTGATTCGCAAGCCGTCAAATGCCTGTGGCGATGTGACTTCGTGCACCATGTGCCTGTCAATGTAGATTAGCGTTCTTCCGTTGATTTCGGCTACTTTGTGGTCGTCCCAGATCTTTTCAAAGAGTGTTTTGCCCATTTATAACCAAAGTTGGTGAGGACAATATAAAATGAATCTAGTCGGGCTTGTACTTGAAGAGGCCGCCTGCGGCAATTATTTTTGACACTATCTCCGAGAAGGGCTTCATTTTGTACACTTCGTTTTTGGTGATGTTTTTTATCTCGTTTTTTTCAGTGTCGACCTGGATTTCGTCCCCATCTGAGATCTTTTTGTAGGTGTCTTCGTCTATTTCAATTGGGAGTAGGAACGCGCCGTCCACTGCGTTTCTGTAAAATATTCTGGCAAACGACAGGGCCAGCACGCCTTTTATTCCGCAGTGCGACAGTGCAATGGGTGCGTGCTCCCTTGACGAGCCACATCCAAAGTTCTTTCCTGCAACTATAAAGTCACCCGGTTTGACTCTTGCGTGGAAGTTTGGGTCGATTCCCTCCATTGCATGTTTTGCTATTTCGTCGTAATCATGAAGCTTGAGGTACGTGCCTGGAAGTATTACGTCTGTGTCGATGTTGTCACGCTCGTATTTGATTACCTTGCCTGCCATCATAGATCCCTTGGGTCGGTGATTTTGCCTGTGACTGCTGAAGCTGCTGCGACTAGTGGCGATGCCAGGTATGTCTTTGACTCAACGTGGCCCATCCTGCCGGGGAAGTTCCTGTTGGTCGTACTGATGCACACTTCGTCTTTTGCCAGCACGCCCATGTGCGCGCCACAGCATGCACCGCAGGTGGGCGGCCCCACTGTGACTCCCGCATCCAAAAATATCTTGATTAGGCCGTTTTCCATTGCACGCTTGTATATCGAGATCGAGGCGGGCAGCACTTCTGTTCTGATTTTGACTTTTCTTCCCATCAGGATGCTTGCTGCAGCTTCGAGGTCCTCATATTTTGCGCCGGTGCAAGAGCCGATGTATGATTTGTCGAGCGGGATTCCCGAGACTTCGCCGACTGGTGCGACGTTTTCTGGCGAATATGGTTTTGCGACGAGTGGCTCCAGTTCCGATCCCTCGTACTCATAGACCTTGGCATACTCGGCGTCCTTGTCGTCGTATACTGGGGTGTATTCTGTTGCGCCCCGCTGTGCCAGATAATCAAAGGTTTTCTGGTCCGGCTCGATTATTCCGTTTTTTGCGCCTGCCTCGGTAGTCATGTTGCACAAAGTCAGCCTTGACTCTACCGACATGGCAGTGACTCCGGAGCCGCCAAACTGCATTGCTGCGTATGCTGCGCCATCCGTACCGATGTCGCCGATTATCTTTAGGATAAAGTCCTTTGCCATGACTCCTGCAGGAAGCTTTCCGTTTAGCTTAAAGTATAATGTCTGGGGAACCTTGAACCATATCTTTCCATTTAGCAGGACATATGCTATGTCGGTGTGCCCAAGGCCGCACGCAAATGCCCCCAGCGCCCCCGTGGTGTTTGTGTGCGAATCTCCACCCACATAGACTTCGCCTGGGAGCACCATCGCTTCTTCGTGGGACAGTGTGTGGCATATGCCGTACTGGCCCATGCCGTACTTGAAGTGTTTTTCAATTCCGTATTGCTGGGTAAATTTTGTGAGTTTGACTATGTTTTCTGCAGATATCTTCTCAGCTGAGGGGACAAAGTGGTCTTCGGCAACCCAGACTTTAGATGGGTTCCAGAGTTTGTCAACATTGATTCCTTCTTTTTTGAGTTTTTCAAATACCTTGATGACTCCGGGGCCTGACACATCGTGGATCATTGCCTTGTCCACATTGGCAAACACGATGTCGTCTGGAGCCACCCTTGATTTTCCTGATGCCCTAGCTAGAATCTTTTCTGTAATGTTCACAAAAGACGGATCCATTTGTTCGGATTAATAGCTTTGCGGCGACACCATTAAAGATGCGAAAATCGTAGTACTCACAGTGCCACTTAGCGTAATCCCAATCAAGGTGCAAAGAAAAGAGCCAGGCTTTGACCTGTATGCCAGCATAGTTGGCTCGCTAGGCGACATGGCGCTTCAAAGCGGCGATGTCATTGTCATATCAAGCAAATACGTTGCAAGCTCAAAAAACAGGTTGCTTGATTTGCAAAGGGTCAAGCCGTCAGCTGGCGCAGCTTCGTTGTCTGGGAACCATCAGCTCGATCCTAGATTTGCCGAAGTGGTTTTGCGCGAATCAGACAAGGTCTTTGGTGGAGTGGCCGGCTTTGTGCTCACGTCCGCAGACAGTGTCCTTGCGCCAAATGCCGGAATAGACAAATCAAATGTCAAAAAGGGGACAGTGATCCTGTACCCAGACGAGCCCTACTTGGTTGCCGAGCAGCTACGCCGCAAACTTTTTTTGGATTTTGGCGTCCACGTGGGAATAATTTTGGCAGACAGCAGGCTGATGCCTGCTAGGGCTGGGACTGTGGGCGTGGCAATCGCATGTGCCGGCCTTGAACCAGTACAGGATGTTCGTGGCAGCAAGGATCTCGACGGCAACCCGCTCAAAGTAACTTTGAAGGCCACTGCAGACAATCTTGCGTCGATTGCAAACCACAAGATGGGTGAGGGCGACGAATCCACCCCTATTGCAATAGTGAGAGATTCCGGCGCCAAGCTAACTACAAGAAAGATAAGGCCTGACGAGATGGCCGTCTCGTCTGAGCAGTGTGTCTACTTTCGTGGTTTTGGCAACTGGCGTGTTAAAAATACCACGACGTTGCTTTAAATAGTAGCAGTTTTGAATCCAGCTCGTACGATGTCGCAAGAATACCTCACAAGGTATCCAAAAACGATCTTCTTTGGAGATGGAAAGAGGCACACCATAGGTGTGGACACAAAGGGAGTGGAGCAGCTTTCGATCATTGTCAAAAAAAGTGCCGACGAGATACTCGGCATTCTAAGAAAAGAAGGGTTTACCAAAGTAAAGTTTGAGCACAAGCAGGATGCCCAGATAGGCCACGGACTCTCCCTGAAGCTGAAAAAGCCATGGGAGATGCACCTGAGACTGTTTGATCTCAAAAAAGGGATGGTCGCAATCCAGGCCGAAGTTGAGGTCTCGCGTGATTACTTGCAACACCTGTTTTGCCAGCGCACACCAGTAATTTATGAAATCGAGTCTCTGCTCAAAAAGCACCAAATCGAGTATCAGATTTGGAGCGACAGGGTGAAAAATTATGTCCACGCGGTATTTGACAACTACAAGATAAAGCTGACTACACCAAGCATACCGGTTTTTGCATGGAAGCCAATGTTGTTTTTCATAAGCACCGTTGGTATATTTTACCTCTGGAAGTACCTCAACACGATTTAGTTAAAAGATTAATTAGAATTTTGCAATTAATCTAGACATTGAGTGACGGCTTTCTTACCACTTATGTAGACCATTTTGGTGTGTCGCCTTGGGAGATCGAGGTTGTCTACGAGTTGTTTGCAGAAAGGTTCAAGGTGGTGCAGAACCAGCTTGAGGAGCCTGATCCTGATTTTGTGAGTGTGCTGAGTTTGTCCATCCCCCTTGAGTTCAACGAGGAGTTCTTCAAGTGGTTTGAGTATCGCCGATGGGACAAAGTCAAGTTCCTCCTCAAGGAGATGAAAAGGAGGCGCGGCGACAACAAGGCGCTGAAGATCGACATCAACTTTGTCGGCATGCCAAAGATCGGATTTAGTCTCGATGTGCACGACAGGAGCTGGTTTGACAACGCAATAGAGAAGCTGGACTTTGTAATAGAACTCCTCCCATTCCACCTGAATTCGGAAAACATTCCGCAAGAGATCTCAAAGATCCTCTACAAGTTTGATGTCGAGACCAGAAAGTGGAAGATGCACACTCTGTTTGCAAAAGACAAACAGTTTCTTCTGGTAAATAACACCTGGAAGCAAGCTACTTGATGTCTTTTTCTAAAGGCTCCAAGAGTTCGTGAAGCTCTTTGTATTTGGAATCCAGAAACTCTAAAGACTCTTCAAGCTTTTTTGATTTGCCGTACTTGAAACGGATCAGCTCTCTGTGGTGCCAGAAATTTTTCCCCTCGCTCAGCGAGAGGGCTGTAAAGTAGTCTGTCCCTTTGACACTGTCTGGAATTTTTATGCTGTATGGGAACAAAAAGTCGGCAATGAACCACTCATCTCCATCAGGGTAGTCCGCCCCTGTATCTACATCAAAAAAAATATGCAACAAATTAGATTGCATGAGGCCGTCATCTGGTATGTTGGGGTGTTTTATGTTTGATTTGCTGAAATCAAGCTTGAGCAAGCTTGGCTCAAAATATCCTTTGATTATTGCCTTTCGAAATATTTTGTTTGCCTCAGTCAGATTCAATTATAGCATAACCTTCCCCGTATCTCGCTAATATCAATTTACACGCCCCTGTGACGTTTTAAACACTCAGCGAATCTAAAATCTTTGATAAATCTGTAATGGCCCTGCCATTTTCCGTAATTACTTGGGAGGCAGGCGGATTTTCCAGATAGTTTGGTATTTTGTCCATGATTCTTCTGTCGTACTGACTTATTATCTCGTTTTTGTAGAAAATCCCCACCGGGATTTTTGTGTCCCATTCCAGCGAGCGGATTAGGGCCTGTGTCAGCTTTTCGTTGAGCTCGGATTCTTCATCGTAGTGGACTACTGGGTCGTAGTTGGTGTCTTCAAGCTTGTAAATTCTGGGTTTTGGCTGCTTTGTTACTTCGTCAATTCTGTCCATTCCTGCATACCAGTCTCTGGTGTTGATGTCGTTGTAGGTGGGGCACGGTTG
The DNA here is from genome assembly GCA_035575435.1 of Candidatus Nitrosotenuis sp. Lineage (GTDB taxonomy): Archaea > Thermoproteota > Nitrososphaeria > Nitrososphaerales > Nitrosopumilaceae > Nitrosotenuis. Next base: position 79,623 of record DATLXX010000007.1, read on the forward strand.
CAGTACGTCGATGAATGCTAGGCCCTTGTGTCTGACCGCAGCGATTATGATGTCTTTGAGGTGCCTTACATCATACGCATAGGCACGCGCCACAAAAGTAAAGCCGCTTGCTATTGCAAGACCTATTGGGTTTACGTTGTAGTTTGTGTTTGGCGACGGGAGCGATTTTGTTTTTTCGCCGAGCTTGAGTGTTGGAGATGCCTGTCCCTTTGTCAAACCGTAGACGCCGTTGTTAAATATCATGTATGTGATGTCTAGATTTCTTCGTCCTGCTGCAACAAAGTGGCCTGCACCGATTCCAAGGCCGTCGCCGTCTCCCCCTACAGCAATTATCTCCATTTCCGGATTTGCGAGCTTGGCGCCTTGTGCAAATGTCAAGACTCTCCCATGGAGCGTGTGAACTCCATAGACATTTACAAAATGAGACGTTTTACCTGAGCAGCCTATGCCGGAAAATATTGCGGCCTTGTGTCGCGGAATCTGCATTTCCGATAATGACATCTGAATTGCATTGACGATCCCAAAGTCGGCACACCCAGGGCACCAATCATTGTGCACCTCTGTCTTGTAATCGCTAAGCCCCATGAGTAAGTACCTCTCTTTTTTGTGCTTTTTTTTCTACTATCTTTTTTAATGATTCATAGATTTCCGTTGAGGTCATTGCCCTTCCCGTATACTTTAAGATGTAATAGTCTGGCCCGCGTTCTAGATTTTGTCTGAGTAATTGTCCCAACTGGCCGGTGTGATTTGCCTCAACATCGACAATCGTTTTTACATCCTTTAATAGGAATTTGACATAATCCGTAGGAAATGGATGCAATAGTTTTATTTGGATGAATCCGAGTTTGATATTTTCTTTCTTTAGCATCTCAAGTGCGTCAAGAATTGGCCCTTTTGGCGAGCCCCAGCTCACTATGCAGGTTTCTGCAGTTCCAAATGAGACCACTTGTTCTTCGTCCGGAATCGTCTTGAGAGCATAGGCAAGCTTTGAGAGTCGTTTGTCCATCATCTTGATTCTGAGCTCTGGATCTTCAGTGATGTGACCGTACTCGTCGCTTTCATCCCCAGTATTCCAGAAAATACCGTTCTCAAGCCCCAATTTGGATCTCGGCGAGATGCCATCTGGCGTAAGCGCGAATCTTTTGTATTTGCCTTCGACTTTGTCGAGGAGCTTTCCACGCTTGATTGTGATTTTGTTTGGATCGAATCGCTTGCAAGTAACCACCGAGCTTGCAAGAAACTTGTCCATCATGTGGATTACTGGCAGTTGATACAATTCTGCATAGTTAAAACAGCGAGCTGTGTCGTAGAAGCTTTCCTCGACATCACCTGATGCATAGACAATTCGTGGGAACTCACCGTGACCTGCATGGATTGCAAACAGCAAATCATCTTGGCCGTGTCGTGTCGGCAGACCTGTCGACGGACCGCTCCTCTGATAGTTTGTGATGACTATTGGGACTTCGTTTATTCCCGCCCAACCAAGTGCCTCGGCCATAAGTGAAAAGCCAGGACCTGAGGTGCACGTCGCAGACCTTGTTCCAGTGAGCGCCCCTCCTATTGTCATCCCTATTGCAGAGATTTCGTCTTCTGACTGTATTACAAGGGTGTGTCCAGGCCTGTTGTTTTGCACTTCAAAGATCTCGTTGGATTCCAGAAACACACTTTCGTCCGAAGCCGGAGTTATCGGGTAATACGGTTGGAATCTGCACCCGCATGCTATTTTTCCTAGTGCTGTTCCTTGATAACCTTGAACCAGAATCATGTCTGGCTTTTTCGTAGTTGCGCTTATTGTGAATCCAAAGTCGTTGAACTTGGCCGATGCGTAGTTGTAGGCATAGTTGGCTGCATTCTTGTTAAGATCTGCTATTGCCTGTTTTTTTGCGAATATCGCCTCAACTGACTCCAGCATTGTCTGCGGCGGCATTTTCATAACACCCAGAGAAAACGAGACTGCAAGCACGTTATACATCCTGACCATCCCCTTGATTCGAGGGTTGTTGATTTCGTCTGCCATCTTTGACAATACGTCTTTGAAGGATATCGGGTAGAGCTTGACTCCGTTTTCCTTTGCTAAATCAAGAACCTCTTTGATGATTGGCTTTTTGTTTTTTGATGCCAAATGTGCCACCAATCTTGATTTGTATTGCTCATCAAGTGTGTGCACTTGGTCTGCATGCACATCGGCAAGATCAGAGTCATAAATTATTGCACCGTCTTTTATCACCTCGGAGTAATGGCGGAATATGGTTTCAGCATCAAAGGCGACCATCATGGTGACGTCATTTACGTTTGAGTGGATTTCCCTGTCGGAGACCCTGACTACAAAGTAGCTGTGCTCCCCCTTGATATTGGAATAGAACTCTCTTTTGCCAAATATGTTGTATCCAAGGGCAGCGCAAGCGCGTGAGAATATGTTTGCGCCAGAGTCGACGCCGCTTCCCTGAGGCCCTCCTATCAGCCAGCTTATATCAGTCACAGGTTTTCTTGGAGTTATTTGTTATTAAGAATATGTGTTGGTTTTTCTAACCGCCAGTTGCTGCTTCAAATAGGGCGCATTCGCACTTGTCGCGCTCGCCGCAGTAGGGGCAGACGCACACGCATTTTTCAATTGCGTTTCCACATTCTACGCATATTGCGAACTCCTCGTCTTTGGCTTTTTTCTTGTCTGCCAACTTATCCATAGTACGGAAAACAAATGTTATAAAGATTTGACGCAGTTGACGCATAAAGTGACAAGAACCAAACCGAGAGTTCTGCTTACAAGGAAGCTGCACAATTTTGCGCTAGAAGAATTGATGAAAAGATACTCCGTTTTCATACACAGTGGCAAGATTCCGATGCCCAAAAGGATCTTGATGGAAAAAATCAAAGATGTCGACGGGCTCGTCTGCTTTCCTTACGATGTCATAGACAAAGAGATTCTAGATGTGGCAGAAAACCTCAAAGTGATTAGTACTTACAGTGTTGGCTACGACCACATCGATGTTGTAGAAGCAAAGCGGCGGGGCATAAAAATAGGATACACTCCGGAGGTGCTCACAAACGCAACGGCAGATCTGTCTGTTGCACTCATGCTCGACTTGATGCGCAGAGTCACTGAGGGGGACAGGTTGATCCGGGCTGGAAAATGGAGGGTGATCTTTGGCGCCCACGATTACGTTGGGGCGGACCTGGAGGGAAAGATACTGGGCATTTTTGGAATGGGGAGAATAGGGCAGGCCGTGGCAAAAAGAGCGCATGTGTTTGGCATGAGAATCATCTATCACAATAGAAACAGATTGAGTCGATCTCTGGAGGTCAAGCTGCATGCAAAATACGTAAGCTTTGAGCAACTGGTTAGAAAAAGCGATGTGTTATCGATCCATGTACCGTACAAAAAAGAGACTTCAAAAATCATCAACATCAAGATCTTCAAAAAAATGAAAAAAAATGCAGTATTGGTAAACACTGCCAGAGGCAAGATAGTCAACGAGTCTGACTTGGTAAGAGCTCTCAAGTCGAAGCTTATTGCTGGAGCTGCACTCGATGTCTTTGAGCGGGAACCACTTGGTAGAGACAGCCCGCTGACCAAAATGGAAAACGTCGTCTTGGCACCACACATAGGCAGCTCCACCGCAGAGACAAGAGCCAAGATGGCTAAGATCACTTTGCAGAATCTGGTATTAGGCCTCAGAGGCAAAAAGATGATTTATTCCGTCTAAAGCTGGATGAGATCATCGGGGTTTGCCTTTACGCAGTCTGTGCCCACCGCCTTTAGCCTTTCAAAATTAATCTTGCCGTTTGGAACCTTTCCTTCTTTTTGCAGCAGAGATAGTTTTTCCGAGAGGGTATTTTTGTGCGTCTCGCATGTAACTCCCACCATATATTCGTCAGAATCTGCTCTCACAGAGATTACAAATTCTGGAGGGTTGACGCACTGTTTTCCATCTTGTTTTACAGAGCACCTGTCCGGCAGCATGATTTGTGACATTATTGATTCAATATTATGTATTCTATTGCGGCATCTTTTCTATGATTTTTTGAAGGTCCCATACTGCAGGTTTTGATTTCTTTGCAGGCCTTAGTATTCCTGTGTCTAATAGTTTCTTTATCAGAAATGCTGCGTACGCGGGTGCACCCGTTGCTCCGGGGGAATTGTAATTTATGATGTGTAACGAGTTTTCTGTCTCAAGTTCCAGTATTTCTGATAGGAATTGGCCTTCCTTTGTTATTACTGGGCTGCGAATCCCGGCAGTGCCACGCCTTGTAAAGTATGATGCTTTGATGGATGGGATGAACTGCTTTACTCTGCTTACCATGGCGTTCTTTGAGAGCGAGCTTTTCCACTCTTTTGACACAAGCGACAGAAATTCCGAGTCAAGCAGGAGCTTCCGCGTGTTTCCACTCAGGATTTCCTTGAGCTTTGAGAGCATTTTTGGCACACTGCCCACGTAGCCGGAATAAGTTTCTGGATCCGCTACAGGTACCGCATTTGGCCCGATCTCAGCTTGGCCGTTTGCGCGTTTGATCCAGTGCGGATCCAAAAATGGAAAGTTTGGGAATTTGGCGACTGTGTAAATGTTTGTGTTTACCAGATTTGCATACCTGGGATCCGCAATCCAGTATTCGCCTCGGAAGTGAAGAACCGAGTATTCTTTTGCAAGATCCATCATTTTTGCCAACTCAAGTGCGTGTCCGCCAGCACAGTTTATCAAAAATTTGCATTCAAGGTCTGACCCATCATCAAATATGACCCGATTTGAGCTACCTGTGTTGATCCTGCTCACCTTGTGCCCAAATAGAAAGACAGCATGTTGGCTTTGTGCAAGCTTTTGCAGTTCCTTTGTCAGGATTCCATAGTCGGTAGAGACGTCACGGCTGCAGTAAAGTCCTGAATAGCATTTTACGTTTGGTTCCTTTTTTGATATTTGGGCTGCACTCAGCAATTCAAGTTGATCCTCCGGAATTCCGTTTTGAGCGCCCCACTTGATGTATTTTTCTAGCGTCTTGTGCTGATTTTCGTCCAAAGCTACCTCTACTGTGCCACACTGGTACCACGGCAAATTTCGCGCTTTTGCAAAGTCTTGCCACAGATCATGCGATACCAAAGCTGCTGCGGAGATCGTCTTCTTTTTTTGCGGATCAAGATAAAACGGTGAGTGAACGACGCCGGTATTTTTCCCGCTTGCATGTGCTGCAACATGATTTTCTTTTTCAATTACACATATCTTGAGATCATAAAGTGAGGAAAGCCAGTAAGACATGGTTGTCCCAAGTATGCCCCCTCCAATTATCGCAAAATCAAATTTTTGCACTACATGAGCAACCATTCGGAACCATTAATTGCTTGTGTTGCAATGTTGCCACTTTGGAACTGCAAAATCACATCTGATTTCCGGCGTCCCTATATGGTTTGGGATTTTGCAATAACATGTGCAGAAAGATATACTCTCAGTTGTTGTGCTGATTGGAATGCTGGCAGCTTTGCCGCTTCTGGCGCAGTATGCGAGCGCAGAGACATACTATGTGTATGTCGAGAAGATGCCGCAACATTGGCAAAAACAATTTGAAGGTATTTTAGAGAAAGCTATCGAGTATTGGAGCACGCAAGATCCAGAACTCAAATTCGAGACGGTTCAATTTGTGGACAAGTCGGACTTTGTGCTCCAGTGGTCAAGCAACCAGGAGGACAGATTGGGATACTATTCAACAGAAACTGCCAATTCATACGGCAAGCCCACAATAGCCATCACGTTGGGGTTCTTCATGGACAAGCAGCTCACCATGGTGCCTTATGAGCATGCGCTGTTGTTGACAAAACACGAGCTTGGGCATGCGGTTGGAATGGCATATGATGACGACCCAGACAGTGTGATGTATCCAACAATAGAAGACTATGAGTCGTTGGATGCAGTGAATGTACAGATTCCAAAAAATGCCGATCTCGAACAATTGTCAATAAAGTATCAAAAACTAGTCGAGAAGGAATTGTCGGAATTGGAACCACGCTTGTCAGATTCCTATCAGATGCTCAATTCAGAATCAGACAATCATTTGTGGATGTCGTATTGGTGGGCAAAAAAATACCTCGCAGATTCAGAGAGGCTGGCAGTAGAGGGCGGTGCATCAATTTTGCAAACAGACTTTGAAGATTCTTACATGGCATTCAAGACGGCGTACGAATACGCAAACAGGGCCGAACAAAAGATGCTGCAACTAACAGCAAACGAGACTGCAAGTTAGTCGTGCGGTTATTTTGAGCCTCCGCATTTAGACAGATTGTCTGCTTTGTGCCTTCAGTCTGAGTAGTTTTTTATACAATGAGGAGTCTAATGTATCGTTGAGAATCGGCCTGCTCTTGACAGTTTTTGGCATGATCCTCACTATCGGTTCTACCAATTTAGCTATAGCGGATTTGATAGTGCTTGGAAACGGCCATGCGCCAATTTACGTTTCAGACAAAGATGCCGCTGATTTTGATTTTAACGGTGACGGTTTGATCGATTATTATGTAAGAGCCCACTACACAGGAAATTCCAATCAGGTTTACAAGGTCGATTACAAAATGGTCGATGAGTGTGTAGATGGGAATACACATGAAGATGCAATTCTGAAGCTGGGATTTTCTACAAAAGAATTTCTGTTTTCCGATAGGACATGGCTTACCAATTTTGACGTGTGGACGCCATGGTTCAAGGCAGGTTCAAATGATAACAATAAGAGAATCGATCTTGTTTCCTTGTCACATGGCGCACTCCCGATCCCCTTTCCATCTAGCGGTGATGATGTAATACAGAACAATGGAAAGAAAAATGGCTCCTTTACTCACAAAGATAGCATCCCAGAGCTCGATGGCCAGCCAGGCTGGGAGGGTTCCATCTTTTTCCGCGGCCCGGCAGGTGAATATTTCATGTGGACCATACATCCGGCTTCCGGTACATCCGGATGCGACACTTTGGCTGCGTTCGGCATTCCGATAGTCATCAACTGATTCAGCACCTAGAAAATCAACCAAAGACTTGCCAGCATCCGCCATAAAACAAACACTAACAAATTTGTGATTTTAAAATGGCGCCGGGAGAGAGATTTGAACTCTCGAACCCTTGCGAGTACGCGCTTTATGGTTTTGTGTAATTTCCAGGCGCGCGCCCTACCAGGCTAGGCGACCCCGGCACATGTCCATTGGACAAACGAACTACCAAACTCTGATTATATAATAGATGATCCTTCTGCACCGTTGTTTCTGCCAGATCAATCCAAATACCACGGCGCGTTTACTTTTTGCAGACCACAAGAAGGTAATCAATTATCTTGTTTTTTGACACCTCTTTCATCTTTAGTAAGGAATTGTAAAGTATCCTCTCAACATAAAACGGGTATTCTTTTGAGATCCTAACTTTTAGTGATTCACGGTTTTTTTCGTAATACTCGGCCAATGGCTCGTAAACACTTGCTCCGATCCTCTGCAAAGACGAGGTCTCAAATCCATGTTGCATGAGTACAGATTTGATAAAATCAACGGCATAGTGCTCCGACGACCAAGTCATCGCAAGCACGCCCAGAGCCATAATTGAGGTTGGCCTCTCCACCACAGGAATCGCAATTGCAAGTATTCCATCCTTTTTTAGTACTCTGAATGACTCGAAGACAAAATCTGCAAACGGCTTGAAGTGCTGTGCCGATTCAAGTGCCAGAACTCTATCAACCGATTCGTCTTTGAGAGGCAGGAGCCTTGCAGTCGAGTTTACGATGTGGATTTTTCCGTTGTGTTGGGCATTTTGCTCTGTGTGCGCCTGCCGCAAGTGCTCAAAGTTAATGTCAATACACGTTATTTCTATTGGTGAGTACGTCTTTTTCCACAAAGAAGCCGGCGTCGCAAAACCGCAGCCCACATCAACTACTTTTTGACCCGGACCAAGCTGTGCGACTTGAGCAAATAACGCACACATATTTTTTTGTGCCAAAAACGGAGATGTCGTCTCTGAATCCCAGTACCCAAAATTCAGCATGTCACCCCCCGTGGCAATCTTCATTATGTTTGAGAGTGAACCATACATGTTGATCACATCTTTTTCATTGCGACGCACTGTCCACAAAAACAGATCAACCAAGCTGATTTTTCCCAATCACATACCGTGATTTAGTTCGGATAAAATAGATACCTACGACGAATTTTGAGTTATAACTAGGAGGCCTGCTTCAAAGATTAATCCTCTGTTTTCAGATAAGCACCACAAAATAAATGAATGTGTGTTGGTCATAATGGCACAGTTGAGGAATTTTTGAGCATTTTTTAGAATCCCATTGGAGCAATGTCAGAATCACAAAAATTGAGTGACGTGTTTTTCTGAAAATGTGATTCGTCTGCCTATTCTCTAATGAATTTTTCAAGCTCTGATTTTGCCTGTGGGTCTGTCATTTGTTTTGGCGGATGCTTCATCAGATACGCGCAGGCGGGCACGATTGGGCCTCCCATGTTTCTTTCCAGCGCCAGCTTTGCAAGCCTTATCGCATCAATCACTATTCCGGCAGAATTTGCCTTGTCATCTACTTCGAGTCTTACCTCCATGTTGTACGGTATGTTCGCCCACTGTCTTCCCTCTATTCTCATGAACATTAGCTTGGTGTTGCCCAAAAACGGAATAAAGTCAGACGGACCCACGTAAATCTGGTCGTCTGCCAGCCTTTGCGACAGCTGGCTTTGGACGCTCTCTGTCTTTGAGATCTTTTTGCTCACCAGTCTTTCCTGCTCCTTCATGTTCAAAAAGTCGGTGTTCCCACCCACGTTGATCTGGTAAGTTTTTTCTATCTTGGTGCCGCGCTCGTCGCACAGCCTTGCCAGAGTCCTGTGGACTATTGTGGCGCCGACTTGGCCTTTGATGTCGTCACCAACCACCGGAAGTTTTTTTGCTGCAAATTTCTCTCCCCATTTTTTGTTTGATGCGATAAAAGACGGGATGCAGTTTACAAATGCAGTATCTGTATCAAGGCACATCTGTGCCCAGTACTGTGTCGCCTTTTCAGAGCCAACAGGAAGATATGACACTATGACTTCGGCTCCTGTTTTCTCAATTACCCTTTTGATGTCCTTGGTGATCTGTTCTTTTGATTTTTTGCTCTTGATTGGGTTCACCCTGTTTTGCACCCAAATCCCGACACCATCAAGCGCAGGGCTTTCGTACACCAGTGCTTTTGTCTTTGGCATCTTGTTTTTGTCAACCCAGTTGACCATGTTTGGATATGCATAGATTGCCTCATTGATTGTCTTGCCGACCTTGTTTTTGCCCACATCGAAACCTGCGACAAACTCCAAATCATGGATGGAGTAAGCTCCAATCTTTTCATGCATTATTCCAATCACTTTTTGTGATGGATTCTTCCTATAGTATTCGATCCCTTGTATTAATCCTGAAAAACAGTTACCTATGCCGACCAGCCCGACTTTGATTTTTTTTGCCAAACCTAACTTGGAGTCTCGCTGAACTCGTTTTAAGTTTTCCTACCGGAATATATCGAGTGTAAAACTGTCGCTAACCTTCTTGCCGTCCACGTAGGCAAACGATTCCACCACATAACGCCCCTCTATTACTTTGGAATTGTCGTTTTTTTGTTGTGCCCATTCAATGACGTGTTTTTGCTTTGGCGCAAGCTTTAGGTTGTCAAAGTTGGTGGAAAAAAAGACCGTTCCATCAAGGGCCCTTACCCTCAGCCCAGGCAGATCTCCTGCAAACGAGATCTCCGAGGTGCCGGTGTTGATTATCTGGATTTGAATTGTTTCTCCAAGCTTGTAGTATTGTTTTTCTGCACGCACCGAAATCGACGGCCCCTGCACATATACAATGTCCTTCGATGCAAGTCCTTGAAGATACACTCCAAGCGCCGCAGCTGCTACGACACCAGCTGCAACAAATATCACAAGGCTTTTTGGAATCATTGCGCGCCCGATGGTTTTGACTCTTTTGAGCGCCAGCTTTTCGGATACGTGTTTGGCGCCATGATTATCCTCTTTGTCTGAAATGCATATCCTTTTGTCGCATCCCTGATTTCTGACTCTGTCATCAACGATTCGGCAAGAGCCACCACCTCGCCTTTCTGGGTGTAAATCCCGACCAACTCCCCCTTTTTGATGCCAGCTGAAATTTCAAGTATGCCCGGAATTGCAAGCTGTGCTCCATGACACAGTGCATCCACCGCAGAATCGCGTATCACGACTGCTTTGATTTCAGTCAGTGCGTACTCTATAGGCATGATAAGCTTCTGAAGTTTAGTGTCGTCGTTTTTTTCCTTCCATGTAGCAAACGCGTCTGCCAGCTCGTGCAGCGTGACCAATTTTTTTTCGTTTTCGTGGAATTGGTGAACGCGTGAGCGCCTCAGCTCTATCATCGTGGCTCCAGGTCCGAGGATCTCACCTATGTCATAGAATAATTTTCGAATGTACGTTCCTGCCTCACACAAAACCCGCAAAAGCAGTAGCCTTTCTTTTTGCTCCACCAGCTCCAGCTCGTATATTTTTCTTGTCCTTGTCTGCCGCAGTACGGATGAACGTTGGGGCGGCTTTTGGTATATTTCACCCCTGAACATATTGAGCACCTCCTCGAGTCTTTCTCTGCTTGGAAGTGTGTGGAGCCTGCCAAGGCCATAGTATTCCTTCGGCCCAAGCAGGAGGACTCCGAGCGCCTTTGTCGCCTCGCCAAGGCCCAGCGGCAGCACCCCAGACACCTGCGGGTCCAGCGTGCCGCTGTGGCCGATCTTTGGAATCTGCAAGATCCTTTTTGCCCATGCGACAGTCTCGTGGCTTGTTGGACCGGGCGGCTTGTCCAAAAGCACAAGCCCGTAGTTTAGAAGTTCTCTAGTCGATCTTTTGTCATAATAAACCCCGTACTGGTCGTTTGTCACGTCCTGGTCTATTACAACCAAATTTTGTAGCTGGGGGAGGCTCACAGTAGCTTCCTTACCTTTTCTATTGCAATCTCCAGTACTTTTTGGGCGTCAAGGCCGTCCGTGTTTATTACGATGTCAAAGACAGACAAATCGTCGCCAAAATCAAAGCCGTAGAGTTTTTTGTACAATGACTTATTTTCGTCGTATCTTGTTTTGACTATTTGTAGTGATTCTTGGAGCGTCGTCTTGTCGCGCGTCTGCATCCTTTTTGCGCTGTTTTCGCGCGAGCCTGCAAGCCAGATCTTGATGCCGCCCTTGACCAGCCACGGAAGGGTGTAACTTGTGATTACGACTCCCCCCTTGGAAAATATCTCAATTAGTTTTTGATCCACCTTTTTGTCAAACTCATAATTGTTTTTTCTTTGTTCCAAAAATTCCATGCCCTCTTTTGTGTCCCACCAGTCATCGCCTTGGGACCTGAAGCCTTGCTCCTGAGCCATCTCCTTTAGGACGTCTCCGCCGCTAAGGCTTTTCATCCCGAACTCTTTTGCAAGCCCTTTTGAGATTGTAGTTTTTCCAATAGCAGGAGGCCCTGAAATGATTATTGATTTAGGCAATGCTATGTTAGATCCATGGATGTTTTTGTGAGTTTCATTATTATTCCGCTAAATGCAATCGAGCCCAAAAAGTACCAAGCCCAAAAATAGACGTCGTTGACGTTATGGCAAACATTGGGCGTCTTTTCTATCGACTCGGCTGTGCACGTAAGCTGGAAGAAATCTCCTGGAATTACATTTAGCGATATTGGAGAGACTGCAACAATGTATGGGAACAGCGGCGGGAGTACAAAGTAAAAGATCAAAATCAGCGGCACAAAAGTGATCATCATGGGTCTCATGTTCATCTGCATCATTTCTTGGTTCAGCCTTGTCATGTAGGCAGACTTTTTGTCAAGCTCTGCCTGCTTTGCCGAGTCTTTTGCCCTAAAGGCTGCCATCCTCTCCTTCTGCCAAGCTCGCGTCTCTTTCATGATTCTTTGAAGCTTTTCTTGGTCAACAAGCTTCCTTCTGACTGCGGCGTTGAACAGGTTGAGAAGTATCGAGAACCCCAGAATCCCAAACATCGCCGGTATCATCCCCTTTACTATTGGATCTGCGCTACCCAGAGGCCCATGGTGTATTCCAAAAAAGTCTCCCTGCAAAAACACAGACTCCAGAAATTGCAAGATAATTATCGGTTCCATCTCAAAGACCTATTGCGTTTATTACCTCGTTTGCCGCCTCTTCAACCTTTCCTTCTGAGTTGAGAACCGACTTCATCGGGGAGCCGATTAGCACTGCGCAGCTTGAAAGCATCGCATCCTGTACTGCAAGCTCTTTTTTTATCTTGTCAATAGATATGATGTCCCTGTCCCTTGTGGTGTCCTTCATTCTTCGGTTGTAGATCTCCTCAGGCCTTGCGGACACTGTAATTAGATTCGCAGGCTTGAGTTCTTCAAGGACGTGGTATGGCAGACCCGGATAGAAGCCCTCCTTTGTAGAAATGAAGGCGTGCGTGTCTATGATTACGACGTTGTCGTTAAATCCGGCGATTTTTTTTGCTGCCATTTTTTGTAATTCCCTTTGCTTATCCACCGCAAGCTTTCTCAGCTCGTCCCTGTTCATTATGCCTAATTTTTTTGCCTCCTCGAACATGACTGTCCCGAAGCTGTGCACGCTGACGCTTTTTTTTCTCTGATTGAGTATTTCCACAATTTTTGATACTAGTGTTGTTTTGCCGACTCCGGCGATTCCGACTATGACAACCTTTTTACTTTCGCCCAAGCAATGCACCCAGACGAGGCATGACGACTTCGACTTGTTCGCGGATCAATTGCTGATAATAGTTAATCAGAATATCAACCATGAGGAGTATGCCGATGCCGGTTCCAAACACCCCCAGAACGTCGGAGACGCCAGCTAGCGCACCGAGTATTGCAGAGCCGATTATTGTCACCGATGGAATGTATTTGGCAAGCAGTGATTCTACAGGTTGATTTGATTTTCTAAATCCTGGAATTTGAACGTCGGCATCCAAAAGACTCTTTGCCGCGCTCTTTGGAGATAATCCGCCAAGCTCCACCCAGAGTCTTCCAAACACTATAACAATTCCAATCATGAATAGAACATAGAGAACCGCACGGGTAGGATCAAGAGCCGCAAGATCTAGCCCCCTTGGTGGTGTAATGTAGTATACGATTCCGCCTATTGGTGTTGAGGGGCTCGTCGGGTCAAACTGCGCCAAGATGTTAAAGAACGGATGGTTGTTTCGTGGATTGACGTTTGCCCACATCATTTGGCCTATGAACACGGCGTTTGCAGTAAGGGCAGTAGCCAAGATGACCGGAATGTTGGAGACATACATAAGCTTGATTGGGTATGTCGCAGAAAATCCCCTGTATTTTGTAGACACGATTGGGATTTCGACCTTGATTGCCTGCGTATACACCAAGATGAGTAAGATTCCTGCCGTGATTAGCAAACCAAACACGCTAGGCAGCTGGTTTGACCTAAAGAACACGTCTGCAAGAGTACCTTGTGAAATTGATTGGGCTACAAATGGCGCTACGCCTATCATGCCGCCGTCTCCTGCAGGTAGTGGGCTAAAGAGACTCCACAGGATTTGCTGTGCCACACCTGCCATGATGAACAGACTGATGCCGCTTCCAAGCCCCCAGCCTTTCTGGATTAGTTCGTCCAAGAACATGATGATTACAGATGCGGAGATCAACTGTCCTATTATGACGTACAAGACTGTCGGATTTGAGATTCCTGGCCCATACACTGCTATTGCATATACTATTGACTCGATAATTATTACAACATATGTGACGAGTTTGGTTGCAGTCTGAAACACACCCCTTTCGTCCGGCTTGGTAAAGTCGAATTTGAGTATTTCAGAACCCTTGAGAAGCTGCATGAGCAAGCCTGCCGTGACTATCGGGCCAATGCCGAGCTCAACTAGGGTGCCTTGCTGCGATGCGAAAATCACTCTTGCAAAATGAAGAAAGTCGAATTCGGGTGCTGTTGCACCAAAAAGCGGCGTCTGCCCCATCACCTGGTAGATCAGTAGTGCGATTCCGCACCATATGAGCCTAGTTTGCAAGGAGAGTTTCTTTTTTGGCTTTGGAACTTGGACTAGATACGGTTCGGTCTTTTCCACTATTCTTTTAATAATCCCTGTTGCGGTGGTCTCACTCAACTACCAACACCTCTCCCCCAGCCTTTTTGATCTTTTCTTCAGCAGATGCAGTGTACTGCTGTATTTTGACGGCATAGGCAGTCTTTAGTTGCCCTCCGCCAAGAAGTTTATCGTAGCCAAGGCTGTCAAGATCGAGTATTTTTTTTCCTCCCTCCTCTTTGCCATGTTTTGCAAAGAGGTCGTCCAGATCTCTTACGCTGGCCCATTTTCTAATTATGTTTGGGTGAGGTGGATGAGTGGAATCATGGCCAAAGTGATCTGGGTCATACTTGAGCAGCGAGCTGTAAAGATGTTTGTGCATTCCTGCCTTGCCAAGACCACCCTTGTGACCACTTGCCCGGTGCTGTCCTATCTGTCCCCAGCCATGGGTTCTCGAGCCCCTGTACTTTCTTGTCTTTCTGAGTCTTGTGGCCAAGCTACATCATGCTCCTGACTAGTTCTGCGAGCTCTTTATTTTGGCCAAGCACCCCACCTTCACCATAGGTCTTTCTTGTGCTACGCTTGAATCCGTGTTTTGGAGGAGACAGTGCAAACCAAGGTTTGATTGGTTTGATTTTATTCATAGAGACCTTGCCCTCAGCTATAGAAGCGGCAAGATCATCTATTGTCTTGAAGCCCAATTTTGCAAGATCCTCGCTTGTGATTTTTTTATAACCGGATTTTCTCCCCTTTTTGTTTAGAAGCTCTTTTGTGATGTCCTGATTGGCTTCCTGCCACGAGACATAGTGTTTTACTGCATCCAGCATGCCGTTGGTGTTGTCTTTTGCCGGGATTATTGTGGCCCTAAACTTTTTTTCTAGTTTTAAGAGATTCAGTGTGTTCTTTGCCCAGTGTGGCACGTTAATTTGTCCTCTCATTCTCACAACAAGATACGCTTTTGCCATCATAAATCAACCTTGACTAAATGTTTGTCTTAGACACTCTAACACTGCTTTGGATG
The DNA here is from genome assembly GCA_035575435.1 of Candidatus Nitrosotenuis sp. GTDB lineage: Archaea > Thermoproteota > Nitrososphaeria > Nitrososphaerales > Nitrosopumilaceae > Nitrosotenuis. The sequence goes on from DATLXX010000007.1 coordinate 94,666, forward strand.
TAGAGTTCATTGTTGCAGTAGAGCCCTTTGCCGTCGTCCACGCGTCCTTTAGTCCTGCAAGTTTGAGGAGGTTTCTGATTTTTCCTCCGGCCACAAGCCCCAGTCCTCTTGGTGCCGGCACTATTTCCACCACAACGCTTCCGCCTTTTCCCCTTACTTTGAATGGTACAGAGTGAGCTTGATCACACCTGCATTCCCAGCTTCCGCATCCAAGCTTCACCGGGCTCACATTGAGATAAGCATTAGTTGTTGCTTTTTCAATTGCAATTCTCATTTGTTTTGATTTTCCTTGCCCGATTCCGAGCCAGCCGTTTTCGTTACCTGCTGCTACCATGGCCTTGAATTTTGTTTGTTGTCCGTTTGGCGTCATTTTTTGCACCATGCCGACGTCAATTACCTCGGTTTTTAGATCCGGAAGAAGTTTTTTGATTATTCCAGCTTCTTGAATTCTCAGTCCGTTGGAGTATATTTCCTCCATTGATGTGATTTGTCCTGATGCCACCTTCTTGCCCAGTTCGGTTCTTGGGATCCAGTCCTCTTCTTCACGTTTTGACGATCTCCGCTCCCGTGGTTTTTGCTCTACTGTTTCACTCATGCTACTTGACCTCACTGTCTATTGCGGATTTTATTTTTGCAACGTCGTTTTTTATTTTGAGATGATCGCCATTAATTCGGTCCTGACTTGGTAGCGCTTCCTCGCTTGCCGGAATCTGAAGGCCTGCATCTATTACGCCTTTGAGTGCGGCTGCCATTCTTTGAGTGTACCTTCTTGTGCCGCTGTAGAGGATTGCCTCTTTGGTTCCTTGAGATAGGGCTTTTTTGCCTGCCAGGTAGCCGGTAAGATATGCTGCAGGGATGTTCTTTCTTGAACCCTTCCAGCCTTTGGATATTAGAAATCTAGAGTGTGCCGACGCCACGACCTTATCGCCTGTAAGCTGAGGCTTGTGAATCTGGACAAGGGTGTTTTCGTTTGAGATCTGCACCGTGACAAAGTCACGCCTGCTCATGAGCAATAGCTTGCGCTTTTTGTAGTTGGTCTTTTCTTCACGCAAGCGTCGTAATATGGTCGAATATGCCATCGATATTGGAGAAATTTTTCCAATGCTCTTATAAACGTTAGATGAGCATGGACGCAAGCAATGCTTTTTGTGAATGAAGTCTGTTTTCTGCCTCATCCCACACAACCGAGTTTGGCCCATCGATCACAGACGCAGTCACCTCCTGCCCCCTTTTTGCTGGAAGGCAGTGCATAAAGATCGCGTCTTTTTTGGCCTTTGAGAAAAGCGCCGAGTTAACCTGGTATTTTGGGAGGAATTTCTTTAACCTTTTTGCATCGTTGTGAATCGAGACAAACGTGTCCGTTGCTACGACGTCTGCGTCTTTTGCGGCCTTTTGTGGGTCTTGTGTTAATTCAACATCCCCGATTTTTTTGCATTCATTTACTACACGAGAATCTGGCGCAAATTCCCTTGGAGTGGCCACAGAGATCGAGATGCCGACTTTGACACATCCGTAGATCATCGAGTTGCACACATTGTTACCGTCGCCAATCCAAGCAAGCTTGAGGCCGTCGAGTTTTTTCTTTTTTTCTTTGATGGTCATCAGGTCGGCCAAAATCTGGCAGGGGTGAAACGAGTTTGACAGGCCGTTAATTACCGGAACTTTTGAGTTTTTTGCAAGCGCTTGAACCGTTTCATGCTCATAGACGCGCGCCATTATAACGTCCACGTATCTTGACAATGTCCTTGCTGTATCCTCGATTGTCTCTCCCCTTGAGAGTTGCAAGTCATGTGTGGAAAGGTGTATTGCGTGGCCGCCAAGCTGGAACATACCAGCCTCAAAGCTGACGCGCGTGCGCGTCGAAGGTTTCTGAAATATCATGGCAAGTGTTTTGTTCTTTAGCAGCGGCCTTGAGATTCCGTTCTTGAGATCTTTTTTGAGTTTGCATGAAAGATCCAGCACTTGTAGTATCTCTTTTTTGTCCAGTTCTCCTAGTGTGAGTATGTCTTTAGTTTTAATCATTTTTTCAGCCAACCAAAAAGTCCTTTCTTTCGTTTTTCTTCCTTGCCCCCCTTAACTTCTTTTTCTTCTTCGTGTTGAGGTTTATCGTGTGGTTCTTTCTGCTCTAATTTTTGGCCAGGCTTTGGTCGTCCTTGTTTTATCCATTCTCGGATTTTCTTTGCCATTTCAGATGCTTCGTCATCGCTTTCTGGTGGTGCCACATCGTACAGTTCTGCAAAAAGCGAGATGTCATTATCGCCTATTCCTTCAAAGGGATCCGAGCTTTTCTTTTCGGATTTCGATTCGGCTTTCGGTTCGGGTTTTTCCTGTGTAGTCGGTTGTGGGGGTTTGATTTCGGTTTTTGGTTCGGATTTGATTTCTGGTTTTGCTTTTATTTGTAGTTCAGGTGCTGGTTCTGGTTTTACATCAGGTTTTATCTCTGGCTTGATTTCAATTTTTTGTTCGGATTTGATTTCAGGTTTTATCTCTTGTTTAATTTCTTGTGACTCACCAAATGTTGGCCCTTTTTGTGATTGTTGTGATTGTATCTGTGTTGGGAAACCTTGCCCGAAGACAGTCTCAAGAAAAACGTTTTTGTCAAACGGCTTGAGGTCACCGTACTCTTGGCCCACACCTACGTACAGAACTGGTTTTGAGGTAATTCTGGCGATGGAAAGTGCTGCTCCCCCACGCGCGTCAGCGTCGCTTTTTGTTAAAATTGCGCCATCAAACTGAGTGTGGTGGTAGAACTCGCGAGCTTGGTTTACCGTGTCATTGCCTGCAAGCGAGTCTCCGACAAAGATCTTAAGGTCTGGGTTGACGACCTTGGTTATTTTTTCAATTTGCTCCATAAGATTTTTGCTTGTCTGCATCCTTCCAGCTGTGTCAATTAGGACGCAGTCGATTTTGTGTGATTTTGCGTAGAGCACTGCGTCTCGCGCCACTGCTGCTGGGTCTGCGCCGTAGTTTTGCGCAATTGTCTTTATGCCCAGCCTGTCTGCGTGCTCCTTGAGTTGTTCGATTGCTCCGGCCCTGAACGTATCAGCCGCTGCTATGACGACGGAGAGTTTGTTTTGCTTTATGAGGTGTGCAAGTTTTGCGAGCGTGGTGGTCTTACCTGTGCCATTTATTCCGACAAAAAGTATGACGCATGGCTCACCTGTGCCCTTTTTTGCTTTGATCCTATCCAAAATATCTATCGAGCCAGCAGCATCAAACAAGCTCGAGACAGTTTGAATCAGATTGCTTCTCACAAATTCTTCTATTTGCTTTTTGTCCACAGAGGTTCCAATCAGCCTCTTTTTTAGATCTTCTTTGATCGAGTCTATCACTTCAGTGGCAACATCGGATTCCAGAAGCGCTATCTCGAGTTGAAACAGGACGTCATCTATGTCGCTTTCTTTTAGTTCTTTTTCACTTAGTGTCTTGGCAACGTTCGAAAAGGCACTTCGCAATTTATCAAACATCAAAATCACTTATTGTTGCGGGTTTGCAGTTTGCAGAAGCTGGTTCATTTGCTGTTTTAGCTGCTCAAGTCGCATCAAGGCTTCGTGTTTTTGCGTCATTGTGTCGTTGAGCGCTATTTGCAATTCCTTTATCCTGGATTCCAAGTAATTGATTGCCGAGTCTTGATCCTTTTCGACCACTATGCCTGCCCCTACGTCTACTAGCACCTTGGGATCTTCAGATATCTTTGCTTTGACATAGGTTCCAAGCCCGACTGGTATAAGCGAATCAGCCTGCGGGTTTTGCGAGATTCCTTTGATTGACTCTATCGATGCCATTGCCTCACGCAGAAACGTCATGATCGCCCCCTCTTTCTGATCCAAACTTGAGGCATACGATTCTAGAACTTGCATCTGGTACAGAAATTGCTGGGCCTGCTCTTCGCTCATTTAACAGACTAGTGTTTTAGGAGTCTATAAATGCGTTCATTGTTAATCGCATTTTAATGACCACAAAAAGACATGGCAAGTTTGTCGCGCCCAAATCAAAATGGCTCCAGCCGTACAAAAAAGAACACCCAGCAGACAAGCTCAATGTCAAACTGATGCTAAATGAAAAAATTAAAGGTAATAGAATCGTCGGCCTCAAAGCTCTCATTAAAGCAGGCCAAGTACACCAGTTGCACACACATGACAACGAATACGTCATAGTTTATTCACTGAGCGGCAAGTGTTCGGTGACTGTAGGCAGAATGACTAGAACGATTTTGCCGCACATGATGGTCTTCATTCCTCCAAAGGTGCCGCACCGCTTTCACAACAAGTTCTCAAGATCCTGGGAGGGTGTTGCATTTGCTGTCGGCACCAAGTCCAAGATAAAAAATGTCTGGATGGAAGACTGAACAAAAAAGAAGGGAGTTATTTTGCTTTAGAAAAGCGGTTCTCTACTTCGTCCCAGTTGACCACATTCCACCACGCCGCTACATAGTCGGCCCTTTTGTTTTGGTATTTGAGATAGTATGCGTGTTCCCAAACATCTAGCCCAAGAAGCGGCACGAGGCCCTCAGTTCTGGGACTCGTCTGATTTGGCATCGATTTGTATTCAACGTTTTTCGATTTTGGATTGAAGACCAGCCATCCCCACCCACTGCCTTGTATTGCAGTGGTCTTTGTGGAAAACTGTTCTTTGAACGCGTTGAAGTCACCAAACGCCTTCTTTATTGCGTCTGCTACCGCGCCTCCCGGTTGGCCGCCGCCGTTTGGCTTCATGTTGTTCCAGAATAACTTGTGGTTGTCATAACCACCGCCATGGAAGTTGATTGCGCCACGTACTGCCTCAGGTACTGAGTTTATGTTTGCCAGTACGTCTAGCAGGTCTTTGCTTTGAAGATCGGCTGGAAGTTTGTCCCATGCATCGTTGAGGCCGTTTGTGTAGGCCTGATGGTGTTTTGTGTGGTGAATCTCCATTGTTTTTGCATCAATGTGTGGTTCTAATGCGTCGTAAGCATACGGGACTTGAGGAAGTGTGAACTTTCCCATGTGAGCAATGACAAGTGTTCATAATTTAATGATTGTGTCCGAATTTGCCGTGGTGTTTGGACATACATAAAATGTAAATTGAATCACTAAATACCAAGATAGAGTTGCTTGCAAAATTAGCTTTTTGCCTTGTTGTGCTCGTCGTTTGCGTATTAATGGCCTCGCAAAAAATACAACAAGAGCCAGATCTTGAGATACTCTTAGAGAAGAGCTCAAAATATGTTGGGGCAACGTACCCCCATGGCCTGGGATACAACGGAAACAACATCAAAGTTGCAGTGATTGACACTGGCGTAGACTACACGCATCCGGATCTTTTTGGCTTTGGCCCAAATGGCAAGGTGATTGGTGGGTTCGATTTTATTGAAAACGACGACTCGCCGCTGGACACAAACGGTCACGGTACCGAAGTTGCAGGAATCATTGCAGCAGACGGCAAGGTTCAGGGAATCGCACCTGGTGCCAAAATTCTTGCGTACAGAGTGTCAGACACTGGCGAATCCGTGTCTTCTGATCTCATAGTAAAAGCAATAGAGCGTGCAGTCCAAGACGGTGCAGAAATTATCAACATAAGCCTTGGAGTAAACAGGACAAACGACAAAATCGAAGACGCAATCAACCATGCAGTGAGTAAGGGGATCGTAGTAGTCGCAGCTGCCGGCAACAGTGGCCCCGATCCTAAAACTATTGGGAGTCCCGGAAAAGACCCACACGCAATCACAGTAGGTGCCACTTACAACAACCTGACTGCAAGTCTTGTTGCAACGCTCCAAATAGACGGCAAGCGACTCGAGGTGCTGCCCATGGTGGGCACAGAGCCGCTCTCTCAACCAATTGAGTCACAGATTGTTTTCGGCAAATATGGGAGAGAAGGAGACCTCAAAGACATCGATGCCGCAGGCAAGATCCTGCTGATTGAGCGCGGCAGTGACAAAAAAGACGAGCTCATTTATTTTTCCGAAAAAGAGAAAAACTCTGCCAACGTAGGCGCAAGAGCAATAATCGTATACAACAACGAGCCAGGAATTTTTCTTGGCGACCTGAAAAACAAGCTGGAAGGTCCAGACTACAAGCCAAGAATTCCCGCCGTCTCCATGTCGCGAGAGGACGGTCTACACCTTAGGAGCATGCTTCAAAACAAGACTGTTGGAACACTCAACGCATTTTATCATCCGGATTTTGTTTCGTTTTTTAGCTCGCGCGGCCCCGTTTCGCCGTTTTACATCAAACCCGACCTTGTTGCGCCAGGAGTCTTCGTCAACACAACTTCGATTCTTGGCGGATACAATCTCACAAGTGGCACCAGCTTTGCTGCACCCCATGTCTCAGGAGCCGCCGCAATCCTGCTGCAAAAAAACAAAAATTTGACACCGCAGGAGGTGGCCTCCATAATTTCAACTACCGCAGATCCCATATCTGACACATTTGGAACCAGATTTACTCAAGAGACAAGCGGTGTTGGAAGGCTCAACATAACAAAGGCGTTCAACGCAAATACGATCATCCTTCCACACTTTGCTATTTTCAACCTATCTCCTTTTGCCAAGACACAGAACGCAATCTTTGAGATAAAGACGATCGATGGCACCACGCCGCACATCCAGGTGAAGACCGACCTTGAGCAGAATGTGGCAAGCTTTGCATACCGCGCCGTAGGCAGCAAGCTGTACCTAAACGCCACACTCGTGGATCACGTAATAGGACAGTACGAAGGATACCTGATCATCTCCGATGGTATGATGGACTACCACGTTCCCGTCCTGCTCCGCGTCACAGATGGCTCAATTGACATAAAGGAGGAAAACGGCAGACTGGACTTTGCGATAAATTCGCAAAGAGATTGGTCGTATGCAAAGATCACAGTATTTAACACAGACTCAAGGCTAGTCGACAGCGTGTCCATAACTCCACAAAAAAGCACCCCTGTTTTCATACGCAGTGCCGGCACATATTGGGTACAGGCTGAGCTTAGAGAAGGACAAGATACGGTGAGCCTTTACAACACAGTGGTGGTGGACTCTCCGCACACATCTCAAAGCGTAGACATAGGACTTCCGATGCAACAGTTGATGCTCATATTTGCAGTTGGCGTAATTGTTGTCGCGGCAGGCCTGATAATTAGACGATGATCACGGCTTTGGGCCTGCACCTATGATTTCTGCTGAGACGTCCTTGAATTTTTTAAAGTTGTCTACGAACATTTGCGCCAGCTTCTTTGCAGAAAGGTCGTAGGCGTCTTTGTCCTGCCAAGTTAATTTTGGATCAAGCACCTCAGGCGGAACTCCCGGGCACTCCGTCGGCACATCGAGATTGAAGAGGTCATCATGTCTGTACTTTACTATATCAAGCGCACCGGTGAGAGCAGCAGTAACCATCGCCCTGCTGTGTTTGATGCTTATTCTCTTGCCCACTCCGTAAGGCCCTCCAGACCAGCCGGTGTTGATTAGGTACACGATGGTGTTGTGTTTTCTTATTTTTTCCCCAAGCAGTTTTGCATACACCGATGCTGGCCTTGGCATGAAGGGAGCCCCAAAACACTCCGAAAACGTTGCTTTTGGCTCTTTGATTCCTCTTTCTGTGCCTGCAAGCTTGCTGGTGTATCCAGACATAAAGTGATACATGGCGCCTTCTTTTGTGAGCCTTGAGAGTGGCGGAAGCACTCCAAGTGCGTCCGCAGTCAAAAATACTATGACTTTGGGATGGCCACCAACGCTTGGAAACACTGCGGTGGGAATGTACTCAAGTGGGTACGCTGCTCTTGTGTTCTCAGTAAGCGAGCCGTCATCAAAGTTCGGCTTGAGTGTCTGCTTGTCAATCACTACGTTTTCCAGCACGGCGCCGGACTTGATTGCGTTCCATATTTGCGGTTCTGATTCTTGGTTTAAGTTAATGCACTTTGCGTAGCACCCTCCCTCAAAATTGAACACGCCGCTGTCCGACCATCCGTGTTCGTCGTCTCCTATGAGCATCCTCTCAGAGTCAGCAGACAGAGTTGTCTTGCCTGTGCCCGATAGTCCAAAAAACAACGCGGTGTCGCCGCCCTTGCCGATGTTTGCCGAGCAATGCATTGGAAAGACTCCTTTCTTTGGCAGCAGGTAGTTCATTACGGAAAACATCGACTTTTTCATCTCTCCCGCGTAACTTGTACCTCCAATGAGAACCAGTTTTTTTGTCAAGTTGATCAGTATGAAAACGTTCGACGCAGTTCCGTCTACTTCTGGGATCGCCTCAAAGTCATTGATGCACATTATCGTAAATTCAGGTTCGTGCGCATCAAGCTCCGCCGCAGACGGCCTCACAAAGAGCTGTCGCGCAAAAAGGCTCTGCCACGCGTGATCGTTTATGACCCTAATGGCAAGCCGGTTTTCCTTACTTGCCCCAACAAAGCCGTCAAAGACAAAGATCTCTTTTCCTTCGATAAATTTTTTCATTTTTTGCAGTATCTTGTCGAATCTGTCTATTGGGAATGGGTGGTTTATCTTGCCCCAATCTACGTTGTCGTGTGTTTCGTCATCGTCCACTATGAAGCGGTCATCTGGGGATCTTCCTGTGTACTTGCCAGTCTTTACTGCAAGCGAGCCAGTGCTTGTTATGATGCCCTCGTTTCTTTGCACAGCTGCCTCGACTAGTTTTTCTGGGCTCAGGTTCCTATGTATTTTAGATGGAGAGATTCCAAAGGCCTCAATTTGCGAGATAAACCTTGCAGTAAGAGTTGTTTTAGGTTCGTTCACAGTCACACCACGCAATCAAGGAACAAAGCGTTCATTGAATACTCAAGTCGCCTGTGCTTCATTATTATCTCTTACTTTTTTTGCTCTGATCTCTAAGTAACCTATTTATTGTAAAATCTAAGACTCTTTGTGTTGACCATAAATAAGGAGAGGCTTGCCCTGAGGCAAAAAGTCGCAGAACGCAGGCCTGATTTTGTCAGACAGGAAAGCTGGAGATACAAGCGGGTAGGCCTTTCGTGGCGAAAGCCAAAAGGCATAGACAACCACCAGCGGAGACAAAAGTTTAGAGGAAGGCCTGGCCTGGTCAAAATAGGATACGGCGGCCCAAAGATCGCCCGTGGTCTGCACCCTTCTGGATTTACGGATAATCTTGTATACAATTTGAATGATTTGCAAAAACTCGACCCAAAGACCGACGGCGTCAGGATAGCGCATAGTGTCGGAAAAAGGAAGCGTCTCGAAATTGTTGCAAAGGCATTGGAACAGAAATTCAAAATTTTCAACGCGAGAGTGAGAACGAGTGGTAGTAAATCTTAGAACAAAGAAGCGTCTTGTCTCGCGAGTAGTCGGCGTAGGCTTAAGCAGGATCAAATTCGATCCCGAGAGATCAGACGACATTGCAGATGCAATCACACGGGCCAACATACGAAGCCTCATCACAGCTGGCGCAATCACGATCAAGCCTGCAAAGGGCACGTCGCGCGGAAGATCCAAATTCAAAAAAATGCAAAAGAAAAAGCGCGGAACAACGCCAGGATCAAAGAAGGGACGAAAGGGCGCTCGCGTAGGCAAAAAAGAGGTTTATGTGAAAAAGATACGCGCATTGCGACGCAGACTCAAGGTGGCAAAAGACCGAAAAGAGATAACAAATCCAGAGTTTTGGGATCTTTACCGCAAGATAGGCGGAAACACCGTGAGAAACATCGCTCACCTGTTGAGCTTAATTGAGGAAATCAAAGCGCACAGAAAGGCCTAGAACCTAAAGACAGATTTTTCCCAGTCCTGAATTTTTCCGTCACGCACCATGATGCCCTCTTTTGAGAGCATCTTTGTTTTTACCTCTTGGCCATAAAAATAACCGCCAATCTTTCCATCAGACTTGACTACCCGATGGCACGGAATTATCACAGGGTATGGATTCTTGTTCATTATGCGGCCTATTGCACGTTGTCCGTTTTTTAGTCCCACGGCTTTTGCAAGCTCGCCGTAAGTGGTCACTCTTCCCTTTGGGACTTTGAGAAGTGTTTTGTAGACTTGGCGCTCAAGCTCGTTCAAAGCTTCACCACCTCAAGATCAGTAGTCTTTAGTAAATCAAGTACTTTTTGTTTATGCGGTCCCAGTCCGCCCCAGTCTACAAGCGCAGCCGTTGCCTTTTTGTTTTGCTCAAGTATGTGTTCAAAGAGCCGCTCATCTAAAAACTCCAGCGCGTGCTTTGGAACCACCGTCCCAAGAGCGTGTTTTCCTTCTATGAGCTCCTTTGTGAATTTCTCTGAGTAGTGTGTGCCGCCAAAGCAGATTGCGACAGGCCACTCTTTGCGCGGCTCACTCATCGTATCTGAAACAATCTGCGCTACAGAGCCGCAAAGAGATTCGTCGTTCCATTCTTTTTCTGTGGTTCCTATTTCTATGAACAGTGTAGGCTTGGAAAGCGCCGTAGGCCCATGGTGTGTAGCCTCGATTGTTATCTGAAATTTATCGTACTTGTTTCTGTGCTTCCAGAGATTCTGCAGGTATGCTTTTTGCAGGTGTGGGTGCGGCACCGCAACTTGGTGCGGGTTGCCGCCAAATTGAGCATCTGCAAAGTTTCCTGTGCTATGGCACGTAAGTGCGAGCTCGCCGGATTGCGCTGCGTGTTTTGACAAAAAGACGAATCCGTCGTATCTGTACTTTTGCTCAAGCCAGTCGGCGGAAATGGCTGGGGACTGGATGATTGTCAAGTCAAAGTGTTTTCCTTTGTAAGTGTCGTCGTCTTTTTGCATTTGTCGGACCAGATATTTTGCCATGTTGTAGCCTGCCGGGTCTTTTTCATACGCCACCAAAAGCTCCATGCTGACTCGTCTTGAGCATTAGAGATATAAGTACACCTAGTCCACTCCCACCAATGGATCTGAAAATCACCCTAAAGAACATGGCAAACACACTCAAGCTTGCCAAAAAGTCCGACAAGGAAGACTATATGCAGCACCTCAGGTTGGTTCTTTTGGGCGTTGCCTCGATTGGGACGATTGGATTTATAATTCAGTTTGTATTTTCGGTCTTCAGATAGAATGGAATTGTCTCAGGAAATCAAATCACACCTTTTTGCAGTCAGGACCACAGGAGGTCAGGAAAAAGTGGTAATGAACTTGCTTCAGAACAAGATAAAGACCAACAAGATCAACATTTTATCAGTGCTTTTAGTTGACAACCTCAAAGGCTACATCGTAATTGAGGCAAAGGACGCAAACGCGGCCTTTGACGCGCTGCAGGGAATAAGGCACATACGCGGCCAGCTCCGTGGCGAGCTAGAATTCAAGGACATTGAAGGATATCTGGTCACCAAGACGACTGCGCCCCAAATAGCTGTAGACAACGTAGTTGAAATCATCGGTGGTCCGTTTAAGGGCATGAAGGCCACCGTGACCAGAGTAGACAACGACAAGCAGGAAGCTACGGTAATCCTTCTTGATGCGCCGTACCAGCTACCTGTGACAGTAGACACAAACTACCTGAAGATTTCTACTTGAGCAAGGATTAAATCTTGACGTAAGCGAGTCAACCTATGTCCGATACACAGTCCATTTCTGCGCTGGTGACAGGAGGGCAAGCATCAGCAGGCCCGCCCTTAGGTCCGGCTCTTGGGCCACTAGGCGTCAACATCATGCAGATAATCAACACCATAAACGAAAAGACAAAAGACTTTGAGGGAATGAAGGTGCCAGTCACGGTATCTGTGAACACCAAGACAAAGCAGTGGGAGGTAATTGTGGGAATCCCATCGGCAGCTGCCCTGCTGCTCAAAGAGGCCGGCATCCAAAAAGGCTCAGGCACCTCTGGCTCCACATGGGTTGGAGACATCAAAGTAGACTCGCTTGTCAAGGTGGCAAAGGCAAAGCTAGAGTCCTCCTATGCAAGCTCGATCAAGTCCGTAGCAAAGGAAGTAGCTGGCACCTGTTTATCACTTGGAATAAAGATTGAGGGAAAGAACCCAAAAGAATTCACCGCGGAAATAAACGCGGGAAAATGGGACGACAAACTAAAGTAATTACTTGGATACCAAATAAGAGGGCTCTTTGTCTGTTTTTTGCAGCTCTACAAAAGTCTCGGTGCTCTGAATACCTTCTATTTTGCCTATTTTATCGATGACGATTGTGTGCAGCTTCTCCAGGTTTTCTGCGTGCACACTCACCATGATGTCAAATCTGCCTGTGACTTCGGATATCGAAACAATCTCTGGCGTCTGCAGCAGTTGCTTGTGGATTTGATCTTTTAGTTTAGGATCGCGGTTTATGCCAATTGTGGCCTTGACTCCTATTCCAAGCTGGGCCTCGTCGACTAGCACTGTGAACTTTTTGATTATCTTCTTTTTGGTGAGCCTCTTGATTCTGCTGTACAACACGGAGGCGTTGATGCCCATCTTCTTTGAGAGGTTCGGAACAGAGATACTCCCGTCCCTGGTGAGCTCGTAGAGAAGCTTCATGTCCAGATCATCCAGTTTGTGCAATGTCTTGGTGATAATGGACTTGAAGTTAATAAATGTAATTTTTGTGCTGATAAATTGCATATACTCTAAAGCCAGCTTGGCAAATTTCAAAAAATTACAATTTTTGCCGAATTTTGTCTTGTGTCCAACAAACGATTTTAAGTAGGCATTCTTGGAATGACTCCGTTGATTAGCGAAGCTGAACTAACCAAGATGATCTCGGAGGCCAAGGCCACAGACAAAGAACGCAAGTTCAAGCAGTCCGTTGAGCTGTACATCATCCTCAAGGATATCGATGTAAAAAAGGGCTTTTCCATAAACGAGACCATACAGCTTCCAAAGAGGCTCAGCACGCCAACGACGGTGTGCGTAATGGCGGGGGGCGACATGGGTCTGAAGGCAAAAAATGCAAACGCGGACCGCGTCGTAAGCGCAGACGAGATAAACACGCTAGCTGCAAACAAACGCCAAGCCCGCAAATTCATCAACAATTACGATTTCTTTTTGGCAGACACTCAGCTTATGACGACCGTCGGCAAAGTCCTAGGCCAGCTCCTCGGCCCTCGTGGCAAGATGCCTGTGCCGGTTCCATTCAATGCGCCAATAGAATCATTTTTGGAGAGATTCAGATCGTCAATTAGAGTAAAGGTAAAGAACTCACTTTCGATTTCTTGCAAAATTGGAGACGAGTCCATGTCCGATGCAGACTTGGCTGCAAACGCACACGCAGTACTAGCAGCGGTGGAAAAAAAGCTGCCAAGCGGAGACAAAAACATACGAAGGGTGATGATCAAGACGTCGATGGGAAAACCAATCAAGGAAGTACAGCAGGTAAGAAAGTAAATGCACGAAAACAGAACCAAGTATCCAGCAAAGAAAGCGCAGATGTATGCACAGCTGCAAGAGCTGCCAAAAAAATACAAAGTGACTGCACTAGTCAAAATGGAAAAGGTGAGATCCTCGCAGCTGTTGCCTTTAAGAAAGAAATTCCTAGGCCAAGTGGAGATAATCAGCATTAAAGACAAGGTCGCAAAGAAGGCGCTTGCCACGCTCGATGTGCCGGGCATCTCAAAGATGATCGAGTCGTTGAAGGGTCAATGCGTTTTGATGTTTACAAACATGTCACCTTTTAAGCTGAACGTGCTACTTGGTAAAAACAAGGTAATGATGTATGCGCGAGGAGGCGACATTGCAAGCGTGGATGTCGTGGTTCCAGCAAAGAACACCGGCATTGCCCCAGGACCTATGCTCACAGAATTCAAAGAAGCTGGAATTCCAACAAAGATTGACCAAGGCACCATCTGGATTCTCAAAGATTCAACGCCGGTCAAGAAAGGCGGAGTCATAGGAGAAAAGCTTGCCACATTGCTACAAAAACTCGACATAAAGACAGTCGAGGCCGGAATCGCATTGGAGGCCGCCTTGGAGGAGGGAACCAAGTATGGTCGTGAAGAGCTGGTAATTGATTTGGAGCAGTACAGGAACCTGTTTGCCCAAGCGCACCAAGAGGCAGTCTCATTGTCAATTGAGGCAGCATATGTCACAAAAGACAACATACAGCAGATTCTCGCAAAGGCGGCACAGGGCTCGCGCTCGGTCGCAATCGAGGCAGGCTACCTTACAGATGAGACAAAGGAGCCGATACTCCAAAAAGCAAATGCTCAGGCAGTCTCACTTGCTTCAAAGGCAAAGGGCTACACGCCCCAGTAAGACTATTTTTCTCTGGCCCGTGGCAGATTCCAGTTGTATTTCATTGCCACCAGTCGTAGTGACGTAGTAGCTATTATTCCAAGTATCGAAGCGGCATACAATGGCGCCTGGACGACCAGCAGTCCGTAGAATATCACCACGCCCACAAAGCTTGCGGTTGCATACAGCTCCTTTACAAAGACGAGGGGGACTTCGTTTACAAAGACGTCGCGGAGGATGCCTCCTCCCACTGCCGTAAGGATTCCAGCAAACACTATTGCCAAAAAATTGAGGCCGAATATGTGGTATGCAAATGTGGCTCCAGTTACCGAAAATACGCCCAATCCTATCGCATCAAATTTCAAAAACAAATTCCAATGTTTTTGCAGATGCGGATACAAAAAGAAGAGCGACACACCTGACGCAACACAGATTCCGACGTAGGTCGGATCTGAAATAGAGTTTGGCGGAAATCTGCCTATTATGATGTCGCGTATCGTTCCTCCTGCCACTCCGGTGATTATAGACAGGATTATTATCCCCACGATATCAGATTTGTGCTCGATTGCCTTGAACGCGCCAGTTACTGCAAATGCCATCGTACCAAAGAGGTCAAAGACATAGATGAGAAACGCAAACGAGAGGTCTTGCAACTACAAGTCAGAGTGCGGCATCATAAATAAGAATGGAGGTAAAAATTAGAAAATACGGATTGTTTATCCGAATAACGAAGAAAGGCCTTCCATTGCTTGCTCTTCTGATTTAGCTGCTGCGGCCTCGTCCTTCTTTGGTTCTGCTGCTGCCGCTGCCGGGGCTGCTGCCGCTGCCGGGGCTGCTGCAACCGCAACTGGGGCTGCCTTGATTGCCTCCTCAATATTTACATCGGCAAGTGCGGAGACGAGTGCCTTTACTTGGGCCTCATTTACGTCGGCGCCGCTTGCCTTGATTATACTACTAATGTTAGCTTCGTTAATCTCCTTTTTGAGTTTGTGCAAAATCAATGCAGCGTAAACGTATTCCATTGTATCGAGACTGTTTTTTGAGGACAATATAAAACTATGCCGCTAGTTTAGGATCTTGAGACTGCGGCAAACAGAATACAGGTTTTTCTTTAGGTTTTTGTCGTACAATGTTTCCATTCGTTGCCTTAGGACTCTCTTTGCCTGGTCGCGTTCTGGGCCGTCGGGAAGCGACAGGACGTTGTTGAGGAGTTCTGGGAGAGACTCTCTGATCCAGCCATCCAAAACAGAATAAAGTGCTGGTGAGATCTCAATCACATTGTTTTCGTTGAGGTTCATTTCTTCGTTGAATGTTTCATGCTCGGTTCTGTAAACAAATGCCAAGATGCAGTTTTCTGGTGTGGGGTTTTTTAGGATCTCGACGGAGCGCGGCCCTGCTTTTCCCTGAGAGACTTTGTTTTTTAGTCCTGCAGGGTTTACGATTATTCCGCTAACTCCAATCTTTGAGCCCTCGATTCCAGTTACGACGCCGATTATGATGTTTTTGTATTCGCCGTCGGGTTTTGTTGCAAAGACATAGCTTCCTTCTTGCAGGCCTTTTTTGCGACCGAACATGAGAGTTTGGAATCCTGTATTGTATTTAATTTTTCATAACGTTATTCCTTAATAGTGGTCAAGCGGAGTCTCAGAAGATGAATAAAGAAGAGATTCTTGCCAAGTTTTCATCAGAGCCTGACCGGTATTACAAAGTCAAGTTGTTCTCTGAGCAGGGTTTTATGCGGAAATCGTGTAATACATGTAAGAGATTTTTTTGGACTCTGGATTCAAGCCGGGACTCCTGTCCTGATCACTCAGCAGATACTTACTCGTTTATCGGGAACCCGCCCACAAGCAAGCGCTTTGACTATGCCGATGCGTGGAAGCAAGTGGAGTCATTTTTTGTCAAAAACGGTCACACCTCAATTAGCAGGTATCCGGTTGTCTGCAGGTGGAGAGATGATCTGTATTTCACAATTGCGTCCATAGTCGACTTTCAGAGAGTTATGGGCTCCAAAGTTGTGTTTGAATTTCCTGCGAACCCATTGGTCGTGCCGCAGACATGCCTCCGATTCAAAGATATTGAGAATGTTGGTGTGACTGGAAGACACTTCTCCAGCTTTTGTATGATCGGACAGCACAGCATACCAAATGGCAAGGGCTACTGGAAGGACGAATGTGTTGATCTTGATTTTAGGCTGCTTACAGACGCATTTGGGATAAACAAAGACGAGATCGTCTTTGTTGAGGATGTGTGGGCAGGTGGAGGCTCCTTTGGGTCGTCACTTGAGTTTTACGTCAGGGGCCTTGAGCTCGGAAACGCTGTGTTTACAGAGTTCCAAGGCGAGCTTGGAAAACACACAGTCCTGGATCAAAAGATAATAGACATGGGGGCAGGTCTTGAGAGGTTTGCATGGATCACTATGGGAACCCCCACTGCGTACGATTGCTGTTTTGGCCCGATAACCCAGAAGTTGTTTGCAAAATCAGGAATAGATGTGGATTCGGGGACGCTTGCCTCCTACTTTACCGAAATAGCAAAGAACCTCGAGAATCAACCCGACCTGACACATGTAAGAAAGGCCGCAGTCAAGGCGTCAGGACTGTCCGACGAACAGCTCAGCAAGATAATCACACCACTTGAAGGGCTTTACATGATTGCTGACCATCTGAGGACGCTCATCTTTGCAATATCTGACGGAGCCCTTCCAAGCAATGTTGGTGGAGGATACAACCTTCGAATCATACTGCGCAGGATCATGGCCACAATTGACAGACTGGGCCTCAAGTTGGATCTGGATGAGCTGATCGATTCTCATATAGATTATCTAAAAAGGACATACCCAGAACTGGAGCAGTATCGCGGCGAGGTAAAGACAATAATTGGAATTGAGGTGGGCAGGTACCACGAGTCCAAGTCAAGAATGGAAAAAATAGCACAAAATCTCAAGAACCAGAAAAAGAGCCTCAATGTGGACGACATGATACGGCTCTACGAATCAGATGGAATAACTCCTGACTATCTAAAAGAGTATCAAGTGATTTCCGACATACCGGACAGCTTTTACAGCAGGCTCTCTGAGCTTCACCAGTCCGAAAAGAAAAAGACTACAGAAGAATTTGACCTTTCAGGAATATCCGATACGGAGCTTTTATTCTACAAAGACGATCCGCCCAAATTCGATGCAACGGTGATCAGGGTCCTCAAAAACAAGTTCGTAGTGCTCAATAAAACTTCGTTTTATGCAAGGGGCGGAGGACAAGAGCCCGACCACGGCAAGATAAACGGCGCTGATGTCGTAGACGTGACAAAACACGGAAACGTTGTATTACATGAGATTAAGGGGACTGCCCCAAAAGAAGGCACGATTGTAAGATGTGAAATAGATTCTGTGCGACGCCAGCGGATCACAAAGCACCACACAAGTACGCACATAGTCAACTCATCTGCAAGAAGCGTCTTGGGCTCATGGGTGTGGCAGCACTCTGCGTTCAAAGAGCAGGATTATGGAAGATTAGACATCACGCACCACTCGAGTCTGACAGACCAAGAGATACAAAGAATAGAAAACGTGGCAAACTCGGTGATCCAGAAGAACTACCCTGTCACGATAAAAGAGTACGACCGCGGCAGTGCAGAGCAGGAATTTGGTTTTAGAATATACCAAGGAGGCGTGGTGCCAGTCAAGTCAGTAAGAATCGTCAGGATTGAAGACTTTGATGTAGAGGCGTGTGGCGGCACCCATGTAAAGAGGACAGGCGAGCTTGGCCTCATCAAGATAACAAAGTCAGAGAGGATTCAGGATGGCGTGGTGAGACTGGAGTTTGTCTCAGGTGACGCCGCAGTAGAATATGTGCAAAGACAGGAAAGCGACATCTCAGCTATAATCAAGTCGCTTGGCTCAAACAGGGAGAAGCTTCTCAAGTCTTTTGAGCATGCACTTGAGGACTCTGAGGATGCGAAAAGAAAGCTTAAACAAATCATCAAGAGGACTTGTGGCGTTGTCGCAAAGGAGGCAGTTGACTCTGCAAAGAGTTTTGGCCCAGTTAGATTTTACTCAGTTAAGGACGATGAGCTTGATGAGGAGTTCCACATAGCTGTGGGTGAAGAGGCAATCAAGCAAAATCCGTCACTGATTTACTGCGCTTTGCTCGTCAAGGGCTCCGGAATCAGGATAATCGTGTTTGCAGGCCAAGATGCGGCCAAGCTATTCAAGGCAGGGGATGTGGTTCGCGAGATATCTGCAAAGCTTGGCGGCTCGGGTGGAGGCGACGCAAGATTCGGACAAGGTGGTGGCAAGGACGCATCAAAGCTTGCGGATGCGCTGTCACACGCAGAGTTGTTAATCAAAAAGACCGTGAACTCATGATAGACTGGAACAAGATAGAGCAAAAGTGGCGCACCAAGTGGCAGCAATTAAGGGTGTTTGAGGCAGACCCAGACTCAAGGCAAAAAAAATTCATCACCGTCGCATATCCCTACCCCAATTCGCCGCAACACATAGGCCATGGAAGGACATACACACTGGCAGACGTCCACTCTAGATTTTGGCGAATGAAGGGTTACAATGTGCTCTTCCCAATGGGGTTCCACTATACCGGGACTCCCATCCTAGGCATGGCAAAGCGAGTGCAAGAAGGAGACCGCGAGTTAATTGAGAATTTTGAAAAACTCTACCACGTCCCACCTGCAAAAATACAAGAATTTGTAGAGCCGGTCAAGATTGCCGATTATTTTCACGAGGAGATAAAGCAGGGCATGATAGAGATGGGATACTCTATAGACTGGCGCAGAGAGTTCACAACAATCGACCCCGTATACAAAAAATTCATCGAGTGGCAGTTCCGAAAGCTCAAGAGCCTGAATCTAGTGGTACAGGGTTCACATCCCGTAGGGTGGTGTCCAAAGGATCAAAATCCAGTCTCGCAACATGACACCCTTGGCGACGTGGAGCCTGACTTTACTGAATACATCCTCATAAAATTCCACTACGACGGCATGAAGATTCCAACTGCCACTCTTCGCCCCGAGACCATATTTGGCGTCACCAACCTCTGGATAAATCCTGCAATCAAATACAAAAAGATCAAGGTAAACGATGAGATATGGGTGGTGAGTCCCGAGTGCGCAAGAAAACTGGAATTTTTGGACAAAAAAGTATCTTACCTTGGAGACATTGACGGCTCAGAGTTTGTCGGCAAATCAGTTTCGATTTTAAACAAGTCGGTTCCAGTATTTCCGGCAAGTTTCGTCAAAAGCGAGAACGGCACTGGCATAGTGATGTCGGTTCCTGCACATGCTCCATTTGATTATCAGGCTCTTGTAGATATCAAAAGAAATGGTGCAGAGGGAATTCGCGAGATCGCAAAAAACATAGAACCTATTTCAATAATCAAAACAGAAGAATTTGGCGATATTCCTGCAAAGGAAGTTGTAGAAAAATTCAAGATCTCCGATCAAAAAGACCCACAGCTTGAAGAGGCAACAAAAGAAGTCTATGCAAAAGAGTTCTACGGCGGCGTGTTAAAGGAGAATACGGGAAGTTTTGCCGGCCTCAAAGTATCCGAAGCCAAGGATTCCATAAAAGAATGGCTGCAAAAAGACCAGAACGCCGACATTTTGCTTGAGCTGAACAATGGACCTGTGCGTTGCAGGTGCGGTGCAGAATGTGTCGTAAAGATACTAAACGACCAGTGGTTTTTGAACTATGGCGACAGGAATTGGAAGGAGAAGGCAAACAGATGCTTTGAAGACATGAGCATACTTCCAAACGAGATCAGAACCGAGTTCAACTACGTCGTAGGTTGGTTAAGGGAGCGTGCCTGTGCAAGGCAACACGGTCTTGGAACGCCGCTTCCTTGGGACAAGAACTGGATCATAGAGAGTTTGTCAGATTCTGTAATTTACATGGCGTATTACATTCTGGCAAAATACGTAAACAGTGGTGAGCTTTCAGCCGATGGCCTCTCAGACGAGTTCTTTGATTACGTCATGCTTGGCAATGGAGATGAAGACAAGGTTGCGGCAAGATGTATGATTTCTGCCGAGCTACTAAAAAAAATCAGAGACGATTTTGTTTATTTTTATCCAGTCGACGCAAGACACTCCGGCCGCGACTTGGTTCCAAACCACCTTACATTCTTTGTGCTAAACCACGTAGCAATATTTCCAGAGAAAAACTGGCCCAAACAAATAGTGGTGAACGGCTCTGTCCTCATGGACGGCAAAAAAATGTCCAAATCCATGGGAAACATCATCCCGTTGAGGCAGGCGATTCGTCAATACGGCGCAGACCCCATCAGACTTGCGATAATAATTTCTGCAGAGCTTTTGCAAGATGCAGATTTTAATTTAGAGTCGATAAACACGCTCAAAAACAAGCTAGAAGTCATGTACGAAGAATGTGCAAGATACAAGCCTGCCAAGTTTGACAATATTGCCAGTCCTGCAAAACAGAATCCAGAGGATGGCTGGATTTTATCCAGACTGCAAAATCTAATCGAGCAGACCACTACAGCAATTGAAAAGATGAGGCTCAGAGAGGCACTGCACCACATACTTTTCAGTTTTGAATCTGACTTGCAGTGGTATCAAAAAAGAGCGGAGGCAAAAGGCAGAACAGACACTGCAGGCATATTTCACCGAATTTTGACTGTCAGGGTTGCGATGTTGTCGCCGTTTGCTCCGCATGTTGCAGAAGAGATGTGGGAGCGTCTTGGCAATACAGGCTTGGCCTCAAATGCCGCGTGGCCTAAACCAGAAGGTGAGATTGATCACAAGTCAGTACAGACTGAGGAGCTTCTCCAGGCAATACTTGACGACATTAGAAATATCTTAAAGGTGACCAAGATAACTCCACAAAAGATAGTGCTATACACCGCCGATGCGTGGAAAGTAAAGGCGTATCAGAAAATAGCAAGAGATGTCATCAGTGGTCAGACCAACATTGGCGCAATCATCAAAGAATTGATTGTAAACAAGGATACTGAAAACGTCAAAAAAGATCCCGATTTTGTCAAAAAAACGGTGAATTCAATCTTGGCAGAACCAGTTGAGCTAAGAAAGCTAAAGGCGGAACGTGAGTCAATAAGTGAGATTGAGGTAATCAAATCAGAGCTTGGTCCGCTAGTCAAAAAAGAATTTGGTGTCGATGTGGCCGCATTTGAGGAGTCGGATCCTGCAAAATATGATCCTAAAAACAAGGCAAAGACTGCAAGACCCTTTAAACCTGCCTTGCTTATTGAATAGAATACGAAAGTGTATTTATTAGACTGGGGAAAATTTCAGGTGAATTGAAAATAGCTGTGGTTGGAGTCGGCGTGGCAGGCGGTTATCTAATTTCACGCCTCAAAAAAGATCACCAGGTCATAGGCTTTGAGCGTATGACTGAGCAAAATCACGATTCTATTTGCGCCTGGGGCACCTCAAGAAACGAGATGAAGGAGCTTTGCGCAAAGTCTGGCATAAATTTTGACGATTTTGTGATTCACCACGGAAAAGACATGCATATTGAGATGAACAACGACCAAAAATTTAACATAAAGCTGAAAGGTCTTGTCACGTTCGACAAGATAGGACTCATCAAGGAAATGTCAAAAGGGGTCAAGATCCACTACGGTGTTGCGCCAAAGCTTGAAGATCTGGAAAAAGAGTTCGACCTCATAGTCGATTGCACTGGGTTTCATCGCAGCTACTTGCCAAAAATCAAAAAGGACTTTTACTTGCCCACATACCAGTACAAGATTCAGTATGATGGAAAGGTTCCAATTGACGACTTTTTTGTAAAACCGTTCCCAGGAATGACTGGGTACTTTTGGTATTTTCCGCTAAGTGACAACATGGCTCACATAGGGGCAGGTGACTATAAGAAAAACCACGTAATTGAGACCGACAAGTTTTTTGCAAAATATGGCGGCAAGGTGATAAAGACCGTTGGGCGGCCAATCAGGCTGGCGACACCAGATATGTGCGAGCCGTTTTACCACGGCAAGGTGGTCGGCGTAGGTGAGTCAATTGGGACTGTCTATCCACTACTTGGCGAGGGGATAATACCAAGCATGGTATGCGCCGACATTTTTGTTAGGAATATCAACAACTTTGAGAACTATAGAAAAGAAGTGTTGGAGTATTTTGCAATTTATGGTAAGGTCCTCAAGTTCATCAGACATAAAATGAAGGGAGAGTTTTCTGCGCTGAGAAGCTTTGCAGACTTGATTTCAATATTCAGGTACATGAAGAAAAACGAGGACAGGTTTGGAATGGAAATACACATGCGTGACTTGATGAAGGTAGCAAAAGCTTAGACAAAGCTTGCGAGACTGAATCCTTCTCTGGTGGTTCTTGTGTATTTCATGTTGTAATCGTATATTGTGTCAGAATATTCTTGTAGGACTTCCTTCATCGGTTCAATCGAGTCGGCAAGGTAAAAACCCGGGCAGTCACCTGTGAACTGAAATGTAGAGTGAACGCGGGCCGTTCCCCTTTCGTTTTCAAGCCATGTGGAAAATGGATACAGATAACATACACCAGGCCTGTTCGGGTGAATGGAGCACGACCCCTTTGAGTCTAAAAACCTGCATGAGATGTGTGTGCCGTCGTCTGCCTCAGTTTCATCATTTTTTCTTTTGAGGTTTACCGAGGTCATTAAGACATCACTTGATGCTGGGCCGGACTCCTTCCATGTTGCTATGACTGTTTCGTTTTTTATAAAATCAGATGTCTTTTGGTACTTGAGTCCCTTCCCAATCGTGATCAGGTCATGTGAGGTTAGTGGGAGTCTGCCTTGACGCTCACAACAGTTATGACAGTCTGGCCAAAAACATTTCCAGAGGACGAATTTTTTTTCGTTTATCAGATATGGTATGTGGAAGACTACCTGTTTTACTTTGATTGGATGATCTGTCACGCCAGTTATTTTTCCAAGCATGAAATCTTTGAGTGTTGGGTCTATTTGCCATCTTTTTTCTAAGAGATTCAGAGATTCTTCAATATGCGACAACTATGCAGTTATAACTAATCTTTTGAGATGTTATTAACGTTGAGTGAGAAGGGCAAATACGCGTCTGGAACACAAAACCGGAGATTCGTTTGGAAGGAAATAGTCTGGCCTCTTATTTTGGAGCTGAATGCAGTAGCGTTTACTATGGAGCAGTACCAAAAAAAGCGCGATGAAGTGTGCAACAAATTTGATGTTTCTCTAACTGTGGTCTCACGCGGGCTGGCATCATTGTTACAAAAGAATCTCATTTACAAAGAAAACGACTTGTACTCTATTCACTACAGGCTCATCCCATACATGAGATTAAAAGCTGAATGTGATTACGCCACAGCAATACGCGAGACCAGAATCAAGTAATAATTTTATATTGAAATGACTTCGAGGCTTGTTCAGTAGCCCGATAGTCTAGCGGCCAAATGATTTTCAGGTTATGGATTCGGCGCTCTGGATCTTACGAGAGGATACGCCGAGACGGCAGTTCGAATCTGCCTCGGGCTACTTTTCACTAGGTGGTAGCCCGGGCCGTTCTTTAAATACAAAAAAGGCTTTTGATGCGTTGAAAACAGGGTCAAGATCAAAAAATGGCAGGCAAAGATACGGCGACCTTAACGAGCAGATATACAAATTCAACAGGCGAATCAACACAATACTGACAGGACTTGAAGACAGCATAAACCACAACGTCGTGAGATTATTTTTGCAGGAGCTGAAGCTTGCTGGACTGAGCCCCGGAAGGGTGTGGTACTATGCAAGCAGGTCTGCAAAGATAGTAAGATGGTTTGACAACAGAAACATGCAATTGAAGAACGCAACGAAAGAAAACTGCAAGGAATGTTTCCAACAAATTCTCGATCCAAATCACAAAGGTCCTACAAAGGCAGCATACGCAAGAACTCTAAAACGAGTGGTCCACTTTGCAAAGACTGGGGAAATTGGGGAGAGAACTTTTGATAGCGACTATGTTGACGAAGTGCGCTGGATAAGACCATCAAAGTACGATAGCGAATACAGACCGGAGGTAGAAGCAGATGATTTGCTGACACCAGATGAACTTGTTTCTATATTCAAAGCAGTGCCAGCTGTCAGCAGGTTTCCAATCAGGGACAAACCTATGGTCATGTGCATGTTCGAAGGAGCATTCAGGCCTGGCGAGATATTGCAGATGAGAATAGAAGGCATAAGGTTTGAAAGCAAAATAGCTTGGGTGAAGAGTACCGGAAAGACTGGAGATACTGACGCAAAACCCCTCGTCATTGCTTGTGAGCCGTTACTGCAGTGGCTCAAGCACCATCCGTATGGTAGTGACCCCGATGCTCCCGTATGGTGGTCTTATAGAACAAAAAGCGTCCTAAGTCTTGCGTATCTGGAAAGGCTTGTAAAGAAGGCTGCTGCAGCTGCCGGAATAAAGAAAAATGTCTGGGCATACCTGCTACGACATACAAAGCTGACCGACATAGCCAAAAGACACCCTCACGAGATACTGCGAAAGTATGGGAACTGGAAGCGGCTTGACATGGTAAAGATATACGTGCATCTGAGTAGCAGTGACCTCAAAGAGGTTGTAAAAAAGGACTATGGTATCTTCGATGAGAAAGAGGACAAAAAGAGCAATGGCCTAGCGTTGAAGAAATGCTTGCAATGTGGAGAAACTAACAACCCCGATGATGCCAGATGCAAAGAGTGTGGCATTGCCCTTGACCCACACCTTGCGGCTACCATAATGAGAGAAGAGGGTGACCAAATATCAAAGATGCAAAAGCAGATAGACTCCCTTACAAACATGATGAATGCGCTGGTCTCTATGTATGGAAAGATTACAGGAGAAAGGGTACCTATTGAAGCTGTTCTACCTGACCAGTAATTCCTTTCTTTTTTTTCAATCGTTCCAGACTTGTTTGTGTCTTTTGTAGCTCCTGCCGGAACTCCCTTACAAGCTGGATAAACTCGTTGATCTGAGGCATTTTTTGAGTCGTTGGAGGAGGCATTAGAAGAATCTCTGATTGTCTATTCAGATATTCTAGTTTCTGCGTCATGCTTTCTATCATTGCTCATAAAAAGTCGTACTTGGAATAAAGGCTAAATATCATGATTAGGTCGATCGGATCGGTCAAGGGCGACATGAGGTCATCTCCCCAGTGTCTTCTCAGCTACTAATCCCTTGACTATTTTATTATAAATCAAAATGAGAATGTTTTTTTGTTCTAGGTTTTTCTTTTATACAGTTTTACTTTGTTGTTTTTGATTGAGACCCGATATCCGCGGTTTTCAAGAATTAGAATAATCTTTTTCTTTTCTTCATAGCTTGGGTCTTTGAGGCACTCTAAGAGAACATCGTCGCTCTGCTCAGGAAGGTAATCATCAGGGTTTGCCTCATTTGAAGTCAATGGTTCTTTTGGGTTCATACCATCATCTTGCAGAATTTCTTTTCCCTGTGGAGTCAGCTCATAGTATTTCTTTTTCTGTGCCCTTTTGATTACCGCATCACGTTTTAGGTCGGTCTTTTTTGTTTTTATTTCAGAATAACTAGAATTAACGAGGCTCTTTTGTTCAAGGCCATTTACTGCCTGCAATATCGTACCAGTCGATACAGGCATTTGGCTTGTAACACCCTGCACAGTGGATGGTGATTCTCCAAGCAAAGCTAAAACTTGGGACTCTATTTCGGTAAGATGCGTTGTACTGGAATGATCTTCCAAAGTCCCGTATGATTTTAGGATTTGTTCTTTGTTTAGAATCATGATTTGGTACTGCTTTTCATCAATCCCTACCTCACTCAGGGTTTTGTTGATGAAATCTCTGTGAGTCTCTGAGAATACTACAAACCACACATCAAAGCCTTTTTCAAAATTTTTTGTATAGTTTGTAACAACCTGTCCTGCGTGCTTTGTTGGGTCAACTTCGACTTCTACTGCAACGATCTCATCGCTCCAGTTCTCTAAATCGTATCTGAGTCTGTCTTTTTCATCACGGTATGTATCTGGAGTAAAGACCAGAATGTCAGGCCTTTGCTCGGCTGCATCACCTAGGTCGACTATACAGTGCTTAAAGTGCTCCTGCATTATCCTTGTCATAAAAAAGATTGCAGCAAGGTGGAGAGTAGAGCCAGCCCTTCTTCCCATGGCAGTAGTAGAAAAGAATGTGTTGATAGCCAGTTTTGATATTGCAAATCTCTGGATGAGCTGATTATCTATTTTTTCTATTCTTCTATCAAGGTATTGCTCCCTTACAAGTGACTCGATAGAATCATACACCAATTCTTTATCGGTGCCAAACCTCATCTCAAGGTTTTCAAAAATCTCCTCACGGCTCATGGCATAGTTTTCTTTTTTTATTAAAAGGAGAACAAAGGATTCACATGCTGTGATCTCAGGATAGTCTCCTGCCCTTTTTGTTGGCGGGATGTACTTTCTAAGAGATATTGCCTCACCGTATTTTTGCACAGAATACTTGGCCAGGTTTTGCCAGCTGTCCAGCTTTGTTCTGATGGGATTGGTCATTGCAACGCCGACTATTGGCGGTACACCCTGAGAGTAAAACGCAAATCTGTGCAGTGAGAGTCCCACCATCTCGTCCACTGTAAGAGGTAACAGGTTCTGAAAACTGTGTGCTGTGCCGGTATCGCACTTGAAGCAGATAATTGTCCTTGCAAGGGCAGAAATTTCATCTGCGACTCTTTTAGGGTATGCGTTGATTGTCTGTGTAGCGAGTGTTACCTTGACATTGAACTTTCGCATAGTGTTGAGTATTTCCCTTAGTGCAAATGGCGAGAACAAATGAGCCTCATCGATGTAAATGTAAAATGGCGTGGCAAGCTGATCTGTGTCGTCAACCCGTTTTTTTGCCTCAACGTATACCATGTGCAAGATTATCGAGCCCAAAAATGACGTAATGTCATCGGAGGTTCCACTGGAAAGGTCCACCACTATGAATTTGCCAGAGTTTAGGGCGTCTGCAAAATCAACACTTGATGTAGGGGCATCAAGCATTGCGGCAACTGGAGGCGTTGCTAAAATCTTATCTAATTTGTTATAGGCAGCAGACCCAGCTTCTCTGCTGTACTGTTTTTCAAATGTGTTCTTCCAAAAGTGGATTGTGTCCTTGCTTGTTACCTTGGATAGATAGATTGACCTTGCCCTTTGATCAGAGACCAGCATCCTAAGGTCCCTCAGAGTAGAACCTTCAACCTCAACTAGTGCATTGCATGCGTTTCGTAGGATTGCTTCTAGTCTGTCACCCCAGGTCTCTTTGTGCAGGTTGTGCAGTGCATTAACAAATGACATTGCAACAATGTACCTTTCCTCATCTGTCTTGTACTCTAGTGGGTTTATTCTGATGGTCCTGCCGCTTTGATGAATCGATGCAGGTGAAATATAGATCACCTTTTCCCATTTTTCTTTTGGGATTAATTCCAAGACATCTCTTGCAAGCATTCCGTGAGGGTCAATGAGTAAAAATCCCTGATTGCGGGTGATGTTTTGTGCAATTAGTAGCTTCATTGTTTCAGATTTGCCGGAGCCCACCTCGCCAAAGATTGCCATATGGATTCGATCCTGAGCTGGAATGCCATATGCCATGTCGTCGTTTCCAAAACCAATGACATCAAGTTTGGTTTGAGACACAAAATGAAAAACTAGTATGCATTTAAGATTTGGAATATCTAATTTTCAGAATTGTAAAAATTTTACTGAATTAATGTGGGTGAGAATATACGGGACACAATATTTTGAGCCTATTTCGGACCTATGCGAAAGAAATGTTCAAAAGGTTCAAACCCTCTCCAAAACTTGGTTCAGATTTGACTGCCCACGTCTTTAAGGGTGGATAATAGTTGGGGTTCAAGATCTTGCACTAAATCTGGCTTTAATTATAGTGAGCATAGAAAATGTCTAATTCACAGCAAATGATTAATCCAGTAGTTTGGCTTTCAATCTAAAATGAATCAAAAGGACGTATTTTCATCGGTTTTACTTTTCTTCGTTGCAGGTCTGTGTGAGATCGGAGGCGGTTATCTTGTATGGTTGTGGTTAAGGGACGACTTTGCTTGGTGGGTTGGTGTAATTGGAGGCTTTATTCTGTTTTTGTACGGAATAGTTCCAACATTTCAAAAATCTCACTTTCATCGGATCTATGCAGCGTATGGAGGAGTTTTCATTGTAATGTCCATTTTGTGGGGTTGGTTAATCGATGGCACGCCGCCTGACAGATATGATGTGATTGGCACTATCATTGCAGTAATTGGGGTTTTGATCATGTACTATTATCCAAGAAAAGGAGAAAGGATTTGGTCGAAATAATAGCAACTACGCTTGCTGTCTTCTTTTTTGCAGCGTTGCTGGAAATTGGCGGTGGTTATCTTGTATGGAAATGGTTACGTGAACACAAGGGCAAGATATTTGGATTGATTGGCGGCCTAGTCCTGTTCTCGTATGGGATTGTGCCGACATTTCAGCCTGCAAACTTTGGACGAGTGTATGCGACATATGGCGGAATATTCGTTGTCATATCGATAATTTGGGGATATTGGGTGGATAAGAAAAAACCAGACAAGTTTGAGATTATTGGTTCTCTGATTGTTATGATTGGAGTTGTTGTGATGTTTTACTTTCCTAGATAAATCATGATTTTGCACTAATCCTCCTAAAACTATGGCAAGGCTCAAAACTCAAGTTTGATAATTTGGTGCCGGATATAATAAAGAAAAGTGCACATTCAGCACAATGACAAATCAGGCATTACTGATCGGAGTCGCAATAGGAGTATTCTTTGCAGGACTGGGAGTAGGTTATGCGATTTTTCAGGCAAATCAACCCAATTTTGCAAGCATGACGCCTCAGCAGATGCAGCAAATGATGAACAATCCACAGATGATGACTCAATGGCATCAAACCATGATGAATAATCCACAGGCAATGAACAGCTGGATGAACACCATGATGCAAAACCCAAACATGATGAACCAATGGATGGGAACAATGATGGGCAACCAACAGTTTATGCAACAAATGCACAATTCAATGATGAATAATCCTCAGCATATGCAGACAATGACTACAATGATGGGGCCCAATATGATGGGATACATGATGGACAACCCTCAGATGAACCAACAGATGATGAACATGATGATGGGAAATAACCAATTCATGCAAGGGATGATGATGAACCCACAATTTCAACAAAACTGGATGGGCCCCTGGATGAGCAATAGCACCAACTGGCAAAATATGATGGGCTCGGGTTGGATGAACCAAGGTATGATGGGAAACAACATGATGGGTTCTGGCATGATGGGTGGAAACATGATGATGGGAAATTGGATGATGGGACAACCAATAACAAAGAACAGTGATGTTCTATCGACAATAGGCAATATCGAAAAGCTGCTTGACCAAGCCTCATCGGAATACAGAGAAGGAGGCCAAAACAAAGCATTCTCACTTGCAACCACTGCTTACTTGGAAAACTACGAATACATCGAAAGTACTATTGCAGCAAAAGATCTAAAACTAATGCAAAAAATCGAGTTGATGCTGCGAGTTGATCTTCGAAGCCTAATACAAAATGGTGAGTCAGTCGATGACATTGATGCAAAGATTGACTCTATCAAAACAGAACTTGCAAAGGTAAAGAAACTATTTTCTTAAAACCCAACTTTTTTCTTTTTGCCTTCAAGGGATTCTCGGATTTGTGATACTTTTGGAGAACTAACCTTGATGTTATTTCTTAGCAGGTCGACTAATTTTGAGATTTCCCATCTTAGATTTACCTTGTTTCTTATCACAGTCATGTAAAGTACAGCAGTTACAGCTGCTGCAACAGCTAGCATTAAAAAAGTATAGTCATCTCGGTATACCACGCTTGCTGAAATGTCCTCAGACGCCGTAAATGAAACTGGCTCTGTATCATATGGCAGTCCGTCCCAGTGATCAAATACCTCTCTGACAAAAAATGACACCTTGTCTTTTGGTGGAATGCTTAGCGTTACAGTTTTCCCGTAAGGATAAAAGCCAGAGCCTTCTGCTCCTGTAACATCGACTTTGATCATTCTGTCATAGTAAGTAGTGACTTCAGTATTGCTGTTAAGGAAAAACCCTACCTGTTCATCAAAAAATTCCTCATTTCCCATTCGTATTTTTTTGAGTATGTAACTTTTATTGCCCATTTTTTGCTCTTGAGGAAAAGACACGATAATCTCTGATGGACCTAATTCTTTACTGTATGGGGTACTGAGCCTACTGATGGTCTGATTAGATATGACAAGAGTATGTTTTGCCGATATCTCTTTGCCATCTTGTGTAGACACCGCTTTTACAGTAAGGTCAAAGAGATGTACTGCCTCAAAACTAAGTGATTTGGTAACAGGAGCATAACCGCCCTTTTGTGCAGTTACTGTAACATCGAATGTTCCTTCTCTGTCTGGATATGCCAAGTAGATATTTTTGCCGTCATCCTGTTCTTTTGTTTCAGTAAAGGTAACTGGAGAGTCAATTGTTATCTCTAGATTTGGAATATTACTAATGACAGCAAGCTGGGTTTTTTCGCCGACTCGGATCTTTTCTTTGTTGATAACAACTTCTACATTCATTGTGTTTGGGAATGCATCAAAGTTTTTCGTATCAGCACCAACATCTGCCAAGACTGCAATCTTTCCTTGCCCCTGATTTCTGGCGATAAGGTATTGCTGATTCCTATCAATTTTAATTCCGCCAGAGGTAGACATTCCAATTGGTTTGATCTTTGCCAGCGGCGTGCCAAAAATATCGACCTCATGTATGACATATGGGACAGGTTCTCCAACATGGATTATTGCCGGTAGCTCAAATTCAATTGCAGTGCTTACACCTGCAGGAATAATATCTGCAGATGTTGTTCCTATGTTATTGGCAGAGGCTACAATGCTTGCCTGCTCTGATACCTCTCCCCTAACTATTGTGCTTGCACTAATCCCAGATACAACCCCCCTGCCAGCTTCTTGAATTTTTGATGTGACGATTTCGATGTCGTTGTTTTGAGCCATACCAGAATCGACAAGATTGCCATCTTTATCAAGAATAGACACAATGGCAAGATCCTGCCTCACTTCAGGCCTTGATGGGAGGGGAACTATGCCTATTTTGTAAGATTCTGTGTGTTCTGGGACGACTCGAAGCTTTGTCTGACTGGTATCAAGTCCTGGGCCAGAAACCGATATGGTATAGTCACCTTGGTTTGAGGCGGCCAGCTCAAACTCGATTGCAGAAAGCCTTCCTTTGCCCTCAGTTGATTCAAGTCTGTTGCTTTGGGACATTTGGTACATCGTTTTGTGGACAAGACCAGCCTGGGAGGCAATGTTGATCGTTCTGTCATCAAGCGGTAATGGGACCAGCGTCTGTGTAGAAACTACTGATTGGACAGTCGTTCCGTCGATTTCATCCATGCTTGTATTAACAGACTTTGTTACATTTTGCCAGTACAATGCAACCACTCCATATGCTTTATCACTTGTTTTGGCTGGAAAGACCCAGCTAAGAGCTATGTTTGGTTGATAAACTGCATCAATTCTTGACGAGCTAGTTGAATTTACTTGAACGTCTGAAGACGGCCCACTCTGTACCTCATTTGAAAGACTCTCATTATTAGAAAATGTCACAGGCCCTACCGCAAGATCAGCTTGCGCATAACCAAATCCATCTACGTTAGCTGAAATTGTTGCAGATCCACTGTCTCCTGTAAACAGCATTCCCCTTGCAATACCATCTATCATTTTTGCATGAATGGTGCCGTCCCCATAATGTTGAGACGTACCTCTTGGAGCAAGCCTTGCAACTTTGGGATCATTTGAAGAAAGAAACACGTCTACGACATGAGGTGGTTTGAATGGCTTGCCGTCTTTTTCAAGCCACACATAATAGTAAACCTGCGAGTTTTCCAGTGCGATGTTTGGGGCGATTCCCATCAAGACATCGACGTTTTCTTGCTGTCTTTTCACATCAATGGTATCAGCGTTTAGATTTTGTGCACTGGCAGTTATTTTACCGCCTCCATTTACCTCTGCAGTAAATCTGGCATAGTAGGTTTGGTTTTTTACAATAACAGATTCTGGAACCCTGATCATTTCTGAGGAAGAGTTGAGATGGATGACGACATCGTGTTTTGCTGATGCCGGTGACCCATTTCTGTCAAGGGTAAAGACGTACACTGGCACTTTGGCTGTCTTTGTGCTGTTTGATGGCAAAAACATGCCTAGTTTGTCAGGCGTGCTGCTTGAGGAATACACCTTAACATCGGTACTGGTAACCTCGCCATTTACACTAGCAAAGATTCTTGCGTTTCCCTCCTTTAGTGTCTTAATTTCAAATATGCCGTGATTTGACTCTGGCAGAATGGTTATGCTTTTTGGAGGCTCGATAATTGTCTTGTCGCTTGAAGTAATAAGAATCAGTTCTCCTGCAGTGGCCGCATCAGAAAGTACCACGAGTCCTTCATAGGTTTCTCCTTTGATCATCTTTGAAGGTGCCCAAAGGTGCACATTACTTTTGAATGACTCCGCATCATTCTTTGTATCATTATCATCAGGATCAGTTGACAATAATTCCTGTGCATGTATTGTGTTCGTATTGGTACTGCCCAGAGAAACGATTGTCAAAACAGCAAATAAAAAAACTGATTGCTTTATTGTAGGCTGATTTAATGTCGAAAAATTTCTCATTTAGCGTAAAAAAATAGATGAGATTTAAGGCAGAACTACATGCCAGTTAGTATCGAACCGCTGTGTATGGTAGCAGTTGCATGCCCTTCCCCTGAATAATGGTAAAAGATGTAGCCAGATGGGACAGGTGGTACAGAACCATCAGCAGAAATATTTGCATAAAGGTAGAACTCGATCATGTCTCCTGGGACAACGTTCGTTGTGATTACACCGTTGATTACGGTTTGCGGATAGGTGTACTTGTCAATCAGATATGAGCTAGACCCACTCACCCCTGCAGAGTTTTGGACAGTGGGATTTGGGTTAAAGTAGATTTGTTGTTGCGATACAAAGACGCCGTTCCTGTAAATGTCTACAAAAGCCTTTAGCGGGTCTCTTGGTGGCGGAGGTGGTGGAGCCGGAGGCGGGGCACCAAAGTATGCATAGTTTTCTATTTCAGAGTTTCCAGAAATTGTTGCCGTAATTGACGTGGTGATTGTTCCAGTTGTTGTTGAAATGACATATGCCGTGGTGCCGCTGGTAGCAGAAATTGTGCTTATCATGTTGTTATCGTCATAGTCTGTAATCGTAGACGTGCTTGGCGGTATTACCTTGAGGCCTGTGCCTCCAAGAACGTTTGAGATTACTGTAGTCGTAGGCACACCATTAATCTTCATGTTGATGTCGTAATAGCCTGGAATCACTGGAACCTTGATGTGGTCTCCGGTGGTATAGTTGCCGTTAAGATAGGAAAGGGCAAGCTGGTTGTCCAGATAGGTATCCGTTACGGTGACATTTCCCACAACTGGAATCTGGACGTAGGCGTGAGCCACGTAAACCTTGTCGTCCTGGGTTGGGATATGGATTACTTGGTTGTTCACATTGTCAAAGACTATGGTAGAAAAATGACCTCTGTACTTTAACGAGTCTGGATAAAGATGCATTATTCCATTAGGAGATGTACCGCCGATACTCACATCATTTATGAGCAGTGTGACTATCCCGTCATACTGTGACATTCCCTTTGATGCGACAAAGCCGTCCTTTAGAATCTCAAATGGAATGTTGGGTGGGAGGTTGGTGATTTTTAGATATGGCGTGGTCGAGGGGTCTATGACTGATCCCTTGATGGTAATGGTTCCGCCGTTTGGTTTGGCAATGATATAGTATTGTTTTGCTGCTTCAAAGTTATATGGAGTCTGAAAGATTCCTGTCAGACTGATTTTGTTGTTCATGATTGTTTCTTTATCAAGAACATAAAGGGTATGGCCGGGAGGCACCGGCGAGGTGGTTGGGTAACACCAACCACAAGAGTGCCAGCCACTTGATGCACCTGCAACCATCCTAATAGAGCTC